>NZ_JBIBXY010000006.1:0-467888 GCF_043082785.1 Streptomyces sp. NPDC014764 | reverse complement strand
GAGGCGGGGCCGGCGTTCCAGGGCACGATCAAGTCTGCCGTCGCGTTCGGGGCGCTGCTGTCGCAGGGCATCGGTGACACCATCCGTGTGTCGTTGTCGGCGCCGCCGGTGGAGGAGATCAAGGTCGGCATCCAGATCCTGGAGTCGCTGAACCTGCGTCAGCGGGGGCTGGAGATCGTGTCCTGTCCGTCGTGCGGGCGGGCGCAGGTGGATGTGTACAAGCTGGCGGAGGAGGTCACCGCGGGTCTGACCGGCATGGAGGTGCCGCTGCGGGTCGCGGTCATGGGCTGTGTGGTGAACGGCCCGGGTGAGGCGCGTGAGGCCGATCTGGGTGTGGCCTCGGGCAACGGCAAGGGGCAGATCTTCGTGAAGGGCGAGGTCATCAAGACCGTGCCCGAGTCGAAGATCGTGGAGACGCTCATCGAAGAGGCGATGAAGATCGCCGAGCAGATGGAGAAGGACGGTATCGCGTCGGGGGAGCCGGCCGTCACCGTGAGCTGAACAGCACGGAACCGAAGGGGGCCCGAGCGTGACGATTCTGGAGAGCATTCGGCAACCACGTGACCTGAAGGCGCTGACCGAGGCGGAACTCGGTGAACTGTCCGACGAGATCAGGCAGTTCCTGGTGCACGCGGTCGCCAGGACCGGGGGCCACCTCGGACCCAACCTCGGGGTGGTGGAGCTGACCGTCGCCCTGCACCGGGTCTTCGAGTCCCCAGTGGACCGCATCCTGTGGGACACCGGCCACCAGTCCTATGTGCACAAGCTACTGACCGGCCGTCAGGACTTCTCCAAGCTGCGGGGCAAAGGGGGCCTCTCCGGCTACCCCTCCCGCGAGGAGTCCGAGCACGACCTCATCGAGAACAGCCACGCCTCCACCGCACTCGGCTGGGCCGACGGCCTCGCCAAGGCCCGCCGGGTGCGCGGAGAGAACGGGCACGTCGTCGCGGTGATCGGTGACGGCGCGCTCACCGGCGGGATGGCCTGGGAGGCGCTGAACAACATCGCCGCCGCCAAGGACCGGCCGCTCATCGTCGTCGTCAACGACAACGAACGCTCCTACGCCCCCACCATCGGCGGCCTCGCGAACCATCTCGCCGCCCTGCGCACCACCGACGGCTACGAACGTGTCCTGGCCTGGGGCAAGGACGTCCTGCAGCGCACCCCCGTGGTCGGCCCGCCCGTCTACGAGGCGCTGCACGGCGCGAAGAAGGGCTTCAAGGACGCCTTCGCCCCCCAGGGCCTCTTCGAGGACCTGGGGCTGAAGTACGTCGGCCCGATCGACGGCCACGACATCCGGGCCGTGGAGTCCGCGCTGCGCCGCGCCAGACGCTTCCACGGTCCCGTCCTCGTGCACTGCATCACCGAGAAGGGCCGCGGTTACGAGCCCGCCCTCGCCCACGAGGAGGACCACTTCCACACCGTCGGGGTGATGGACCCCCTCACCTGCGCTCCCCTCGCCCCCTCCGGCGGGCCGTCCTGGACGTCGGTCTTCGGCGAGGAGATCGTCAGGATCGGCGAGGAACGCGAGGACGTGGTCGCCATCACCGCAGCCATGCTCCACCCGGTCGGCCTCGGCCCGTTCGCCGAGCGCTTCCCGGACCGGGTGTGGGACGTCGGCATCGCCGAGCAGCACGCCGCCGTCTCCGCCGCCGGTCTCGCCACGGGCGGACTCCACCCGGTCGTCGCCGTCTACGCCACCTTCCTCAACCGCGCCTTCGACCAGCTCCTGATGGACGTGGCCCTGCACCGCTGCGGCGTCACCTTCGTCCTGGACCGGGCCGGCGTCACCGGCACCGACGGCCCCTCCCACAACGGCATGTGGGACATGTCGGTGCTCCAGGTCGTCCCCGGCCTGCGCATCGCCGCGCCCCGCGACGCCGACCAGCTGCGCACCCAGCTCCGCGAGGCGGTCGCCGTGGACGACGCGCCGACCCTGCTGCGCTTCCCGAAGGAGTCCGCCGGCCCGGCGATCCCGGCGGTGGACCGGATCGGCGGTATGGACGTGCTGCACCGAGCGGACGACCCCGAGGTGCTGCTCGTGGCCGTCGGGGTGATGGCGTCCGTCTGCCTCCAGGCCGCGGACCTGCTCCAGGCGCGGGGGATCGGCTGCACCGTCGTCGACCCCCGCTGGGTGAAGCCCGTCGACGCCGCCCTGCCGCCGTTGGCCGCCCGGCACCGGCTGGTGGCCGTCGTCGAGGACAACAGCCGCGCAGCCGGGGTGGGTTCCGCGGTGGCGCTGGCGCTGGGCGACGCGGACGTAGACGTGCCGGTACGGCGGTTCGGCATCCCGGAGCAGTTCCTCGCGCACGCCAAGCGCGGGGAGGTCCTCGCCGACGTCGGTCTCACCCCCGTCGACGTCGCCGGGCGGATCAGTGCGAGCCTGGCCGCCCGGGAGGAAGTCGCGAAACAGTCACCGGACGCACAGGAGCACCAGGCATGACCACCGCGGAGTCCGCGTCGGAGTCGTCACAGGCCGGGAAGTTCGACCTCGGCGCGCTGCTGGCCGAGCGCGGGGCCGAGCGCTACGAGCTGCACAACCGGTACCTCAACCCGCAGCTCCCGCGCATGCTGCACACCATCGGCTTCGACAAGGTCTACGAGCGCGCCGAGGGCGCCCACTTCTGGGACGCCGAGGGCAACGACCATCTGGACATGCTCGCCGGGTTCGGGGTGATGGGGCTCGGCCGCCACCACCCCGTGGTCCGCAAGGCGCTGCACGACGTCCTGGACCTGTCGCTCGCCGACCTCACCCGCTTCGACTGCCAGCCGCTGCCGGGCCTGCTCGCCGAACGGCTCCTGGTCCACAGCCCGCACCTGGACCGGGTGTTCTTCGGCAACAGCGGCACGGAGGCCGTGGAGGGCGCGCTCAAGTTCGCCCGCTACGCAACCGGCCGCCCCAGGGTGCTCTACTGCGACCACGCCTTCCACGGGCTGACCACCGGCGCCCTGTCCGTCAACGGCGAGTCCGGCTTCCGGGACGGGTTCGCCCCGCTGCTGCCCGACACGGCCGTGCCGCTCGGCGACCTCGACGCTCTGGAGCGGGAGCTGCGCAAGGGCGACGTGGCCGCGCTGATCGTGGAGCCGATCCAGGGCAAGGGCGTCCACGAGGCCCCGCCCGGCTATCTGCGGGCGGCGCAGGACCTGCTCCGCCGGCACAAGGCGCTGCTGATCGCCGACGAGGTGCAGACCGGGCTCGGCCGCACCGGTGACTTCTACGCCTACCAGCACGAGGAGGGCGTGGAGCCGGACCTGGTGTGCGTGGCCAAGGCGCTGTCCGGCGGGTACGTGCCGGTCGGGGCCACGCTCGGCAGGGACTGGATCTTCAAGAAGGTCTTCTCGTCGATGGACCGGGTGCTGGTGCACTCCGCCAGCTTCGGCGCCAACGCACAGGCCATGGCGGCGGGCCTCGCGGTGCTGTCGGTCATGGAGGACGAGCAGATCGTGGCGCACGTGCGCAGGGTCGGGGACCTGCTGCGGACCCGGCTGGCCGCCCTGACCGACCGCTACGAACTGCTCGCCGACGTCCGCGGCCGGGGCCTGATGATCGGCATCGAGTTCGGCCGGCCCCGCTCGCTGAAGCTGCGCTCGCGCTGGGCCATGCTCCAGGCGGCCCGCAGGGGACTCTTCGCGCAGATGGTGGTGGTCCCGCTGCTCCAGCGGCACCGTATCCTCACGCAGGTGTCCGGGGACCACCTGGAGGTGATCAAGCTGATCCCTCCGCTGATCGTCGACGAGGGGGACGTGAACCGGTTCGTGGACGCCTTCACCGCGGTGATGGACGACGCCCACGACGGCGGGCTCATCTGGGACTTCGGCAGGACCCTGGTGAAGCAGGCGGTCGCCAACCGCTGACCGCGCGGCGAGCACGAGGACTTTGCCTCTGAGGCAACAAAATTGCCCCAAAGGCAAAGTCCGGTGCTCAATGGAGGCATGAGCTCCTCCGAGTCCGACCCGCGGGACGAGCCTGTCGAGGCCCTCCCCGCGGTCGCTCCTCAGCTGCGTGCCCTGCGTCGGCGGGCCTCCCTGACACTGGAGGCCGCCGCACGGCAGGCGGGCCTGTCGCCCGCCCACCTCTCCCGGCTGGAGACCGGACAGCGCCAGCCCTCGCTGCCGATGCTGCTCTCCCTCGCGCGGATCTACGGGACGACCGTCTCCGAGCTGCTCGGGGAGTCGGCCGCCGACCGGGACGCCGTGGTGCGCGCCGCCGACATGGAACCCACGGCGGCCGGCGGCTGGACGTACTGGCAGGCCGGGGCCGCCGGGCGCGGCATGCAGGCGCTGCGGGTGCACGTGCCGCACGGCTCCCAGGGCGACATCGTGCGCGTCCACCCCGGCGAGGAGTGGCTGTACGTCCTCAAGGGGCGGCTGCGGCTGCGCCTCGGGGACACCCTCCACCGGCTGTCCCCGGGCGACAGCGCCCACTTCGACTCGCTCACCCCGCACCGCATCGCCGCGCAGGACCCCGACGGGGTCGAGCTGCTGTTCGTGCACACCCTGCTGCAGAGTCCCACGGCCGCCCTGTGCCTGGGCCCGACCCATGGAGAGACACCGTGACCGGCAAAGACATGGAGGAGAAGTTCCCGCGGGCCCTCTGGGTGAGGCTCTTCGTCTACGTGGTGGTCGGGCACCTCTTCGCGGCCTTCATCTACTTCCTCTTCGAGATCGCGCCGAAGAAGTAGCGGCCGAGGCGGACGTCAGTCGAGCAGGCGCTCGCGCAGCCGCTCCCGGTGGGCCGGGGTGAGCCCGAGCCCCTGCTCCAGGTAGGCGTCCACGCCGCCCCAGGTCTCCCCGACCGTGTCGAAGGCGGCCGTCAGATACTCCTCGCGCGCGTCGAAGAGCGGGCTGAGCAGCTCCATGACCTCGGGGGAGTAGGCGTCGGGGGAGCTGCCGCTGCGCCGTACCTTGTAGCGGCGGTGCTTGGCGTTGGACTTCAGGTAGTCCTCGACGATCGCGTCGCGCTCCACACCCACGGCGAGCAGGGTCACCGCCACCGAGAGGCCCGCGCGGTCCTTGCCGGCCGCGCAGTGCATCAGCGCGGGGACGCTGTCCTCGGCCAGCGCGCGCAGCACCTGGGAGTGCTCGGCGGTGCGCTCCTTGATGATCATGCGGTACGAGGTGATCATGCGGTCGGCGCCCTGGCCGCCGGCGAGGATCGCGCGCAGCTGGTCCAGGTCGCCGTCGCGCACCATCTTCCAGAACTCCGCGCCGTCGGCCGGGTCGCTCAGCGGCAGGTTGACGTTGCGCACGCCCGGCAGCGCGACGTCCGGGCCCTCCAGCTTCTGGTCGGCCGCGTTGCGGAAGTCGAACACGGTGTGCAGGCCGAGCGAGGCCAGGAAGGCGGCGTCCTCCGCGGTGGCGTGGGCGAGGTGACCGCTGCGGAACAGCACCCCGTGCCGCACCCGACGGCCGTCCACCGTGGGCAGCCCGCCCACATCGCGGAAGTTGCGCACCCCGGTCAGCTGGGGCTCGGTCGACGGGATCTCCTGCGTCACGGACGGCTCCTCCCACTCCGCGCCGTCGCCGCGGCTCGTCGACGGGCACCACTCGACGATACGACATGGCTGTCAGGGGCAATGAGTTGTCGGCCGCCCTGACGGCGTTGGAATATGTCGCTTTCTGTTTGCCCGTGAGGGGAAGGTCCCGGACCCGGCTCGCCAAGATCAAGATGTCGCGATTGCACCGGGCGCCCCGTTCGACTTCATAGTCAATAGGGTGATGTGTCCGAATAGAGTATTTATGGTTAACGTGCCCTGATCGAAGGGGAATTGAGGGGGGAGTGCGTGAGCATCGTCATACCGGTGACCGTGTGCTGTCGCCATGCTCACGTAATTCCCCTCCGTGACAAGGGATTTCACCGGCGGGTCACTCGAGAGATCGACGCACGGTGACGTCTTTTCCCCCTTTCGATCACGGAAAAAGCGGGTTCGCGGGAACCCGCGCTTGTTTCGCCGCGTCGAGGTCGCTTACGTTCCCAACCGATCCGGACGGACGCCTAATCCTGCCGCCGCCCGGAGCCCGCACACACTGACCCGACGTACGGCAGGAGCGGGGGACCCACAGGTACAACTGCCTGTTCCGGGCCCCGGAAACAGGCTTGGGGTTAAGCCGCGCAGCAACGCGGCCGGACATCTCCAGTCCGCACCCGACAGCTCACCTCGTAGGCGCCGGAGAGGAATTCGTCATGCCCGCGAAGGGTAAGCACCGCCGTACCAAGGCCCAGCTCTTCACCCGCTCCATCGCCGTCGCCGGAACCGGTGGCGCCGCTCTCGCCCTGCCGTTCCTCGGCGCCACCGGCGCGCACGCCGCGACCCCGCAGTCCGCCCCCGAGACGTCGGTCCGGTCGCTGTCCGTCACCGGCCAGCAGGCCAAGGCCGAAAAGGGCGACGAAGCCCGCACGTACACCGTGAAGGCCGGCGACTACCTCGCCAAGATCGCCGAGGCCGAGCACGTCGACGGTGGCTGGAAGCAGCTCTACGCGGACAACCGCGAGGCCGTCGGTGACGACCCGTCGCTCATCCACCCGGGTCTGAAGCTCTCCATCGACGGCAAGGCCGCCGCCAAGAGCGCCCCGCAGCAGTCCACTTCGCCGCAGGCCGCCAAGCCCGCCGCGCCCAAGGCCGAGAAGCCGGCCGAGAAGCCCGCGCAGAAGGCCGCCGAGGAGTCCTCCTCCAACGAGGCGTCCACGCAGACCGCCCCCGCCTCCGGCTTCACCTCCCCGGTGCCCGGCGGCGGCATCGGCACCGCCTACAAGGTGGCCGGCGGCATGTGGTCCAGCGGCTACCACACCGGTGTCGACTTCAGCGTCCCGACCGGCACCTCCCTGAAGGCCGTCGGCGCCGGCACCGTCGTCTCCGCCGGCTGGGGCGGCGCGTACGGCAACCAGGTCGTCATCCAGCTGAACGACGGCCACTACGCCCAGTACGCCCACCTGTCCTCGCTGTCCGTCTCCGCCGGCCAGACGGTGAGCGCCGGCCAGCAGGTCGGTCTCTCCGGTGCGACCGGCAACGTGACCGGCCCGCACCTGCACTTCGAGATCCGCACCAGCCCGGACTACGGCTCGGACGTGGACCCGATCTCGTACCTCCGCGGCAAGGGCGTCTCCCTCTGACCCCTCGCGGCACCCCTTCCTGACACGCGCGCCTAAGGCCGACCCCGATCCACGGGGCCGGCCTTCGGTGTGTCCGGGGCCCGCGCCAGGCGCGGGACCGTACCTATTCCTGGCTTGGCCAAACCTTGAAGTGGCTTATCTCACCGCGCGTCAACCCCCGCCTACGGTCGCGTAGGTCACATCCGAAGGTGAATCATGTCCGGCTGTGGCAGACGATTCGAAGAGTGACAAGGCAACAGTGATCGGGTCGTACGTGGCGGTGGGGGACAGCTTCACCGAGGGCGTCGGCGACCCCGGCCCCGACGGGGCGTTCGTCGGCTGGGCCGACCGGCTCGCCGTTCTGCTCGCGGACCGCAGGCCCGAGGGCGACTTCCGGTACGTCAACCTCGCCGTACGCGGCAAGCTGCTGGACCAGATCGTGGCCGACCAGGTCCCCCGGGCCGTCGAACTCGCCCCGGACCTGGTCTCCCTGTGCGCGGGCGGCAACGACATCCTGCGCCCGGGCACCGACCCGGACGAGGTGGCCGAGCGCTTCGAGAAGGCGGTCGCCCAGCTCGCGGCGGCGGCCGGCACGGTCCTGGTGACGACCGGTTTCGACACCCGGGGCGTCCCGCTGCTCAAGCACCTGCGGGGCAAGATCGCCACGTACAACGGGCATGTGAGGGCGGTCGCCGACCGGTACGGCTGCCCCGTGCTCGACCTCTGGTCGCTGCGCAGCGTGCAGGACCGCAGGGCGTGGGACACCGACCGGCTGCACCTCTCGCCCGAGGGCCACACCCGCGTCGCACTGCGCGCGGGCCTCGCCCTCGGCCTCAAGGTCCCGGCCGACCCGGAGCAGCCGTGGCCCCCGCTCCCGCCCCGCGGCACCTTGGAGATCCGCCGGGACGACGTCCACTGGGCCCGCGAGTACCTGGTCCCGTGGATCGGGCGCCGGCTCCGCGGGGAGTCCTCGGGCGACCACGTCACGGCGAAGGGGACGCTGTCCCCGGAGGACATCCGCTCGCGGATCGCGAAGGTGGCGTGAGGGCGGTCCGCTCGGCGCCCGGGGTGGCTGGGCCCGCGGGGCGTGTGCGGGCCGGCTCGTGGGTGGTCGCGCAGTTCCCCGCGCCCCCGAAGGGGCGAGGTGCTCGCGCGTCTCGAAGGCGTGGGGCGGATCACGCCCTCAGGGGCGCGGGGAACTGCGCGTAGGCGCGTAGGGGTTCGGGGGCGGAGCCCTCGTGGCGGGAGAGCGGGGGGCGGTTTCCACAACCGCCCCCCGCCCCCGGAGCCGCCGCACATAATGGAAACTCCGAGCGATTCCCTCTGGAGGTACCGTGGCCGCTTCTTCCGCCCCCCGGGCGGGGCTAGGTGCCCTGCGGCCGCCGGCCTTCGGCGCGGAGCCGGCCGGAGAGCGCATGGCGCGGATCCGCAGGTCCCCGCACTTCGCGAACGGCGTGTTCCAGAACCCGGACGGGCCGGCCCGTGTGCGTCCCTCCCGGTCGCGCCGTGACCTCGCCAGGATCTACCTGGACAAGGACGCCCGCTCCCGCCGCGCCCCGCAGGGCGCCATCCCCGTGCACCCCACCACCCTCGCCGACCTGACCCGCCCACCCGCGACCGGGCTGCGCCTGACGTGGATGGGCCACTCCGGCGTGCTCGCGGAGATCGACGGGCAGCGGGCGCTGTTCGACCCCGTATGGGGTGAGCGCTGCTCGCCGTTCCCCTTCGCGGGACCGAAGCGGCTCCACCCGGTGCCGCTGCCGCTGGCCGCGCTCGGCCAGGTGGACGTCGTGGTGATCTCCCACGACCACTACGACCACCTGGACATGCCGACGATCAAGGAACTGGCCGGCACCGACACCGTGTTCGCCGTCCCCCTCGGCGTGGGAGCCCATCTGGAGCGCTGGGGCGTCCCCGCGGACCGGCTGCGCGAGCTGGACTGGCAGGAGTCGACGCGGGTCGGCGGCCTCACCCTGACCGCCACCCCGGCCCGCCACTTCTGCGGGCGGGGCCTGCGCAACACCCAGCACACCCTGTGGGCCTCCTGGGTGGTCGCCGGTGAGCGGCACCGCGTCTACCACAGCGGCGACACCGGCTACTTCGACGGCTTCCGCGACATCGGGGCGGCGCACGGCCCGTTCGACGCGACGATGATCCAGGTCGGCGCCTACTCGGAGTACTGGCCGGACATCCACATGACGCCCGAGGAGGGCGTGCGTTCCCACCTCGACCTCCAGGGCGGCGACCCGGGCGGCGTGCTGATGCCGATCCACTGGGGCACCTTCAACCTCGCCCCGCACGCGTGGGCGGAGCCGGGGGAGTGGATGAAGGACGCGGCCGGCGCGGTGGACCAGGCCGTCGCCTTCCCGCGTCCCGGTGCCCCCTTCGAGCCGGGTGGGGAGCTGCCGACCGAGCCCTGGTGGCGGGCGCTCACCCCGCCCGTCCCGCGCGTGTGGCACACCGGCGGCCCGAAGCGCAGCGAGGAGACCACCAGCGGCGAGCCGAACCTCGCGGGCGACCGCTGACCGGTCGGCGCGGGACGACCCTGGAGACAGCGCAGACCCTGACTGTCGGACCCCGCTGCCAGACTGCCGACTGTGATGATCGACAGACTTGATGTGTCGTACGGCGACATGTGGGGCTCCCATGAGGGGCCGACTCACCCGGACCCGATACCGAGCGCGCTCGCGGCCCGCCGACATGCCGCCGGGATGTCGTACGCGGTGCTGCTCTCCTCGCGGGAGCGACCGCTGGGCATGGTCGAGCGGTGGCCGCGCGGGAGGTGGCGTGTGTACCTGTTCGACGACGCGTCCCGGCGCGCGCAGATGATCGACTTCGAGCCGTTCGGCACGGGGAAGCTGCTGGCTTCCCGGAACACCCGACTGACCGAGGGTGACCGGGAGACCCAGACCGTCGAAGGGCTCTCCTGCCCCGCGCCGGACTTCGGCGACTGGCAGGTGTTCGCTCCGTTCCTCGCCCAGCAGGGGCACGAACCCGCCGCGACCGTGGTCCTCAACGACGTGTCGGTGCACGAGGGAGCGGGACCGCTGCGTCCCACCAACATCGAGCGACTGTTCGTGCCGGGCCCGCGCGACACCCCGGACGGGCCGGCCGTCGTCGAGCTCGGCGACGCCGGTCCGCTGCGGATCACGTCGGGGCGGTTGGCGGTCTCGGACCCCGGCTGGGTCACCGAACCGCGGACCGTCGCCGTGCCGCCGGGCGAGTACCCGGTCACGCTGTCGCTCCTGTGCGCAACCCATGAGATCAGGGTCGCCGCAGCCAAGGTGACGTTCTCCGACGCCCCGCCCCACGCGTGGGAGATGACCCTCCGCCCCGACGAGGACCCGGAGCTGCTCGGCGAGGGCGAGTTCTACGGGGTCGGCGTCGACACCGGCACAGTGGCCTTCATGGACGCGACCCGGACCGTGGACGAAGAAGGTCTGGACGAGGACGTCTTCCTCCCCCTCTCCTTCGTCGACCGTCCCAGCGTCGAACTGCCCGGCACGGAGACCGAGCCGAACCTCATCGCCTTCAGCGCCGGCTGGGGCGACGGGTCCTACCCCGTCTGGACCGGCCGCTCCGAGGACGGACAGGCCGCCTGCGTCGTGGTCGACTTCCGGCTCCATCCCGCCGACCAGGAAATGGAGACCCCCGGCGGGACCGGGCCCTCGCCCGCGTAGGAAACGCCCGGCCCGGCCGTCGGAGTCCCGTCCTCGGCGACCGTCAGGCCGGGCCACGGGCCGGCGAGGACCGCGTCGTCCAGAGTGACGCCCAGGTGGTCGAGCACGAGAGCCACCACCGGCTCCATCCCGAGGCCCTCGCCGCCCTGTGCGGCAAGGGCCTCTTCCGCCTGGCCCCACCACGGGCCGTGCGGCTCCGACCGGCTGTGCTCCATGCCGGGCTCGAAGTACTCGACGCACTCGCCGTCGCGCCAGTGCTGGAAGACGTCGACCCCGTCGGTCGTCGCCACGGCGTACGTCTCGGTGCCGCGGGACAGCGCCGCGAGCGCTCCGTCCCCGAAGCCGATGGTGCCGTCCTCCTCGACGCAGAAGGTCCACTCACCGATCCGTCCGGCGCGCAGGAGCGAGACCGGGCCGTCCTCCGACGCCGCCGCGGCCATGTCCGACGCCGCGTCCCGGTCCAGCAGACGTGCCCGCTCCGAATCGGCCCCGTACCGGGCGAACACCTCCTCGGGTCCCAGATCGCGGGTGAACGTGACGCACATCCAGGCCCGCGCCCACCCGAGCGAAGCCGCGTCCGCACCTGTCCCCATGTCCTGCCTCCGCCCTCCGCCCCCGGGCATCGCCGCCGGGCGCGTGCGGCTCATATTGCCCGGCTCGTGCGGAGCACCTGCCCTTCACCCCCGCTTCCTCGGTCCGGCGGACCCGGTCGTGACGCGGTCGGACGGGCGCGGCGGGCACCGGACGCGGGTTCCGGTGAGCCGTGCCCCGCTCCGCACGATCGCCACCCCGTAGGACGGCGGCCGGCCATGTCTCGTACAGAGGTGTCCCTGCGACGACGGGCGGGCCGGAGCGTGTGCTCCGGCCCGCCCGTCGCCCGCCCGCCCGCGCTCAGGGCGTGGCCGTGACCGACTTCGGCTGCGTACCGGCCGCCGCCGCCTCCGCCGCCAGCCTGCGCCGCCGTGTCGCCGGGCCGAAGACCGCCAGGACCAGCGCGCCCAGCGTCCAGGTGCCGGCGATGACCATGAACACCGCCTGGTAGCCGATGCCGTTGTAGACGCCGGCGATCATCAGCGGGCCCACCGCGTTGGACAGCCGGCCCAGACCGTAGGCGATGCTCGTGCCCAGCGAGCGGCCCTCGGTGCCGTACAGCTCGGGGGCGTAGGCGTACGCCAGGGCCGTGTAGCCGCGCTCGAACAGGTTGACCAGGAAACCGAACACGACGATCAGCACCGGCGTGAACGTCAGCCCGTAGAGCAGGCCGGACGCGGCGATGACCAGGCCGAACACCACCAGGCACCACTTGCGTTCGAAGCGGTCGGTGACCATCGCCGCGAGGAACGAGCCGAGCGGCGCGCCCACGGTCGTCAGCGCCACGTAGAAGATCGAGTCCTCGACGCTGACGCCCTCGGCGGCCAGCAGCGTCGGCGCCCAGCTGGAGTAGCCGAAGAATCCGATGGTCTGGGTGATCCACAGGACCGACAGCAGGATCGTCGGGTACAGGAACTTCTTGTCCTTCAGCATGCCCGGGCCGGGCTTGACCGAGGCCCCCTTCGGCTTCGGCTGCTGCGGCTCGGGCAGCGGGCCGTGCTCGGCCGTGGCGCGCGCCTCGATACGGGTCAGCGTCGCCTCGGCCTCCTCGTGGCGGCCGCGCTGCTCCAGCCACTGCGGGGATTCCTCGAGCCGCCGCACGAAGAAGAGGAACAGCGCGCCCAGCGACCCCCAGAGGTAGACCAGCCGCCAGGACCAGTCGGTCATCGGGACGACGGCGGAGGCGATCAGGTTGGTGACGGGCGTGCCGCAGATGCCGACGACGATGGCGTACGCCTGGAACTTGCCGCGCTTGGCGCTGGGGAACAGCTCGCTGATGTAGACGACGGCGACGACCGTCATCGCCGACAGGCCCGCCGATGTCAGCACGCGGAACACGCCGAGGGACCAGATGTCCCAGGCGAACACGCAGGCGAACGACCACACCGTGAACCACAGGGTCGTCAGGGTCAGCGTCTGTCTGCGGCCCAGCCGGTCGGCCAGCCCGCCGGCCACGACGGCGCCGACGAACATGCCTACGAAGGACAGCGAGGTGACGTACGCGACGTGGTTCACGTCGGCGCCCCACTGCTCGCGCACCACCGGTGCCGTGATGGCGAAGGTGTTGATGTCCGCGAACTCGAAGAAGTAGGCGAACGCCACCGCGAGGATGGTCCGCTTGTGGAACTTCGTGATCGGCAGCCGGTCCAGCCGGTTCGCCGCGTTGGTGGTACGGATGTGCTGCACTGCACGCTCCTGGGAGGGGGTGGACCCGTCTCACCGGGCCGGGGGTGACGTCAGCGGACCTCTTCGGGCCAGTACAGACGCAGGGGGTTGTCGACCAGCAGCGCCCGCCGGCGCTCGGCGGTGGTGGCGACGTGCGGGATGTGGTCGACCAGCAGCCCGTCGTCGGGCATGTGGTTCTTCAGGTTCGGGTGCGGCCAGTCGGTGCCCCACAGCGCCCGGTCGGTGAACTCCTCGACGACCTTGCGGGCGAACGGCACCACGTCCCGGTAGGCGTGCCGCTCCCCGTCGAGCGCGGGCGGTCCCGAGACGGTCAGCCGCTCGGGGCAGGACACCTTCACCCACACGTCGTTCGCCGCCACGAACCGCAGGAACCGCGCGAACTCGGGCCCGTCCGCGCTGCGGGTGACGTCCGGGCGGCCCATGTGGTCGACGACCAGCGGCACGGGCAGGGAGGCGAAGAACGGCTCGAGGTCCGGCAGGTCCGCCGCCTCGAAGTAGAGGACGACGTGCCAGCCGAGCGGCGCCACCCGGCGGGCCACGGTCTCCAGCGCCTCGCGCGGCGCCGCGTTCACCAGACGGCGGACGAAGTTGAAACGCACGCCGCGCACCCCGGCCTCGTGCAGCCGCCGCAGCTCCGCGTCGGTGACGTCCGGGCGCACCGTCGCCACCCCTCGGGCGCGTCCGCCGGCCGCGTGCAGGGCGTCCACCAGGGCGCTGTTGTCCGCGCCGTGGCAGGTGGCCTGCACGATCACGTTGCGGTCGACGCCCAGGTGGTCGCGCAGCGCGAAGAGGTCGTGCTTGGAGGCGTCGACCGGCGTGTACTTGCGCTCCGGGGCGAACGGGAACTCGGCGGCGGGGCCGAAGACGTGGCAGTGGGCGTCCACCGCCCCCGGCGGCAGGACGAAGACGGGCTTGCTCGGCCCCCGGTACCGGTCGAGCCAGCCCGGGGTGACCGCGGTGTCGTGGTCGGTCATCGTGCTCCTCGGATTCAGTCGAAGTAGGTGAGGCCGAGCTCGGCCAGCGGGCCGCGCATGCCGTACATGTCCAGGCCCAGCTCGCCGGCCCGGAACCGCTCCCGCTTGCCCTCCTCCGCCGCCTCGCGCCGCGCGGAAGCCTCCGCGACCTCGGCGGCCCGGGCGGCGGGGACGACCACCACGCCGTCGGCGTCGGCGACGACCACGTCACCGGGTTCGACCAGCGCGTTCGCCACGACCACGGGCACGTTGACCGACCCCAGGGTGGCCTTGACCGTGCCCTTGGCGTTCACCGCCCGGGAGAAGACGGGGAAGTCCATCCCGCGCAGCTCGTCCACGTCACGGCAGCCGCCGTCGATCACCAGGCCCCGGGCGCCCCGGGCACGCAGCGAGGTGGCGAGCAGCTCGCCGAAGAAGCCGTCCTCGCTCTCCGTGGTGCAGCCGGCGACCACCACGTCCCCCTCGCGCACCTGCTCGGCGGCGACGTGCAGCATCCAGTTGTCGCCGGGCTGGAGCAGCACGGTCACCGCGGTGCCGCACAGTTTCGCGCCCTCGTACACGGGCCGTATGTAGGGGCGCATCAGACCGAGGCGGCCCATCGCCTCGTGCACGGTCGCGACCCCGAACCGCGACAGGGCCTCGACCGCGGCCGGATCGGCGCGGTCGACGGTCCGGTGGACGACTCCGAGGTGGTGCATGGTGCGGCTCCTTGCTTCTGCGGGGCATTGTCGGCCCGCGGTGAACGGTCGGGGTCGGCGGGGGTCAGCGGCCCTGGGCGGCCAGCCGGGCGTCGAGGCGGGGGTGGACCCGCCGCGCGTTGCGCTCCTCGACGGCGGCCAGGTCCTCGGGGGTCAGGCCCGCCTTCTCGACGTAGCGGCGGGTGTCGTCGAAGTGGTGGCCGGTGCGGGGATCGACGCCGCGCACCGCGCCGACCATCTCGGAGGCGAACAGGACGTTCTCCACGGGCATCACCTCCAGCAGCAGGTCGATGCCGGGCTGGTGGTAGACACAGGTGTCGAAGAAGACGTTGCGCAGCAGCGACTCCTCCGGCTCGGGGCGGCCCAGCGCCTGCGCCAGCCCCCGGAAGCGGCCCCAGTGGTACGGCACCGCGCCGCCGCCGTGCGGGATCACCAGCCGCAGCTCCGGGAAGTCGGCGAACAGGTCGCCGGTGAGCAGCTGCATGAACGCCGTGGTGTCGGCGTTGAGGTAGTGCGCACCGGTGGTGTGGAAGGCCGGGTTGCAGCTGGTGGAGACGTGCACCATGGCCGGCACGTCCAGCTCGACGAGCTTCTCCCACACCGGGTACCAGGACCGGTCGGTCAGCGGGGGAGCGGTCCAGTGGCCGCCGCTCGGGTCCGGGTTGAGGTTGACGGTGACCGCGCCCAGCTCCAGCACCGCCCGCTCGATCTCCGGGACCACGGTGGCCGGGTCCACGCCGGGGGACTGCGGGAGCATCGCGCCGGGGACGAAGCGGTCCGGGTACAGCTCGGACACCCGGTGGCACAGGTCGTTGCAGACCCGCGCCCAGGCGGCGGAGGTGGCGAAGTCGCCGATGTGGTGCGCCATGAAGGAGGCGCGGGGGGAGAAGACGGTGACGTCGATGCCCCGCTCGTCCATGAGCCGCAGCTGGTTCGTCTCGATCGACTCGCGGATCTCGTCGTCGCCGATCACCGGGCCCGCCGGGTCCGGCGCCCCGAGCGGGTCGGTGAGCGCGGCCACCTGCGCGTCCCGCCACTGCCCGAGGGGAGCGGGGGCCGTGGTGTAGTGACCGTGGATGTCGATGATCACGCGTGCTTCTCCTGACGGACGGGAGTGGGGTCCCAGACGGAACGGGGGACGAGCAAATCGCCGGCCATGAGGAGCCGGGCGGTGCGCAGCAGCGCGGAGCGGGTCACCCGCTGCGGGTCGGCGGGGTCGAGGCCGAGGGTGACGCTGAACTCGCCGGACGGGTGCTCGACGGAGACGGTGGGCTCCGTGCCGGACACCCCGGCCGCCACGTCCCGGGCGACGGTGCCCTCGATGACGCAGGCGGTGGCGGCGGTGACGGCGGCCAGCACACCGATCGACTGGTGGCAGACGTGGGGGATGAGGCTGCGGGTGGTGAGCGTGCCGCCGTGGCGGGGCGGCGCGACCAGGGTCATCTTCGGGTAGTTCCGCCCGCGCACGTCGCCGAGGCCCATCGTCTCCCCGCACACCAGGCGCAGCGCCTCGACGCGGGCCTTGAGCGCCTCGTCGGCGTCGATGTCCGCCGGCGACTCGTAGCCGGTGGCGCCCAGGCGGGCGGCCTCGACGACGACCAGCGGCTGGCCGTTGTCGATCAGCGTGACGTCCACGGCTCCCACGCCCGGCACCCGCACGGTGTCGCGGGCGCGCCCGGTGGGCAGCAGTGCCCCGGCGACGGAACCGGCGGTGTCCAGGAAGCCGATCTCGACGGGGGCGGCGGTGCCGGGGACGCCGTCGATGCGGGCGGCGCCGTCGTAGGAGACGTGCCGCGTCCCGTCGGCGTCCTCCGGGGTGCCGACGGTGATCTCGGCGACCATGCCGGTGTTCCGGGTCAGCACCCGGGCCGTCGTACGGTCGCCGGCCGGCACCACCATGCCGGTCTCGACGGCGAAGGGCAGGACGGCGGCGAGCATGTTGCCGCAGTTGGCCGAGGTGTCGACGACGTCTCCGTCGGGCTGCACCTGGGCGAAGGTCCACTCCACGTCGACGCCGGGCCGCATGCTTGGCCGCACCAGGCCGATCTTGCTGGTCAGGGGGTGTGCGCCGCCGAGGCCGTCGATCTGTCGCGGGTCGGGCGAGCCCATCGCCGCCAGCAGCACCGCGTCCCGCGGGGCGGGGTCGGCGGGCAGCAGCCGCGCGTCGAAGAAGGGCCCGCGTGACGTGCCGCCCCGCATGAACAGGCAGGGGATCGCGGTCTGGGAGCCGCGGCGGGCGACCTCGGGGACCCGGGCGGCTGCGACGGCGGACATGGTCGCTCCTTCGGTGGACGGAATCACGGTGGGCGGCGTGGCGCCGGACGATGTGAAGATGCGAGGAAGCTAAATCATCAACGAGATTGTTGACAAGACGTTCCGACGAAAATGCTCACCAAATGGGATCCCGGGTGCGGTCGCCTCCGTACCGCGCACTAGGGTTCTCCCAGCGAGGGCCGCCGGGGACGGACGGAAGACGAGGGAGAGGTCGACGGAGTGACGGACAAGCTTACGGGCGCTGCCGGCCGCGAGTATGTGGCGAACGCCATCAGGCGGGCCCTGCGCGCCGGGGACCTGGTGCCCGGCCAGCGGCTCGTCGAGCTCGACCTCGCCGAGGCCTACGGGACCACGCGTGGCGCCGTCCGGGAGGCGCTGCAGGACCTCGCGGCCGAGGAGATCGTCGAGATCGTCCCCCGTCGAGGCGCCCGGATCCGCGCGGTGTCCGTCGAGGAGGCCGTCCAGATCACCGAGTGCCGGTCGGCGCTGGAGCAGCTGTGCGCGCGGAAGGCGGCGGGCCGGGCGAGCGACGAGCAGCGCGCGGAGCTGCGGCGGATCGGCGCCGACATGCGGCAGGCCGTCGCCGACGGCGCCTGGGACGCGTACTCCGCCCTCAATCAACGGCTGCACGAACTCGTCATCGAGGCCAGTGGGCAGGAGGTGGCGCGCCGTCAGCTCGAGCGGCTGAACGGGCCGATGGTCCGCTTCCAGTTCCGGCTCGCCCTGCGCCCCGGGCGCCCCGCGCAGTCCCTCCCGCAGCACCTGGCGATCGTCGACGCGGTCGCCGGCGCCGATCCGGAGGCGGCGGCAAGTGCGGTGGCGGCGCACCTGGACGACGTGATCGATCAGCTCCGGGCGTCCGCCGCGGGGTCGACGGCACCTCGCGTGTGACGGGTGCCGACACCTGCACTTCATTACACAGAGTGATGTTCTGCCCGAAGGGATGGAGCCGTCTCCGGGGCCCTTCCGGGACGGAGGGCGTCTGCCGGGGCGCGCTTCGTCCGGCTCACGCCCTTCGTTACACCCCCGCGCCTCGAGCGCTTACGTGACCGCTTCTGACCAGCGTTGATCGCCTGGTGATCACTCCCGTCGTATCCGCTCGAACGGTTATCGGTCTGTCGTACGACGCCTCATACCAGAGCGCGATGCTGTCCGCACGAGTTTGTCAACTGCCCACCGCACATGATGCGGTGACGACTACGGTGAGTGTCGGTCGCCCGGCGTGACGGCTCCCGACGGCTCATGTCGCAGGACGCCCGCGCCGAGGGCCGCGTCGTAGGGATCGGGATCAGGGAGCGGGGACCGGTACGTGCAGCCACAAGGCGGACGAGGGAGCCGACGGGGCGAGGAGCCCCGACACCCGGGGACGGTCGGCGCCACGGTCGTGGCCCGGACCCCTCAGAGCGGCGCAGCCCCGAAGGCCGCGCCCCCCGGCCCCGGCGCCCGTCGGGGCGGCGGCACCCCCTCCCGGCCGGAGCGCCGCGAGGGCGGGCGGCACGGACGTCCGCCCGCCCGGCCCGCGCCCGGCCTGCCCGAGTCGCACATACGGTCCCAGCTGCTCCGGCTCGCCGTGCTGCCGCCCGTCGCGGTGGCCCTCAGCGGCTGCGCCGCCGTGCTGTTCACGGTCCGCTCCAGCGGGATGAGGCCGACCGGCGCGCTGTGGTTCGTGCTCTGCGGCGCCACCGCCGTGGCCCTCGCCGGCATCGTCATCGCCGCCGTGGCCGCCGAGCGCGCGGCCCGGTCCGTGCACGACCGCGTGGGCGTCCTGCGCCGCAGCACGGCACGGCGCGAGGCGGACCTGCACGCGCTCGTCGAGGCGCTGCGCAACGGCGAACCGCCGCCCCCGCGCGGACGGCGCAACGAACGCGGCGGCGACGGCGACGAGTTCGACCAGCTCGCCGGCGACCTCGCCCGCGCCCACGACGGCGCGGTCACCGCCGTGGTGCAGGCGGCGCAGCTCTCGAGCCAGGCGGGCAGCGAGCAGAAGCTCGAGGTGTTCGTCAACCTCGCCCGGCGGCTGCAGTCCCTCGTCCACCGCGAGATCTCCATCCTCGACGAGCTGGAGAACGAGATGGAGGACCCCGACCTGCTCAAGGGGCTCTTCCACGTCGACCACCTCGCCACCCGCATCCGCCGCCACGCGGAGAACCTCGCCGTGCTCGGCGGGGCCGTCTCCCGACGGCAGTGGAGCAACCCGGTGCCCATGACCGAGGTGCTGCGCTCCGCGATCGCCGAGGTCGAGCAGTACTCGCGGGTCAAGCTCGTGCCGCCGATCGACGGCACACTGCGCGGCCACGCGGTCGCCGACGTCATCCACCTGCTCGCCGAACTCGTGGAGAACGCGACCGTGTTCTCCGCCCCGCACACCCAGGTGCTGCTGCGGGCGAACCTGGTCACCTCCGGACTGGCCGTCGAGGTCGAGGACCGCGGCCTCGGGATGCCCGTCGGCGAGCAGGACCGGATGAACGCGCTGCTCACCGACCCCGACCAGGTGCACGTCGCCAGCCTGCTGGCCGACGGGCGGATCGGCCTGTTCGTGGTCTCCCAGCTCGCCCGGCGGCACGGCATCCACGTCCGGCTGCAGACCAACATCTACGGCGGGGTGCAGGCCGTACTGGTGGTGCCGCAGTCCCTGCTCGGCGGGGAACCGGCCGCCGTGACCGGGGCGCCCGGGACGACCGCACCACTGCCCCCGGCGGACGGCGGCACCGGACCGGCGGGGCGTCACACCCCGGCGCTGTCCGGCCCTGTCGACACCCGGGCGGACGCGTCGGTCCACCCGCCGGTGAACACGGTGACGGACGCCCACGCGGAGGACGACACGGCCGCCGTGTCCGCCCTCACCCCCGCCGCCCACCCCGGCCGGCCCCCGGCCGCGCCCCCCGACAACGGCACCCTCCCCCCGCCGCTGCCCCTGCGCGGCGCCCGTACCACCCGCCCCACCCCCGCCGAAGCCGTCCCCGGCGTCCATCACACCGGGCACGCCACGCACACCGGGCACGCCACGCACACCGCGCCCGACGGACACCCCGCGCCCGGCGGGCCGGGCGGCGGGACCGCCACGGCCGGGGACGCGCCCACCCCGCTCGTCCCCCGCACCACCCCGGTGCGCGGCACCATGGGCAAGCCCCAACTGCCCCGCCGCCGCGCCCAGGAGCACATCGCGCCGCAGCTCCGCGACGGGCCCGCACCCCGCCAGGACAGCGAGCACGTCGCCGGCCACGACCCCCAGCTGATGGCCGCCTTCCAACGGGGCATCAGCCTCGCGGAGTCCCAGCCGGAGTCCCCCGCGCCCGCGCGGCCGGCCGATCCCGCACGCCGAACCGACCACACCGTCCGGCACGACGGGAGCGCGTCCGCCGGATGACCGTCGCCACCCCCAGCGCTCCCGCAGACCTTCGTACCCCAAGGAGTCGATCCACCATGGCGAGCGATGCGCCGACCGCCCAGGTTTCCGACCTCGACTGGCTGATGAGCGGCCTCGTGCAACGCGTACCGCACACCCGTAGCGCCGTCCTGCTGTCCTGCGACGGGCTGGTGAAGTCCGTCCACGGCCTCGACCCGGACGCCGCCGACCACATGGCCGCCCTCGCCTCCGGCCTGTACTCCCTCGGCCGCAGCGCCGGCGTCCGCTTCGGCGACGGCGGCGACGTCCGGCAGGTCGTCGTCGAGCTCGACTCGACGCTGCTGTTCGTCACCACCGCCGGCTCCGGCACCTGCCTCGCCGTGATGGCCGGCCGCGAGGCCGACGCGGCGGTGCTCGGCTACGAGATGGCGATGCTGGTCAAGTCCGTACGGCCGTACCTGATGACCGCTCCCCGGCAGCAGGGCGTCGAGCCCCCGGCGATGAGGCCTTGAGCGTGCAGGCGGCCGGTGACGGGCCGTGGCTCGACGACGCGGCCGGCCGGCTGGTACGCCCCTTCACGGTCAGCAACGGGCGTACCCGTCCGACCGTCGCCCTCGACCTCATGTCGCAGGTGCGGGCCACCGGCGCCACCCCCCTCGGCCATCTCGGCCCCGAGCACGCGAAGGCCCTGGACCTGTGCCGCGCACCCGTCCCGGTCGCCGAGGTCTCCGCCCACCTCGGGCTGCCGGTGGCCGTCACCAAGGTGCTGCTGGCGGACCTCGTCGACTGCGGGGCGCTGACCGACAAACCCCCCGCGTTCCACCACAACCCCACGGACCGGGCCCTTCTGGAGGCAGTGCTCGATGGACTACGACGACAGCTCTGACCGGGTCGACGGCGCCGGGCACGGCGGCGACGACCTGTTCCCGACCGCCCTCAAGATCCTGGTGGCGGGCGGGTTCGGGGTCGGCAAGACCACCTTCGTGGGCGCGGTCAGCGAGATCGCGCCGCTCAGCACGGAGGAACTGCTGACCACCGTCAGCGCCGCCACCGACAAACTCGACGGCATCGAGAACAAGGTCGAGACGACCGTGGCGATGGACTTCGGCCGCATCACCCTCGACCGCGAACACGTGCTCTACCTGTTCGGCACGCCCGGCCAGGAACGCTTCTGGTTCATGTGGGACGAGCTGTGCGAGGGTGCGCTCGGCGCCGTCATCCTCGCCGACACCCGGCGCCTGGAGGAGTGCTTCGCCGCGGTCGACTTCTTCGAGCAGCGCGGCCTCGGATTCATCGTCGCCGTCAACGAGTTCGACGGCGCCCACCGCTACGACCCCGGGGAGGTGCGCGCCGCCCTCGACCTGCCCGAGGAGGTGCCCGTCGTCCGCTGCGACGCCCGGATCTCCAGCTCCGGCGTTCAGACCCTGCTCATGCTCGTCCGCCATCTCATCGCGCACGCGCCCGCCACACCCACGGGGTACGGCGCCCCCATGTGATCCCCGCACACCCCACGGAGCCCGTCCATGAACTTCGCCCACGCCCCCGGAGCCCGCCCATGAGCTACGACCCGCCCCGCCCGGCCGGTCGGCTGCTGCTCACCCCGGAGGACCGGCAGGCGCCGGAGCGCGCCCGCAGGCTGCGCCGGCTGGGATTCGGGGAGCGCCCCGATCCCGAGCTGGACGCGTTCGCCCGCGGTCTCGCCGAGCTCACCGGGGCGCCGTACGCCGTGGTCAACCTCCCCGGCGAGCACGGGCAGTTCTTCGCGGGTCTGCACACCCCGGGCGTCGCCCCCGTCCTGCGCAGCGACGGCACCGGCGCCCTGCTCGGCCGGGCGCTGCCCCGCGACCACGGCTTCTGCCCCCACGTCATCGCCCGCGGCAGGGCGCTGGTGCTGGAGGACGTGAGTGACTATCCGCGCTTCGCGGGCAATGCGGTGGTGGACGAGTTCGGCGTCCGCTCCTACATGGGGGCGCCGCTCACCGACGGCACCGGCATGGTGCTGGGCACCGTGGCGGTCAGCGACGTACGGCCCCGCGGCTGGGGGCAGCCCGGCCTCGCCGCCATCAAGGCGCAGGCCGCGGAGCTCGCCGCGCGGCTGGAGCGCCGGGAGGGCGACGGGCTGCCGCTGTGACGCGAGGCGCACGCCCGCGCCCGGACGGGTGACGCGTGAAGCAAAGCTGTGGCCGCGCTTAAGAAATCCTCGATGGACCGGTGAGGGTGTTGTACGGCAGATTGCAGTCGATTCCACTCCTCTTCCCGGACCGGGCCGCCTCGGCATGCCCGCACCCGGGACTCACCCTCAGGAGCCGTAGCGTTGAAGGCGCTGGTCAAGGAGAAGGCGGAGCCCGGGCTGTGGCTCACGGACGTCCCGGAGCCCGCCGTCGGACCCGGCGACGTGCTGATCATGGTGCTGCGCACCGGTATCTGCGGCACCGACCTGCACATCCGGAACTGGGACGGCTGGGCCCAGCAGACGATCGACACCCCGCTGGTCCTCGGACACGAGTTCGTCGGTGAGGTCGTGGAGACCGGGCGGGACGTCCCCGACGACATCAAGCCCGGTGACCGGGTCAGCGGCGAGGGCCACCTGGTGTGCGGCAAGTGCCGCAACTGCCTGGCCGGCCGCCGCCACCTGTGCCGCGCCACGGTCGGCCTCGGCGTGGGACGCGACGGCGCGTTCGCCGAGTACGTCGTGCTCCCCGCGACGAACGTCTGGGTGCACCGGGTCCCCGTCGACCTCGACATCGCCGCGATCTTCGACCCGTTCGGCAACGCCGTGCACACCGCGCTGTCCTTCCCGCTGGTCGGCGAGGACGTCCTGATCACCGGCGCCGGGCCGATCGGCCTGATGGCCGCCGCCGTGGCCCGGCACGCCGGAGCGCGCAACGTCGTCATCACCGACGTCAGCGAGGAGCGCCTGGAGCTCGCCCGCAAGATCGGCGCGACCCTGGCGCTGAACGTCGCCGAGTCGACGATCGCCGACGGGCAGCACACCCTCGGCCTGCGCGAGGGCTTCGACATCGGCCTGGAGATGTCCGGCCGCCCCGAGGCGATGCGCGACATGATCGCCAACATGACGCACGGCGGCCGCATCGCCATGCTCGGCCTGCCCGCCGAGGAGTTCCCGGTCGACTGGTCCCGGATCGTCACCTCGATGATCACCGTCAAGGGCATCTACGGCCGTGAGATGTTCGAGACCTGGTACGCCATGTCGGTGCTGCTGGAGGGCGGGCTCGACCTCGCCCCCGTGATCACCGGCCGCTACTCCCACCGCGACTTCGAGGCCGCCTTCGAGGACGCCGCCGGCGGCAAGGGCGGCAAGGTCATCCTCGACTGGACCGCGTAAGCCATCTGCCTCCCAAGGAGCTTCTGAGATGTTCGACTCCGTGCGCGACGACCTGCGCGCCACCCTCGACGAGATCCGCGCCGCCGGGCTGCACAAGCCCGAGCGCGTCATCGGCACCCCGCAGTCCGCGACCGTGAACGTCACCGCCGGCGGCCGCCCCGGCGAGGTCCTCAACTTCTGCGCCAACAACTACCTGGGCCTCGCCGACCACCCCGAGGTGATCGCCGCCGCCCACGAGGCCCTGGACCGCTGGGGCTACGGCATGGCGTCCGTCCGCTTCATCTGCGGCACCCAGGAGGTGCACAAGGAGCTGGAGGCGCGGCTGTCGTCGTTCCTCGGCCAGGAGGACACGATCCTCTACTCCTCCTGCTTCGACGCCAACGGCGGCGTGTTCGAGACGCTGCTCGGCCCCGAGGACGCGGTCATCTCCGACGCGCTCAACCACGCGTCGATCATCGACGGCATCCGGCTGTCCAAGGCCCGCCGCTTCCGCTACGCCAACCGTGACATGGCCGACCTGGAGTGCCGGCTGAAGGAGGCCGCCGAGGGCGGCGCCCGCCGGAAGCTCATCGTCACCGACGGCGTCTTCTCCATGGACGGCTACGTCGCCCCGCTGGACGAGATCTGCGACCTCGCCGACCGGCACGGCGCGATGGTCATGGTCGACGACTCGCACGCCGTCGGCTTCGTCGGCCCCGGCGGCCGCGGCACCCCCGAGCTGCACGGGGTGATGGACCGCGTCGACATCATCACCGGCACGCTCGGCAAGGCCCTCGGCGGCGCCTCCGGCGGCTATGTCGCCGCCCGCGCCGAGATCGTCGCACTGCTGCGCCAGCGCTCCCGCCCGTACCTGTTCTCCAACACGCTCGCCCCGGTCATCGCCGCCGCCTCCCTGAAGGTCCTCGACCTGCTGGAGTCCGCCGACGACCTGCGCGTCCGCCTGGCCGAGAACACCGCCCTGTTCCGCCGGCGGATGACCGAGGAGGGATTCGACATCCTCCCCGGCGACCACGCCATCGCCCCCGTGATGATCGGCGACGCCTCCCGCGCCGGACGCATGGCGGAGCTGCTGCTCGAGCGCGGCGTGTACGTGATCGGGTTCTCCTACCCGGTCGTGCCCCAGGGCCAGGCCCGCATTCGCGTGCAGCTCTCGGCCGCGCACTCCACGGACGACGTGAACCGTGCCGTCGACGCCTTCGTCGCGGCCCGTGCGGAGCTCGACGCCTGACCGTCGCGCACCGCTGCATTTGAGACAATCGATCCCATGATCGAAGCGCGGCGGCTCCACATCCTCCGTGCGGTGGCGGACCACCGCACGGTCACCGCGGCGGCCGCCGCGCTGTACCTCACCCCCTCGGCCGTCTCCCAGCAGCTCACCGCGCTGGAGCAGGAGACCGGTCACCGCCTGGTCGAGCGCGGCGCCAAGGGCGTACGGCTGACCCCGGCCGGGGAGATCCTGCTCAGCCACACCCACGCGGTACTCGCCCAGCTGGAGCGGGCCGAGGCCGAGCTGGCCGCGTACGGGGCGGGGGAGGCCGGCACCGTCACGGTCGCCGCCTTCGCCACCGGCATCGCGCAGGTCGTCGCACCTTCGGTGGCCCGGCTCGCGCGGTCGGCGCCCGGCATCCGCATCAGGGTGCAGGACGCGGAGGGCGACGCGAGCCTCCCGATGGTGCTGGACCGGCAGGTCGACGTCGCCGTGGCGGTCGAGTACCGGGGGGCGCCCGCCGCCGACGACCCGCGGCTGACGCACGTCCCCCTGTACGCCGAGCCGTTCGACGCGGTCGTTCCCGTCACCCACCGCCTCGCCGACGGGCCCGAGGTGCCGCTCGCGGAGCTGGCCAAGGACCCCTGGATCGGCCCGTACCCCGGCAACCCCTGCCACGACGTGGTGGTGCTGGCCTGCGAGAACGCCGGATTCCAGCCGCGTCTCGAACACTCCTCGGACGACTTCCGCGCCGTCGTCGCGCTCGCTTCCGCGGACGTCGGCGTGGCCCTCGTGCCCCGGTCGGCGCTGCGCGGGACGGACCTCACCGGCGTGGTCGTGCGCCCGGTCGACGGGGTGGCGCCCACGCGCCGGGTGTTCGCCGCCGTGCGCCGGGGCGCGGAGGGGCATCCGCTGATCCGCCCGGTGCTGGACGCGCTCCGCGCGGCCGCCGAGGACGCCTGAGAGGCCCTCGCCGGACGAAGGCGACCCGCATGTCGAGCGTGGAGCGCCGCGGTCAGCCTTCCGGCTTCGGGTCGGGCCGGCGGGCCGGGGCGTATCTGGCGAGCATGGTCCGGACGGCCTCGTCGACGGCGTGGTGGATGTCGGAGGCCGTGGGGTCCCAGTCGGTCAGCAGCATGCGCGGCCACAGGACGTAGTTGGCGATCATGCCGAGGAACTGGTTCGCGGCGCTCTCGGCGTCCGGCACCTCGGCGTTGCCCGCCTCGTGCTCGGCTTCCAGGTACTGCTGGACGGACGTGAAGTAGGGCAGTTTGCCGAGCTGGAACTGCATCCGTCCCAGTTCGGGGAAACGAGGCAGTTCGGCGATCACGATCCGGAACAGGGCGGCCATGCCGGGCCGCCCGACCAGGTCGGCATAGCGGCGGCCGATGGCGGTCAGCCCGGAACGCAGGTCTCCTGTCCGCGGCCGCGCGGCCTCGTCGTCGGCGTCACGCTGCCAGGACTCGGCGACGATGGCCTCGAAGAGTGCCGCCTTGGTCGGGAACTGCTTGAACAGCGTGGACTTCGAGACCCCGGCCGCTTCGGCGATCCGGGCCAGCGAGGTGCCGTCGTAGCCACGGTCCAGGAACAGTTCCGTGGCCGCGGTGATGATCGCCTCCCGCTTGCGCTGAGCGAGTCTGCGGTGGTGTACGGAGAGCTCTGCTGCCATGCGGACAGTATGCCGTAAACCCGAGGCGAGTCACTTGACTCGCCTTTCGGTCCTGCTACGGTGGGAGAGGAAGGTGAGTCGAGTGACTCGCATCGCATCTGCGACGCCGGATGATCCGGTGGCCGCGCAGCGAAGGGACCCTCCATGACGAGCGACAGGATCGCCTTGGTGACCGGTGCGAATCGCGGCCTTGGACGCGCCACGGCCGTCGCCCTGGCCGCGCGCGGCGTACGAGTCCTGCTCACCCACCGCGGCGACGCGGACGGGGCCGGGGAGACGGCGGAACAGGTGCGGGCGGCGGGCGGGACCGCCGCCGTGCTCCGGCTCGACATCGGTGACGTCTCCTCCTTCCCGTCCTTCACCTCCGCACTGGGTGAGCAGTTGGAGCGCTGGGGTGCCTCGCGGTTCGACATCCTGGTCAACAACGCCGGGGTGGGGGTCTTCGGACTACTGGAGGGCGTCACGACCGACGACTTCGACACGGTGATGGGCACCAACGTCCGGGGCACGTTCTTCCTCACCCAGGCGCTCGTGCCGCTGCTGGCCCAGGGTGGCCACGTCATCAACGTCTCGACGTCACTGACTCGGCACACCAGTCCCGCCACGTCGGTCTACTCCGCCTCGAAGGCAGCCGTCGAAGCCCTGAGCCGCACCCTCGCCGCCGAGCTCGGCCCGCGCGGCATCCGGGTCAACTCCGTCGCCCCCGGGCCGACCGCCACGGACTTCAACGGCGGGGCGATGCGGGACGACGCCGGGATGCGCCAGGTTCTGGGCGGGCAGACCGCGCTCGGCCGCGTCGGCGAACCCGAGGAGATCGGCGACGCCATCGCGACCCTGGCCTCCGACGGCCTGCGCTGGGTCACCGCTCAGCGGATCGAGGTCTCCGGCGGCGCCCTCCTCTGAGGTCTTCCGGGCTGTTCACATTCGGGATATCGTCCCGGATATGAAACAGGGGCAAGGGCTCGTCCCCGATCCCGTCGACGTCCGGCTCGGTGCGCGTCTGTCCGAACTCCGCGCCGAACACGGCTGGTCCTTGGGGGAGTTGGCCGAGCGCAGCGGCATCAGCCGGTCCACGCTGTCCCGCGCCGAGCGGGCCGAGACCAGCCCCACCGCCTCCCTGCTGAACCGCCTCTGCGTCGTCTACGGCCGCACCATGTCCCAGCTGCTCAGCGAGATCGAGGCGGAGCCGGCACCGGTGGTGCGCGCCGCCGACCAGCCGGTGTGGCGGGACAAGGCCTCCGGCTTCGTCCGCCGCTCCGTGTCCCCGCCGCACGCCGGACTGCGCGGCGAACTCGTCGAGGGCCGCCTCACCGTCGGTGCGGACATTCCCTACGACCGGCCGCCCGTCCCCGGCCTGGAACAGCACATCTGGGTGCTCGAAGGCACGCTGGCCGTCACCGTCGGCGACATCGGGCACCTCGTGGGCGAGGGCGACTGTCTCCGGCTCCGCGTCCGGGGCCCCACCCGCTTCCGCTGCCCCGGCCCCGGGAACGTCCGCTACGTGCTGGCGGTGGTGCGCCCGTGAACATCGAACGCCCCGATGCCGCCCGGCTCCTGGAGATGACCGGCGCGCTGGCCGACCTGCTCGCCGACGCCGTGGAGGGCGGCGCGTCCGTCGGCTTCCTCGCCCCGCTCGACCACCCGGCCGCCGTCGCCTGGTGGACGGAGCGGTGCGCGGCTGTCGCCGCCGGACGGCTCACGGTGTGGACCGCGTCCGAGGAGCCGGGACGGGTGCTGGGCACCGTGAGCCTCGCCCTGCCCGCGGACAAGCCGAACAGCGCGCACCGCGCGGAACTGGTGAAGCTGATGGTGCGCCGCTCGGCGCGCGGCAAGGGCCTCGGCCGCCGGCTGCTGGCGGTCGCGGAGGAGGCGGCGGCCGCGGACGGCATCACCCTGCTGCACCTGGACACCGAGACCGGCAGCCCCGCCGAGCACCTGTACCGCACGTCCGGCTGGACCGAGGTCGGCGCGATTCCGGACTACGCGGCCGACCCGGCCGGCGTGCTGCGGCCGACGACGATCTACTACAAGAGGCCGGTTCTTCCGGATCCGCGCGAGGGCAACACCCTTCAGGGGCGCGGGGAACTGCGCAACGGGGGCCCGGGGGCGGAGCCCCCGGAACCGGGAGCGGCGGGCGCCGAACGGTGACTGTCCGTCCCACCCGCTACCGTGCCAGCCATGCCGGATGCCGAAGACGTACGACGGATCGCCCTGTCCCTGCCGGACACCACGGAGAAGGTCGCCTGGAGCATGCCCACGTTCCGGGTCGCGGGGAAGATGTTCGCCACCCTGCCGGAGGAGGAGACGTCGATCGCCGTGCGCTGCCCCAAGGAGGAGCGGGACGAACTGGCCCTCGCCGAGCCGGAGAAGTTCTGGATCGCGGACCACGAGGCGCAGTTCGCGTGGGTGCGGGTCCGGCTCGCGGCGCTGGAGGACGAGGACGAACTGCGGGACATCCTCGCCGACTCCTGGCGCCAGGCCGCCCCGCCCCGGCTGCTGGATGCGCACCCCCGGCTGGGGCTGCCGTCCGGGGGCTGACGGAGCCGGGCCGTCCGGCCCCCTCCCGTTGTCAGTGCCCCGTGACATGATCCCGATCACGCGTGGCCGCCGGGTCCGGAGGGGGGGCCCGGCGGCCGCCGCGCGCACCCCGCCCCAGGCGGCCGGCTCAGGCACCGGCGGGCACGGCACCGGCGGTGAACCGAGTGATCCGCTCGCGCAGCGACCGCGCGTCCAGGCCGTGCGCCGCGACGTGCTCGTCGATCTGCCCGTAGCGGCGCAGCTCCGCCCGGCCCACGCCCAGCCCCAGCACCCGGTGCGGCACGTCGGCCAGCGCGTCGTTGGCCGCCGCCGTCGACGTCCCCGCCAGATACGGCTCCACCAGCACGACGTCCGTCCCCGCAGTCGCCGTGGCCCGGCGCAGCGCCGCCGCGTCGAAGGGGCGGACGGTGGCGGCGTACAGGACGGTGACGTCCAGGCCCTCCGTCGCCGCGAGCACGGCGTCCAGCATCGGCCCGACCGCGACCACCACCCCCGCGCGCCCCTCCCGCACCGTGAGGAACCGCTGCCCGTCCACGGGCCGCCCGGCCGCGTTGGACTGAAGGGAGAGCCGGACGTACACCTTGTCGTCGCCGGCGGCCACCGCGTGCCGCAGCAGCGTCTCGGCCTCGTCCGGATGCCCGGGCACGTGCACCGTCCACCCGTCCAGGGTGTCGAGCAGCGCCACGTCGCCCGGCGCCATGTGGGTGTAGCCGCCGGCGGGCCAGTCGAAGGAGGCGGCGGCGCTCACCAGCACCGCGCCCACGTCCTGGTGCCCCAGGTCCAGCTTGACCTGCTCGAACGGCCGCTCGACGAGGAAGCTGGCGAAGGTGTGCGCCACGGGGCGCATCCCGGCCAGCGCCATCCCGGACGCCGCGCCGACCAGCAGTTGCTCCCGGATGCCGACGTTGACCACCCGGTCAGGGTGGCGGCGCCGGGCGTCGGCGAAGCCGTCCGCGCCGATCTCCGCGAGAACCACGGCGACCCGCGGGTCCTCGTCCAGCAGCCGGGTGACGACGGGAACGAAACGATCACGCATGGTGTCCACGGGAAACGTCCTTCCGAAGAGCGGTGAGGATGAGTGAGGTGTCGGGAGGGGAGGGGGCGCTCACGCGTTCTTGGGCTCGACGCGCGCCACGACCACGTGCGGCCTGCCCGGGTGCGGGGCGGTGAACGCGGCGTACAGCGCCTCGTGGTCACGGCCGTCGACCGTGCGGGCGGACCACCCGGCCGCCTCGAACCGCGCGGCGATCCCGCCCGGACGGGCGTACGACGCCGAGGCGTTGTCGACGACGACCGTGTGCAGCCGGTTCAGGCCCGCGGGGCCGGCGAAGGCGATCGCCTCGTGGTTGCTGCCCTCGTCCAGTTCGGCGTCCCCGATGAGCGTCCACACCGCCGGGTCGTGCAGCCCCTGGGCGCGCAGCCCGAGCGCCGTGCCCACCGCGATCGGCAGCCCGTGCCCCAGCGACCCGCTGCCGATCTCCACGCCCGGCACGAGCGTCCGGTCCGGGTGATGACCGAGCGGGGAGTCGTAGGAGCCGAAGGCGGGCAGCCGGTCCACCGGCAGGAATCCCTTCGCGGCCAGGACGGCGTAGTACGCCATCGGCCCGTGTCCCTTCGACAGCAGGAACCGGTCCCGTCCCGGGTGGCCGGCGCTGTCCGGGCCGACCCGGAGCACCCGGTCGTAGAGGACCCACAGCACGTCCAGCGTGGACGTCGCGGCAGGTCCGTGCTTCTCGTCCCCGGTCATCAGCCCCATCAGGCCCGGGAGATCGGAGTATCCGAACGTCTGCGTGCGCTGCTCGGTGATCGTCATGAGTCGATCGTGCGACCTCAACCGAAGTTGAGGTCAAGTGTCACCCGGAGGTGTTGCGCGCGGGGAAACGGATGCGCGATCACCGTCCTGAGTGCGGTATGGTTTCCGTGCGCGTTCGGCCGGGGGAATCCCCAGGTCAGGCGGGCAACGGGACGTGGCGCAGCTTGGTAGCGCACTTGACTGGGGGTCAAGGGGTCGCAGGTTCAAATCCTGTCGTCCCGACTTGTGCGAGTCGTGAATCAGGGCCGGTACCGGATGACATCCGGTACCGGCCCTGACGCATGTCGCTCCCGTCAGGCGGGGGCGCCCAGGGGCGGGTGCTCAAGCACGCGGGGCGTGTACTCGACCAGCTGGGTACAGCCGTCGAAGGTGCGGCTCCCGGTCATCTCGAGGGCCACGTCCGGGTAGCCGTCGTAGATGCGTTCCGCGCCTGTGGCCCCGGTGATCACCGGGAACATCACCACCCGGAAGCGGTCGACGAGGCCCGCCCGCAGCAGGGACCGGGACAGGCTGAGGCTGCCGATGGTGCTGAGGATCCCCGACCCGCTCTCCTTCAGGGCGCGGACGGCCTCCACGGCGTCGTCGCGGACGAGCGTGCAGTTCGCCCACTTCAGCGGCTCCTCCAGCGAGGAGGAGAACACCACCTTGGGCGCCCGCGTGAGCTGGTCGACGGACTCCTTCTCCTCGTCCCTGAACTCGTCCTGGCCGGCCGGGACGTCGCCCCCGGCGAAGCCGGACATCAGTCGGTAGGTGTTCGCTCCCATCAGGTACGTGACCTCGGGCTGTTCGCCGAGCCAGGCGAGGTACTCCGGGCCTTCGAGGCCCCAGAACCCGGGCCACCCCTCTCCCGACGCGTAGCCGTCGAGGGAGGTGATGAAGTCGACGAGAAGCTCTGACATGGCGGTGTCCTTTCCTGGAGTGTCACGAGTGCGGACCGCCCGGAGGGCGCGAACTCATCGGTCCGGGCGCCCTAAGAATCGCCCGCGTATGTCCTTGATGTCGCTTTCCTGGCTATCTAACGTTCCGGCGGAGACACCGTCGCGGGTTCCGACGCCCGTGCCGCCGTCCCGGAAGCGAGGTGTGGAGCGATTGCACGCGAGGTGCGGACGTCACAGAAGGCCGCGGCGCGCACGGGCGCTGCTCGCCCTGACCGTGCTCGCCTCGACGCTCGCCGCCTGCGGCGGTGACGACGAGAGCTCCCGCCCCACCCTCAACTGGTACAACTTCCCCGACGACTCCGGCGCCCTCCAGGAGGCCGCCGACCGGTGCAGCCGGGACTCCGGGGGGCGCTACCGCATCGTCTACAACAAGCTGCCCCGCGCGGCCGACGGCCAGCGCCAGCAGATGGTGCGCCGCCTCGCCGCCGAGGACGACTCCCTCGACATCCTGGGCCTGGACGTCACCTGGGCCGCCGAGTTCGCCGAGGCCCGCTGGATCAAGGAGTGGACCGGCGAGAACAAGCGCCGGGCCACCGAGGGCACCCTCGACGTGCCGATCCAGACGGCGACCTGGAAGGGCAAGCTCTACGCGGTCCCGTACAACACCAACATCCAACTGCTCTGGTACCGCAGCGACCTCGTGCCGAAGCCGCCCACGACCTGGGCCGAGATGCTGGACATGTCCCGCGACCTGGCCCGGCAGGGCAAACCGCACTACGCCGAGATCCAGGGCGCCCAGTACGAGGGCCTCACCGTCTGGTTCAACTCCCTGATCAACAGCGCCGGCGGCACCATCCTCAACCCGAGCGCCACCGAGCCCTCCCTCGGCCCGCCCGCCGTGAAGGCCGCCTCGATCATGCGGGACCTCGCCCGCTCCCCGGCCGCCGACCCCTCCCTGCCCAACCAGATGGAGGACCAGAACCGGCTCGCCATGGAGTCGGGAGTCGCCGCCTTCGAGATCAACTACCCGTTCGTCTATCCGTCGATGAAGAGCAACAACCCCACGCTCTTCAAGAACTTCCGCTGGGCGGTCTACCCCCGCGTGGACGCCGACCGCCCCTCCCGCCCCACCATCGGCGGCATCGACCTCGCCGTCAGCGCCTACTCCCGCCACCCCGACCTGGCCTTCGACGCCGCCCTGTGCCTGCGCGACCGGGAGAACCAGCTCAACGCGGCGCTCAAGGGCGGACTCCCGCCCACCCTCCGCGCCCTCTACGACGAGCCGGAGTTCATGAAGGAGTACCCCTTCTCCAAGGAGGTCCTGAGCTCCCTGGAGTCGGCGAGCGTACGGCCGCTCACCCCCGCCTACCAGAACGTGTCGATCGCCGTCTCGCACACCCTGTCCCCGCCCTCCGACATCCAGCCGGAGAGCGACGTCTCCACCATCAGGGAACAGATCGACGAGGCCCTGCGATCCGAGGGTGTGATCCCGTGAGCACCATGGCAGAGCCGGCGAAGGACGAAGCGAAGGACAAGAAGGCCCTGTCGGCGGGCGCCCGGCAGGAGCGGCGGCTCGGCTGGCTGCTGTGCGCGCCCGCCGTGATCGTCATGGTCGCCGTGACCGCCTACCCCATCTGCTACGCGGTCTACCTGTCCCTCCAGCGCTACGACCTGCGCTTCCCCGACCGCGCCGAGTTCACCGGCCTCAGCAACTACGGGGCCGTGCTGACCTCACCGTTCTGGTGGGACGCCTTCTGGGTGACGCTGTTCCTCACCGTGGTGTCCGTGGCCATCGAACTGGTCCTCGGCATGGGCCTCGCCCTGGTCATGCACCGCACACTCTTCGCGCGTGGCACGGTCCGCACCGCCGTCCTCATCCCGTACGGCATCGTCACCGTCGTCGCCGCCTTCTCCTGGCAGTACGCCTGGACCCCCGAACTCGGCTACCTCGCCGGGCTGCTGCCCAGCGGGGAGGCCCCGCTCACCGAGCAGTGGCCCGCCCTGTGGCTGATCATCCTGGCCGAGGTGTGGAAGACGACCCCCTTCATGGCGCTGCTGCTGCTCGCCGGCCTCGCCCTGGTTCCCGAGGAGACGCTGAAAGCCGCCATGGTCGACGGAGCCACCCCCTGGCAGCGCTTCACCAAGGTGATGCTGCCCCTGATGAAACCGGCGATCCTGGTCGCCCTCCTCTTCCGCACCCTGGACGCCTTCCGGATCTTCGACAACATCTACGTCCTCACGGCGGGCGCCCACGGCACCGGATCCCTGTCCATCCTCGGCTACGACAACCTGTTCACCGCGCTGAACCTGGGCATCGGGTCGGCGATCTCGGTCCTGATCTTCATCTGCGTCGGGATCATCGCCTTCACCTTCGTCAAGCTGTTCGGCGCCGCCGCACCGGGCGCGGAGGTGAAGCGCTGATGGCCGCCGCCGGCAGGTCGCACGCGACGCGATGGGGCGTCGTCAACGTCGTGGTGGTGCTGTACGCCCTGTTCCCGGTGTGGTGGATCGTCGCCCTGTCGTTCAAGGCGCCCAGCACCCTCACCGACGGCAGCTACATCCCCACCGACTGGACCTGGGAGAACTACAAGGGGATCTTCCGGACCTCCGAGTTCACCCGGGCCCTGATCAACTCGATCGGCATCGCCCTCATCGCCACGGTGATCGCCGTCGTGCTCGGCACCATGGCCGCCTACGCGGTGGCCCGGCTGCGGTTCCCCGGCAAGCAGGTGCTCATCGGGATGTCGCTGCTCATCGCGATGTTCCCGCCGATCTCCCTGGTGTCCCCGCTGTTCAACATCGAGCGGAGCATCGGCATCTTCGACACCTGGCCCGGGCTGATCATCCCCTACATGACCTTCTCGCTGCCGCTGGCGATCTACACCCTGTCGGCGTTCTTCCGGGAGATCCCCTGGGACCTGGAGAAGGCCGCCAAGGTGGACGGGGCGACGCCCGCCCAGGCGTTCCGGCTGGTCATCGTGCCGTTGGCCGCGCCGGGCGTGTTCACCACGGCCATCCTCGTGTTCATCTTCTGCTGGAACGACTTCCTCTTCGCGATCTCGCTGACCTCCACCGAGTCCGCGCGCACGGTGCCCGCCGCGATCGCGTTCTTCACGGGCAGCTCGCAGTTCCAGCAGCCCACCGGATCGATCGCCGCGGCCGCCGTGGTGATCACCGTCCCGATCATCATCTTCGTCCTGCTCTTCCAGCGGCGGATCGTCGCCGGCCTGACCTCCGGCGCGGTCAAGGGATGAGCCCGAAGGCAAGGAGGCAGCACCCATGGCCGAGATCGTCCTCGAGGGAGTCACCAAGCGCTATCCCGACGGATCCCTCGCCGTGCGGGACGTGGACCTCGAGATCGCAGACGGCGAGTTCGTGATCCTGGTCGGCCCGTCCGGGTGCGGCAAGTCGACCACCCTGAACATGATCGCGGGCCTGGAGGACATCACCGAGGGCACCCTGCGCATCGGCGGGCAGGTCGTCAACGACCTCGCGCCCAAGGAGCGCGACGTCGCCATGGTGTTCCAGAGCTACGCCCTCTACCCGCACATGAGCGTGCGGGAGAACATGGGCTTCCCGCTGCGGCTCGCCAAGGTCGACAAGGCCACCATCGACCAGAAGGTGGAGGAGGCCGCCCGGGTGCTCGACCTCGTCGAGTTCCTGGACCGCAAGCCGTCCAACCTCTCGGGCGGCCAGCGTCAGCGTGTCGCGATGGGCCGGGCCATCGTCCGCGACCCGAAGGCGTTCCTCATGGACGAACCCCTGTCCAACCTGGACGCCAAGCTCCGCGTGCAGATGCGCACCCAGATCTCCCGCATCCAGCGCCGCCTGGGCACCACCACCGTGTACGTCACCCACGACCAGACCGAGGCCATGACCCTCGGCGACCGGGTCGTGGTGATGCGCCAGGGCCTGGTGCAGCAGGTCGGCACCCCCGCCGAGCTGTACGACATGCCGCGCAACCTGTTCGTCGCCGGGTTCATCGGCTCCCCGGCGATGAACTTCGTCCAGGCGTCCCTGACCCCGGACACCCTGCGCACCCCGCTCGGGGACCTGCCGCTGGACGACCGCATGCGCCGCGAGCTGGAACGGCGGGACGCGCCCCGCGAGGTGATCGTGGGACTGCGGCCCGAGGCGTTCGAGGACGCGAGCCTGGCCCGCGACACCGAAGGCCCGGCCGTCACCGTCACCGTGGACGTCCTGGAGTCGCTGGGCTCCGACGCCTACGTCTACTTCAGCGCCGAGGGCGGCCCGGTGAGCACCGCCGAACTGGAGGAACTGGCCTCGGACTCGGGCCTGGCGGACACCGGCGCGGGCGGCGACCAGCAGATCGTGGCCCGGCTGGACGCGGCGACCCGCGCCCGGGAGGGACAGCCGATCGAGCTGCGGGTCGACCTCGGCAAGGCGCACGTCTTCGACCCGAAGAACGGCACCAACCTCACCCACCCGGAGAGCTGACCCCGAGCCGTCCGGACCGCCTTCCCGCCCGGCGGCCCGGACGGCGTCACGCGTCAGATCACGCAGCCCGCGTGCGCCAGCGCCTGCTTCAACAGCACCCCGTGCCCGCCCGGCATCTCGCTCTGCACCGCCCGCGACACGGCCTCCTGCGGGGTGAACCACACCAGGTCCAGCGCGTCCTGCCGAGGCCGGCAGTCACCGGTCACCGGCACGATGTACGCCAGCGACACCGCGTGCTGCCGGGGGTCGTGGAACGGAGTGATCCCCTGGGTGGGGAAGTACTCCGCGACCGTGAACGGCTGCAACGACGCCGGGACCCGGGGGAGCGCCACCGGGCCGAGGTCCTTCTCCAGATGACGCAGCAGCGCGTCACGCACCCGCTCGTGGTGCAGCACCCGGCCGGAGACCAGGGTCCGGCTGACCGTCCCGTCGGGCCCGATGCGGAGCAGCAGACCGACACTGGTGACCTCACCACTGTCGTCCACACGCACGGGGACGGCCTCGACGTACAGGATCGGCATCTGGGCGCGTGCCTGCTCCAGATCGTCGGAGGACAGCCAGCCCGGCGTGGTCTCGGTCATGTCAGACATTGCTTGATCATACTTTCGAGGGTCAGGGCTTCACGGCCACCGCGCCGTACTGGGGCACCACCGGATCGGCGCCGGGTTCGGCGCGCCACCGGGAACAGGAGACCAGACCGGGCTCGACCAGCTCCAGTCCGTCGAAGAACGCGGTGATGTCCGCCGCACCCCGGGCGGTGATCGGGGGAGTGGCGTTCGCGTTCCAGAAATCCATCGCCGGCACCTGGAGTTCCCCGCCCACCTCGGCGTCGAACGTGGGGTGGGTGAGCACCAGGAAACTGCCGGAGGGCACCTCCGCCATGATGCGGCGCACGATCTCCCGGGCCTTCTCCGTGTCCAGCACGAAGTTGAGGATGCCTAGCAGCATCACCGCGACCGGCTTCGAGAAGTCCAGCGTCGCGGACGCCCGCTCCACGATGGCGCCCGGGTCGTGGACGTCGGCGTCGATGTAGTCGGTGGCGCCCTCGGACGTGCCGGTCAGCAGGGTCCGGGCGTGGACGAGGACGATCGGGTCGTTGTCGACGTAGACGATCCGCGTGTCCGGCGCGATGCGCTGCGCGATCTCGTGGGTGTTGTCCGCCGTCGGCAGGCCCGTGCCGATGTCGAGGAACTGCCGCACCCCTCGCTCGCGCGTCAGATACGTGACCGCCCGGCCCAGGAAGTCCCGGTCCGCGCGGGCGATGTCCCGGATGACCGGGATGATCGACGCGACGTGGTCCCCGACCTGTTGGTCGACCTCGTAGTTGTCCTTGCCGCCGATCCAGTAGTTCCACACGCGCGCGTTGTGCGCCACACCGGTGTTCAGCCTCGCCGAGCCGCTCGTCGGGGTGTGGCTCTCACTCAACGGTCTCTCCCTCTCCCTCGCCCGCGTCCTGCCCGTACGGGCCGACCCGGCCATTGTGCATCGCGGTGATCACATTGTCCCGGGAACGGAGCGGGCCGCCCCGTGAACCGGGGCGGCCCGTACGGATGCTGAGGGGCGGTCAGCGGCGTCCGGCTCTGCGCAGGGTGTCCTCGGCGACGTCCTTGTCGAGCGCCGCGCGCACCAGCGCCGCGGACAGCACGGCCGGTTCCGTGCGGCCCGCGAGGCCGAGCAGCCGGTCCGGGTCCTCCGGCAGCCCGAGCCGCCGGGCGCCCTGCAATGCCTTGGCGTCCACCAGCGGGGCCGCCTCGGGCCACACCGCCTGCACCTCGCGCAGGAAGATGCCCGCGCCGGAGGGGCCGACACCGGGGAACTCCTGGAGCAGACGCCGCAGTTCGCCGACGTCACCGTCGGCCTCCGCGCGCAGCCGGCGCAGGTCGCCGCCCCAGCGGTCCAGCAACAGCTCCGCCGCCTCCCCGAGCTGGGTGGCGGTGCGCTCGTCGTAGCGCCGGTAGCCGCCCCGGCCGAGGGCGTCGACCCGGTCCTGCCACGACGCGTCCGCCATCCGGCGCGGGTCGCGCAGCCCCGCCTCGTGCAGGGCACGGGCGGTGGCCACGGCGACCGAGCCGCGGATGCGCGCGCCGAGCAGCCGGGCCAGCACCAGCAGCCGGTACAGCGGCTGCGGCGTGTTCCGCAGGGCGATGCCCGCCTCGTGCGCATACGTCTCGCCGTGCGCGTCGACGAGGACGCGCACCACTGCCCGTTCGCCGTCGCGGCCGGCCACGGTCACGCCTTGAGCGGATCGTGGCCCAGCGTCATCAGACGGTGGCGGCGGGCGGTGTCCCCGGCCACCGGCTCGTTCTCCGGGTCCGTCTCGTCCTCGACGGCGTCCACGACCTCCTCCATCACGCGCAGGTCGTCCTCGGTGAGGTCGGTGCGGCGCTTCTGGAGGATGGCCAGGACGCGCTGTCCCGTCCCGCTGCCCGCCCGGTCCGGCAGCGGCTCCGTCGTCTCGCCGGCGTCACCGACCCGCAGCCATGCGGCCAGCTCCGCCGACGTCATGTTCACCGCGCGGTGGAAGTCCTCCCACAGCGCGTCCATCTCGAGGGCGTCGGTCATCGTGTGCCCCTTCGTCCGCGTGCGTCGTGCGTCCGGGGTCCTCAGGACTCCCGGGGGTGGTTCTCCGCCTCGAACATCCAGCGCTGCTTCTCGAGGTCGGCGGTGACGGAGATCAGCAGGTCCTGCGTGACCAGGTCGGCCTTCTCGGTGGCGTCGATGCGCTCGCGCAGCCGCGTGATCGCCGCGCCGAGCGCGTCGGTCATCACCTCGACGGCCTCGGAATCGCGCAGCCAGCCCTCCGCGGGCGCCGGCAGGGAGAGGACCTTGGCGATCGTCTCCGGGCGGCCGTCCGGCGGCACGCCGATGGCCGAGGCGCGCTCCGCCACCGTGTCGGCGTGCGTGCGCGCGGCCGAGACCACCTCGTCCAGCTGCAGGTGCACCGAGCGGAACCGCGGCCCCACGACGTTCCAGTGCGCCTGCTTGCCGATCAGGGACAGTCCGAGCAGGTCGATCAGGGTCTCCTGGAGGGCCTCGCCGGAGATGCGGCGGGCCTCGTCCGGAAGCGTGCTCCTCACGACGGTCATGAAGTGGTGTTCCTCCCAGTTGATGCGCTCGTGGCGCGAGGGCGCGGACCCGCGGGCGGTGCCGGCGCGGGGCCGCGCTCCGCGACCACTCCGTGAACGCGCGGGTGCCCCCGGCCCACCGGGACAAACCCGGCCGGCGGTACGGCGGGACCAGCCGTGACCTCCAGGATCTTCCCCGGAAGGGCCGGGCGGTCTATAGTCCGAAACTAGCGGTGCTAATTAAGTGAGCCGCCGATCGGCAGCCCGGCCGTCGGCCCCCGGATCAGGAGTTTGCGTTGCGACCCGTCCACTTCGCGGCCGCCCGCCGCACCCCCATCGGCAAACTGCGCGGAGCCCTCTCCGGCGTGCGGCCCGACGACCTCGCCGCCGAGGTGATCCGCGGTCTGGTCGTCGACGTGCCCGCGCTGGACCCGGACCGCGTCGACGACGTCTACTGGGGCGCCGCCAACCAGGCGGGCGAGGACAACCGCAACGTCGCCCGCATGGCCGCCCTGCTCGCAGGCCTCCCCGAGTCCGTCCCCGGCGCCACCGTCAACCGCCTGTGCGCCTCGGGTCTGGAGGCCGTCACCACCGCCGCCCGCACCATCGCGGCCGGCGAGGCCGACATCGTCGTCGCCGGCGGCTCGGAGTCCATGAGCCGCGCGCCCTTCGTGCTGCCCCGCCCCGACGAGGCGCTCCCGCACCGCATGGAGACCTACGACACGCGGCTCGGCTGGCGGCTCGTCAACCCGGCGATGAAGGACCTGCACGGCCTGCTGGCGATGGGCGAGACCGCGGAGGAGGTCGCCGGACGGTACGGCATATCGCGCGAGCGGCAGGACGAGTTCGCCCTGCGCAGCCACCGGCGCGCCGCCGACGCCCGCAAGAACGGCCACTTCGACGACGAGCTGCTGCCCGTGACCCGCCCGGACGGCGTGGTCGTCGACGCCGACGAGTGCGTCCGCGAGGACACCTCCCTGGAGAAGCTCGGCCGGCTGAAGCCGGTGTTCCGCGCGGGCGGCTCGGTCACCGCGGGCAACGCCTCCCCGATGAACGACGGCGCCGCCGGGCTGATCCTGGTCAGCGAGGAGGCGCTCCACGACCTGGGCCTGGAGTCGCTCGGCCGCTACGTCGCCGGCGGCTCGGCGGGCGTCCACCCGGACGTCATGGGCATCGGCCCCGTCCCCGCCACCCGCAAGGTGCTCGCCCGCGCCGGCTGGGACATCGGGGACGTCCAGGAGGCCGAGTTCAACGAGGCGTTCGCCGCGCAGGCGCTGGCCTGCGTCGACCAGCTCGGCATCGACCCGGAGCGGGTGAACCCGTACGGGGGCGCCATCGCCCTCGGCCACCCGCTGGGCTGCTCCGGCGCCCGCATCCTCACCACCCTGCTGCACCGCATGCGCCGCACCGGCGCCGAGCGGGGCCTCGCCACCATGTGCGTGGGCGTGGGCCAGGGCAGCGCGGTTCTGGTCGAACGCCACTGAGGGACGGCCGCCGCGGCGGCCGTCCGGGCGGTCACCGGGTGGGAGGCGGCTCACCGGCGGCCGATGCCCGCACGTAGCATCGGTCGCCGCATGAACACCATGACCCTCTGGAACCTCACCGGCTGGGAATTCGCGGCACTGGCCTTCGCGGCCCTGCTCGTCGGGTTCTCCAAGACCGCCGTCAGCGGCGCGAACACGGTGAGTCTCGCCGTGTTCGCCGCCGTCCTGCCCGCCCGCGCGTCCACCGGCGTGCTGCTGCCCATCCTGATCGCCGGGGACGTCCTCGCCGTGCTGACCTACCGACGGCACGCCCACTGGCCCACCCTGTGGCGGCTGTTCCCCGCCGTCGCGGCGGGCGTGGTCGTCGGCACGGTCTTCCTCATGTGGGCGGACGACGGGATCGTACGGACCTCGATCGGCGTGATCCTGCTGCTGATGGCCGGGGTCACGGTGTGGCGACGGCGCCGCGCCGGCACCGAGGACGAACCCGACGGGGTGGTCACCCGGGCCGGCCGCGTCAAGGCCCGCTCCTACGGCGTCCTCGGCGGTTTCACCACCATGGTCGCCAACGCGGGCGGCCCGGTGATGTCGATGTACCTGCTCTCCGCGGGCTTCCGGAAGCTGGGCTTCCTTGGCACGTCGGCGTTCTTCTTCCTCATCGTCAACACGTCCAAGCTGCCCTTCAGCGCGGGCCTCGGCCTGATCGACGCGGACTCGCTGCTGCTGGACGCGGCGCTTGTCCTGTTCGTGGTGCCGGGCGCCTTCCTCGGCAAGTGGGCGGTGACGCGGATCAACCAGCGGTTGTTCGAACAACTGGTCATCGCGGCGACAGTGGTGGGCGGACTGCAGCTGCTGTTGAAGTGAGTGCCGGGACGGTACGCCCATGGGTGGGGTGCCGGGGGTGCCCCGCAGGGCACCTGCTCAGGTGTCGGACGGGCCGCCCCGGGGTGTCGTCTCCCTGTGGTCCTCCAGGTGCCGTGCCCTGTGGCGGGGCCAGTGGAGGTGGGTGGGGGCCGCCGTGCGGCCCACCGTCGCGGCCAGCTTGCGGAGGCGGCGCCAGTCCAGGCGGGGCGGTCCGGGGGCGACGCCCGGGCGCTTGCGGGGGACGCGGACGCGGAGGGCGCCCGGGGCGATGCGGCAGTGGACCGGCGCGGGCAGGACCATCGCCTCGCCGTCGACGCCCGCCTCGATCTCGTCCCGGTCCGCCTCGACGACCACCTCCGGCGCCGTCAGCACCGTCAGCCCCGCGGGGTCCGGGTTCAGCAGCAGCGCGGCCGCGCTGATCGCGCCCTCCACCTTCACCCCGAGGACGCCCAGCGTCCCCGAGTCCAGCCGCTCGCGCCGCCCGAGCCCGAACGGGTCGCCGGTGCGGTACGGGTTGTTGCTGACCAGGACCGCCTGCGGAGCCGTAAGCGTGGTGTCACCGGCGCGGGCGACCAGCCGGGGCCCCTGCTGCCCGGTGAGCAGGTCCGGCAGCATCTCGAGACTCGTGCCGATCTTGTCGTCCCGGTACGCGGGACTCTGCACGATCGCCGCGTACGCGCCGAACGACGCGTTGTTCACGAACGGCTGGTCCCCGGCGAACCCCAGGTCGACCCGGAGCTCCACCCCGTCCGTCAGGGCGTCCAGGCACGCCGCCGGGTTCCCCCGGTCCAGGCCGAGGTCGAGCGCGAAGTGGTTGCGGGTGCCCGCGCTGATCACCAGGAACGGGACATCGTGCTCCGCGGCCACCGCCGCGACCAGCGCCTGGGTGCCGTCACCGCCCGCCGCGCCCAGCAGGTCCGCGCCGTCGGCGACGGCCCGCCGGGCCAGCTCGGTCACGTCGTGCTGCTGCCCCGGCTCCAGCAGCACCACCCGCGCACCCAGCCGCTCCGCCTTCTCCCGCAGCCGGAACCGCCCCACCTTGCCGCCGCCCGACCGCGGATTCATGATCAGCACCGGCTTCCGGGGCGGCGGCAGCCGCCGTTCCCGCGCCGGGGTGTGCCCGCCCGTGCCGCGCAGCGCGTACCTGCCGCTCCACACCGCGAGGCCCCACAGCGCCAGTGACACCAGCAGCGCCCAGAACAGCGTCACCGCGAACAGCGCCAGCAGCCCCGCCGGCACGCACACGGCGACCAGCGCGGCCCCCCACCGCAGCGGTCCGCGCAACGTCAGCGTCCACCACACGGCCGCCGCACTGAACCCCAGCCCGGCCGCCCCGAGCACCAGAAGCGCCAGTCCGCGCAGCCCGCCGTAGACCAAGGGGGTCGCCACCGCGAGCGCCGCCGCGAGCAACGCTCCCCGCGCCGCCCACCGCTGGGCGTGATAGCCCCGCCTGCTCCACTCCACGCCCATGACTCCTTAGGTCGCCCGGCGTCATCGTAGGGCGAACAGCACAGGCGTGCGGGACGACGGCGATCACCGGCCACCGGGGTGCCCCCGGCCGCCGTACCCCGAGGCCCGTACGCTCGGCGCATGTCCCCGCACGTCCTGATCCTCGGCGGCACCACCGAGGCGCGCCGGCTCTCCGCGGCGCTGGCCGCCCGCCCCGGGACCCGGGTGACCACCTCGCTGGCCGGACGCGTGTCCCGGCCGGGCGCGCTCGACGGCGAGGTACGCGTCGGCGGTTTCGGCGGCCCCGACGGCCTCACGGCCTGGCTCCGTGAGGAGCGCGTGGACGCCGTCGTCGACGCGACCCACCCGTTCGCCGCGGCGATCACCGGGAACGCGGCCGCCGCGGCCGCCGCCGCGCGGGTGCCCCTGCTGGTGCTGCGCCGCCCCGGCTGGCAGCCCGGACCGGGTGACCGCTGGCACCCGGTCCCGTCCCTGGAGGCGGCTGCCGCCGCGCTGCCCGCACTCGGGCGCCGGGTGTTCCTGACGACCGGGCGTCTCGGCCTCGCGGCCTTCGCCGGGCTCACGGACCTGAGCTTCCTCGTGCGATCCGTCGAACCCCCCGGGCCGCCGCTGCCCCCCCACACGCACGTCCTGCTGGCGCGCGGCCCGTTCACCGTGGCCGACGAGACGGCACTGCTGCGCGAGCATCGCGTCGACGTGCTGGTGACGAAGGACAGCGGCGGCGCGGCGACCTCGGCGAAACTCGCCGCCGCCCGGGATTTGGGCCTCCCCGTCGTGGTCGTCCGCCGCCCGCCCCTGCCGGAGGGCGTCACCGCGCTCCCCGACGTGCCGGCGGTGCTGGAAAGGCTCGACGCGGCGCTCAGGGCGGCTCCCTCCCCAAGCGGGGACGGGGGCCCGTATTCGGTCGACAACCGCCGGAGGGACCCGCTGTGATGGTCAGCGACCGCCTGCCGTGCGGAGCGGGCCGGCGACGGGAGTGCGCTCGGGAGCCGAGAGTGCCGCGGAGCTTCGTCGGAGGCGGACGCGGTACGGGCGGGCCTGCACGGTGCCACCCACGGCGAGGGCCTGCTCGAGACCACCACCGACCACCACCGGCCCGCCCCGGCCCCACCCGCGGACCGGACCCGCCCCGCGGGTCCTAACGCTCGCCGGGGGCGCGGCGCAGCAGATACGTGTCCATGATCCAGCCCTTGCGCTCCCGCGCCTCGGCGCGCAGCCGTTCGATGCGCGGGGCGGCCTCGGCGACCGGACCGGAGACCAGGATCTCGTCCGGGGTGCCGATGTACGCGCCCCAGTAGATGTCGACGTCCTCGTCGGCGAAGGCACGGAAACGCTGGTGCGCGTCCAGCATCACCACCACGTCGTCCACGCCCTCCGGGAAACCCTCCTCGGCGAGCCGCCGTCCCGTGGTGATCTGCACGGGACGCGCCACCCGGTTGAGGCCCGTGCGGTGCCGGGCGACGAGGGCGGAGACGCTGCTGACGCCCGGCACGACGTCGTGGACGAAGGGGACCGTGCCCCGCTCCCGCACCTCCTCGAGGATGCCGAGCGTGCTGTCGTACAGCGCCGGGTCGCCCCACACCAGGAACGCTCCGGTCCCGTCCTCGTCCAGCTCCTCCGCGATCAGCCGCTCGTAGATGTCGGCACGGGCGCCGCGCCAGTCGCCGACGGCGGGGGAGTAGGCCGAGCCGCCCGCCGAGCGGTCACGCTCCGGGTCACGCGCCTCGACGACGCGGTACGTCCGGTCCGCCAGATGCGTCTTCAGCATGTCCCGGCGCAGCCGCGTCAGGTCCGCCTTGGCCTCACCCTTGTCGAGCAGGAAGAACACGTCCGTGTCCCGCATGGCCCTGATCGCCTGCAGGGTGAGCTGGTCGGGGTCGCCCGCGCCGATACCGATCACATGAAGAGTCCGCACGCCCCGAGTCTGCCGCACGCCCCCGGCCGCCCCGCACCCAGGTCAGGCGGCGCCCCGCAGCCGAGGCGCCCGCGCGCCCGCGTCCACCGGAACGTCCTGCCCGCGCTCCACATCCGCCGCCAGCTCCCGCGCCCAGCCGATCACCGACGGCAGGTCGATCCCGTGCGGCCGGAGCCCGCCGCCCGCCGCCCACGCCTCGGCCGCGCCCGCCCCGCGCCGCAGCAGCCGCGCCCCGCCCGTGACGTTCCCGCGCGCCGCGTGGGTGAGCCCCACCGCCATCTGGGCCAGCCCTCGCCACAGCTCCCGCTCCTCCTCGGGACCGGACTTCCAGGCGTCCTCGAACACCTCGTGCGCGTGGAAGGGCTTGCCCTCGTCCAGCAGCCGCTGCGCCTCGGCGACGCTCTCCTCCGGCGGCCGGACCACCCCTTCCGGCTGACGGGGCACGCCCTCCTCACCGTACGGCAGGGGCCGCCCGAGACCGTCGCGCGGGCGGGCGTTGCGCGCCCGGCCCTCGTCGTCGCGGTCCCGCCCGGCGGCCGCGCGGCCGGTGGACCGGTGGTCGGTGGATGTGCTGTCCGTAATGCCCATACGGCCGATTGTGCCCCGGCCCGGCGCACCGATTCGTGCCCCGCCTCCCGGCCCGGCTTCGGTCCGGCGCCGGGTGTGCGGTAAAGTGCTCATCGCGCGATCACGCGGTTCGCCCGTGCGACGCGCACCGGGACGTGGCGCAGCTTGGTAGCGCACTTGACTGGGGGTCAAGGGGTCGCAGGTTCAAATCCTGTCGTCCCGACTTGCGACACAGCAGGTCGTCGGGCCGTATCGGAGCACTCCGGTACGGCCTTTCTCGCGTCCGCGCCTCAGTCGAGCGCGATCCGGGCCCGCACCGGCAGGTGGTCGCTCCCCGTGGCGGGCAGGGGGTCGATCCGGCGCACCGTCGCCGAGCGGGCCATCACCTGGTCGATCCGCACCAGCGGCAGCCCCGCGGGGAAGCTGAACGCGAACCCGCGCCGTGGGACCTCGAGCCGTGACGTGAGCGGCTCCAGACCACGGTCGTCGACCGTGCCGTTCAGATCGCCCAGCAGGATCACCCGCTCCACCGGCTCCGCCGCCACCTCCCGTCCGAGTCGCACGGCGCTCTCGTCGCGCTGGGCCGACGTCATCCCGCGCGGCACGATCCGCACCGACGGCAGATGCGCGACGTACACGGCGACCTCCCCGTGCGGTGTGGCGGCCAGCGCCCGCAGCCCCCGGCTCCACGGCTCGGTCAGGCGGGCCGGCTTGATGTCCACCGTCCGCGCCCCGCCCAGCGGGTGCCGCGACCACAGCCCGACGGTGCCCCGCACCACGTGGTGCGGGTAGCGCGCGGCGAGGACCCGCTCGTACGCGGGCAGCGCGTCCGGGACCAGTTCCTCCAGCGCGATCAGGTCCGCTCCGGAGCCCGCGAGGGCGCGGGCCGTGTCCGCCGGGTCCGGGTTCTCGTCGGAGACGTTGTGCTGCACCACGACCAGTTCGCGCGGCCCGGCCGGGTCCGCGGGGAGGAGCAGGCCGCCGAAGAGACGCGTCCACACCGCGACGGGCAGCAGCACGGCCACCAGGACGAGGGGCGACCTGCGTACCAGGCCGTACAGGAACAGGGCGACGGCCGCCAGGCCGAGCCACGGCAGGAACGACTCCAGCAGGCTCCCCACCCGGCCCGGCGTGTTCGGCACGGCCCGGTGCGACGCGAGCAGCGCCGCCGCCAGTACGGCCAGGGCTGCGGGCACCCGTCCGCGGACCGGGCGGGCCTTCGGGATGTCCACCCGGGGCGTCCCCCTCGCGCGTCGTGATGATCAGTACTGATCGTACGGACGCGCGGGGACGGCCCTTTGGTTCACGGTCTGACCAGCAACTGGAAGTCGAAGGAGTACCGGGACGCGCGGTAGATGTGGCTGCCGTACTCCACCGCACGGCCCGTGTCGTCGTACGCGGTGCGCTGCATGGTGAGCAGCGCCGCGCCCTCCTTCTCGTCCAGGCGGGACGCCTCCTCCGCGGTCGCCGAGCGGGCGCCGACCGTCTGCCGGGCGCTGTGCAGGGTGATGCCGGCCGCGCGCATCATCCGGTACAGGCCGGTCGCCTCCAGGCGGTCGCCGTCCAGGTCGAGCAGGCCCGACGGCAGGTAGTTGCTCAGCAGGGCGACCGGGAGGCCGTGGGTGCGCCGCAGCCGCTCCAGGACGATCACCTCGGCGCCCTCGGGCAGCCCCAGGGCGGCGGCCACGCCGGGCGGCGCCGGGGCGGTCTCGTTGCGGACCACCTCCGTGGTCGGCGCCTGCCCGGCCGCCTCCAGGTCGTCGTAGAGACTGGTCAGCTCCAGCGAGCGGCGCACCTGGCTGTGCACCACCTGCGTGCCCACCCCGCGCCGCCGGACCAGCAGCCCCTTGTCGACCAGGGACTGGATGGCCTGGCGGACGGTCGGCCGGGACAGACCCAGGCGCACGGAGAGGTCCACCTCGTTGCCCAGCAGGTCGCCGGGCGCGAGCATTCCGCCGGAGATCGCCGCCTCCAGCTGCTGGGCGAGCTGGTAGTACAGCGGCACCGGACTGCCCCGGTCCAGGGCGAAGTCCAGGGTGTGCGTCACCGGTCCGGCCGAGGCGCGTGCGGGGTCACCGGCCTTCGCCATGGACGTGCCTTCCTGTCGGGCTCCCGGTCGGAGCGCGGGGGACGGGTTCACAGGTGGCGGCGGCGCCCGGCGACCTGGGCGTCGTAGCGTTCGCGGGCCTGCCGGGCGGGCTCGCGGGTGGCGACCTCCGCCACCGGCACGTCCCACCAGGCCTCGGCCGGGGGAGCGGTCGGCGTCGGGTCGGTCTCGACGTAGACGCAGGTCGGACGGTCGGAGGCGCGGGCCTCCGCCAGCGCGGTGCGCAGCTCCCGCACCGTCTTCGCCCGCAGGACGTCCATGCCGAGACTGGCCGCGTTCGCCGCGAGGTCCACCGGCAGCGGGGCACCGGTGAAGGAGCCGTCGGCGGCGCGATGGCGGTAAGCGGTGCCGTACCGCTCGCCGCCGGTCTCCTCCGACAGACCGCCGATGGACGCGTAGCCGTGGTTCTGCACCAGCACCACGTTGACCGGCAGGCCCTCCTGGACGGCCGTCACGATCTCCGTGGGCATCATCAGGTACGTGCCGTCGCCGACGAGTGCCCAGACGGGCGTGCCGGGCGCGGCCTGCTGGACGCCCAGCGCGGCCGGGATCTCGTAGCCCATGCAGGAGTAGCCGTACTCCAGGTGGTACTGGCGCGGGCTGCGGGCGCGCCACAGCTTGTGCAGGTCGCCCGGGAGCGAGCCGGCCGCGTTGATCACCACGTCGTCGTCGCCGACCACCGCGTCCAGCGCGCCCACCACCTGCGTCTGGGTCGGCACGGCGGTGTCGTCCTCGGCGCGCAGCGCGGCCTCGACGACCGCGTCCCAGCGCGCCTTGCCCTGCCGGTACTCCGCCGCGTACGCCTCGTCCACGCGGTACCCGGCAAGTGCCTCCGTGAGCCGCTCCAGGCCGGTGCGCGCGTCGCAGACGAGGGGGCGGGCGGCGAGCTTGTGGGCGTCGAAGCCGGTGACGTTGACGTTCACGAACGTGACGTCCGGGTTCCGGAACAGGGTGCCGGAGGCGGTGGTGAAGTCGGTGTAGCGGGTGCCGACGCCGATCACCACGTCGGCGTCGCGGGCCAGCGCGTCACTCACCGCGGTGCCGGTGTGGCCGATGCCGCCCAGGTCGGCGGGGTGGTCGTGGCGCAGCGAGCCCTTGCCGGCCTGGGTGGAGGCGACGGGGACGCCGGTGGCGTCCACCAGCGCCCGCAGCGCGTCCTCGGCCTCGCTGTGGTGCACACCGCCGCCCGCGACGATCAGCGGCCGGCGGGCCGCCCGTACGGCCGCCACGGCCGCGTCCAGCTCCACCGGGTCCGGGGCGGGCCGCCGTACCGTCCACACCCGTTCGGCGAAGAACTCCTCCGGCCAGTCGTACGCCTCCGCCTGCACGTCCTGCGGCAGCGCGAGGGTGACGGCGCCGGTCTCGGCCGGGTCGGCGAGCACCCGCATCGCGTTCAGCGCGGACGCGATCAGCGCCTCCGGGCGGGTGATCCGGTCGAAGTACCGGGACACCGGGCGGAGCGTGTCGTTGACCGACACGTCGGCCTCGACGGGGTGCTCCAGCTGCTGGAGCAGCGGGTCGGCGGCGCGGGAGGCGAAGTAGTCGCCGGGCAGCAGCAGCACCGGCAGCCGGTTGATGGTGGCGAGCGCCGCGCCGGTGACCATGTTGGTCGCGCCGGGGCCGATGGACGTGGTCACCGCCTGCGCGGAGAGCCGGTTGAGCTGGCGGGCGTACCCGACGGCCGCGTGCACCATCGACTGCTCGTTGCGGCCCTGGTGGTACGGCATCGTGTCGCGGTACTCGACGAGCGCCTGTCCGAGCCCGGCGACGTTGCCGTGGCCGAAGATGCCCCAGGTGCCCGCGATCAGCCGGCGGCGCACACCGTCCCGCTCGGTGTACTGCGCGGACAGGAACCGCACCAGGGCCTGGGCGGTGGTCAGTCGGCGGGTGGTGGCGCTCATGCGGACCTCTCCGGTGCGGTGTAGAGGGGGAGTCGGGGGTCGACGGGCTGCTCGGGCCAGGTGTCGCGGATCCAGGCGTGGCCGGGGTGGTCGCAGATCAGCCAGGCGCGCTCGGCCTCGGGTCCGGCCATGACGTTGAGGTAGTACATGTGATGGCCGGGCACCGCCATGGACGGGCCGTGCCAGCCGTCCGGGATGAGGACGACGTCACCGTCGCGCACCTCCGCCAGAACGTCCGTGTCACGGCCCGGACCGGACGGGGAGACCCGCTGGTAGCCGAGGCCCGGCGTGCCGTCGTGGGCGGCGAACTCGAAGTAGTAGATCTCCTCCAGCACCGACTCCTCGCCCGGCCGGTGCTCGTCGTGCTTGTGCGGCGGGAACGACGACCAGTTGCCGCCCGGGGTGAGCACCTCGACCGCGATCAGCTTGTCGCACTCGAAACCCTGTCCTTCACCGCTTCCGGCGGGGGCCGCCGCCCCGAAGTTGTTGACCTGGCGGGAGCAGTTTCCGGTGCCGCGCAGTTCCACCGGCACGTCCGACGCCGGCCCGTACCGCGCGGGCAGCCGCCGCGAGCAGCGGGCGCCGGTCAGCGCGAACCGCCCGCCTTCCGCCGAGGACACGGTGACCCGGGCGTCGCGCGGTACATAGGCGAAGTCGGTGACGCCGTCGAAGACGCTCGTCCGGCCCGTGAGCGCGAACTCCTCGTGGCCGAAGTCGTCGTCCGAGGCGACCGTGCACGCGCCGGCCAGCGGCAGCACGATCCACTCGCTGTCCCCGGTGTCGAAGGTGTGCGAGCCGCCCGGCTCCAGCCGCAGCACCCGCAGTGAGGAGTACCCCCAGCCGGCGCTCCGCGGGCTCACGTCCACGGCGTACGGGCCGTCGGCGGCCCTGCCCGCGGGAAGGTGATGGGTCATGCGTGCCTCCGTCTGCGAACGTCGTCGTACGGACTTGTCACAACAGGCCGACGGCCGTGTCCACCGCCGTCTCCACACTGCCCTCGGCCGGGTAGAGCAGCGAGCGGCCGACGACCATGCCCTGCACGGTGGGCAGCCGCAGCGCCTTGCCCCAGCGCTCGTAGGCCGCCTCCTGGTCGCCGACCTCACCCCCGAGCAGCACCACCGGCAGCGTCGAGGTGCGCAGGACCTCGTCCATGTCGTCGACGTTCTCGGTGACCGGCAGCTTCAGCCAGGTGTAGGCGGAGGTGCCGCCGAGCCCGGAGGCGATCGCGATGGAGCGGGTGACGGCCTCGGCCGACAGGTCGTTGCGGACCCGGCCGTCCGCCCGGCGGGAGATGAACGGCTCCACGAACACCGGCAGGCGGCGCGCGGCCATCGCGTCGACGGCGCGGGCGGAGGCCTCCAGGGTGGTGAGCGAACCGGGGTCGTCGTAGTCGATGCGGACCAGCAGCTTGCCCGCGTCGAAACCGAGCCGCTCGATGTCCTCGGCGCGGTGGCCGGTGAAGCGGTCGTCCATCTCGAAGGAGGCCCCGGCCAGGCCGCCGCGGTTCATCGACCCCATGACGACCTTGTTCTCCAGCGCGCCCAGCAGGAGCAGGTCCTCCAGGATGTCGGCGGTGGCCAGCACCCCGTCCACGCCCGGCCGGGACAGTGCGACGCACAGGCGTTCCAGCAGGTCGGCCCGGTTCGCCATGGCCAGACGGCGGTCGCCTATGCCGAGCGCGCCCCGCGCGGGGTGGTCCGCGGCCACGATCATCAGCCGGCCGCTGTCGCCGATCAGCGGACGGCGGGTCCGGCGGGCGGCCGCCTCGGCGACGGCCTCGGGATGCCGGGCGCGGACCGTGGTGAGCTCGGGGATGCTGAGTTTCAAGGAAGGGCTCCGTTCAGGACTGGCTCGGCCGGCCGGCCGCGTCCGGCTCCGCGTCCCGTGCGAGGAGGTCGGCGACCTCCGGCCCGGTCGGCATGGCGGACGAGCAGGCGAGGCGCGAGGCGACGAGGGCGCCGGCCGCGTTGGCGTGGCGCATGGTCCGCTCCAGGTCCCAGCCGGAGAGCAGACCGTGGCAGAGCGAGCCGCCGAAGGCGTCGCCGGCGCCGAGGCCGTTGACCACCTCGACCGGCACCGGGGGCACCTCGGCGCGGGTGCCGTCCCGGTGCACGGCCAGCACACCCCGCGGACCCTGCTTGACCACGGCCAGCTCCACGCCCGCCGCCAGCAGCGCCTCGGCGCACGCCTCGGGCTCGCGCACCCCGGTGGCGACCTCGCACTCGTCGAGGTTGCCGACCGCGACCGTGGCGTGGCGCAGTGCCTCGCGGTAGTACGGGCGCGCCTGGTCCGGGTCCTGCCAGAACATGGGACGCCAGTCCAGGTCGAAGACGGTGGTGCCGGCCTTGGCCCGGGCCTCCAGGGCGGCCAGCGTGGCGGTGCGGCTCGGCTCCTCGCTCAGGCCGGTGCCGGTGATCCAGAAGATGCCGGCTGCGCGGATCGCCGGCAGGTCCAGCTCGTGCGGGTGGATCTCCAGGTCGGGCGCCTTGGGACGACGGTAGAAGTAGAGGGGGAAGTCGTCCGGCGGGAAGATCTCGCAGAAGGTGACGGGGGTCGGGTAGGCGGCCACCGGGGTCACCCAGCGGTCGTCCACACCGAAGTCCTTCAGCGCCTCGTGCAGATAGGCGCCGAAGGGGTCGTCGCCGGTGCGCGTGATCACCGCGGTGGAGCGGCCGAGCCGCGCCGCGGCGACCGCGACGTTGGCGGCCGATCCGCCCAGGAACTTCCCGAACGTCTCCACCTGCGACAACGGCACTCCGGTCTGCAAGGGATAAAGGTCGACCCCGATGCGACCCATGGTCACCAGGTCGAAATACTGTGGCGTGTCGGCCATTGAGCGACGCTCCTCGAGCAGCTGGGGATGCGGGGCCCAGGACGCCCTGCCACGGTGGGGACGTGCTTCCGGGGACCTGCCGCCTCCCAGGTGTAGGTCTCGAGGGGCGGCGGTGTCAATAGTTTGTACTTACATTCGGACGAGCGCGTGAAATGATGTCTTAACAAAGTATTGACAGCAGGCGGTTTTCGGGGATTGGATCGCGTCCCAGCACGAACCGCCGTGTGTGATGGCACACACCCCGGACTCCCGAGGTTCCGGGCACCGGACTCTCGGACTCCTCGCCCCCTTTTCCCCGTGAAGCACAGTGAGGTGCAGGACTGATGGACCGCTCTTCCCACCCCCGCTCCCGCAGAGTCGCCCCCTTCGTCGCGGCCGCGGCGGCAGCCGCCCTGGCTCTCGCCGGCTGCTCGAGCAGCAGCGGCGGCAAGAAGTCCGAGGAAGGCGGAGCGGACGCCTCGGCCGGAAAGGCCTCGACGCCGCAGATGACGGTCGCCCTGGTCACCCACCAGGCGCCCGGCGACACCTTCTGGGACATCGTGCGCAAGGGTGCGCAGACCGCCGCCGACAAGGACAACGTCAAGCTGATCTACTCGGCCGACCCGAACGCCGGCAACCAGGCCAACCTGGTGCAGAACGCCATCGACCAGAAGGTCGACGGCATCGCGGTCACCCTCGCCAAGCCGGACGCGCTCAAGGGCGTCATAGCGAAGGCCACCGCGGCCGGCATCCCGGTCGTCGGCCTGAACTCCGGACTGAGCGACTGGAAGGACCTCGGGCTGCTGGAGTTCTTCGGGCAGGACGAGACCGTCGCGGGCGAGGCGTTCGGCAAGAAGCTCAACGAGGTCGGCGCGAAGAACGCGGTCTGCGTCGTCCAGGAGCAGGGCAACATCGGCCTGACCCAGCGCTGCGCCGGCCTGGAGAAGACCTTCGAGGGCAAGACGCAGGTCCTCAACGTCAACGGCACCGACATGCCGTCGGTGAAGTCGACCATCACCGCCAAGCTGAAGCAGGACTCCTCCATCGACTACGTCGTCACCCTCGGCGCGCCCTTCGCGCCGACCGCGGTGCAGTCCGTCGAGGAGGCCGGCAGCAAGGCGAAGGTCGCCACCTTCGACCTGAACAAGGAGCTGACCGGAGCCATCCAGGAGGGCGACATCCAGTTCGCGGTGGACCAGCAGCCCTACCTCCAGGGCTACCTCGCCGTCGACGGCCTGTGGCTCTACAAGAACAACGGCAACTACAGCGGCGGCGGCGAGCAGCCCGTCCTGACCGGCCCGGCGTTCGTCGACAAGTCCAACGTCGAGGCGGTCTCCCAGTTCGCCGCGAAGGGCACCCGGTGATGAGCATGGCCCAACAGGCTGAGCCGGCGGCGACCACGCCGCCGGCCCCCGGCCCCGAACAGCAGAAGGACGGCCGCACCACGCGGCGCCCGCTGGCGCTGCGGCTGCTCGCCCGGCCCGAGGTCGGCGTGTTCCTCGGCGCCGTCGCGGTCCTCGTGTTCTTCCTGGTCGCCGCCCCGCCGGTGCGCGACGGCAGCTCGATGGCGAACATCCTGTACCAGTCGTCGACCATCGGGATCATGGCGCTGCCCGTGGCGCTGCTGATGATCGGCGGCGAGTTCGACCTCTCGGCCGGCGTCGCCGTCGTCACCTCGGCGCTCACCGCGAGCATGCTGAGCTACCAGCTCACCCTGAACGTGTGGATGGGCGTGATCGTCGCCCTCGTGGTGTCCCTCGCCGTCGGCTTCTTCAACGGCTGGATGCTGGTGAAGACCGGGCTGCCGAGCTTCCTCGTCACCCTGGGCACCTTCCTGATCCTCCAGGGCGTCAACCTCGCGGTGACCAAACTCGTCACCGGCAACGTCGCCACCGACAGCATCGCCGACATGGACGGCTTCGACCAGGCCAAGGCGCTCTTCGCCTCCAGCTTCGAGGTCGGGGGCGTCCAGGTGAAGATCACCGTGATCTGGTGGCTCGTCTTCGCCGCCCTCGCCACCTGGGTCCTGCTCCGCACCAAGTACGGCAACTGGATCTTCGCGGTCGGCGGCAACAAGGACAGCGCCCGCGCGGTCGGCGTCCCCGTCACCTTCACCAAGATCTCCCTGTTCATGCTGGTCGGCCTCGGCGCGTGGTTCGTCGGCATGCACAACCTGTTCTCCTTCAACACCGTGCAGTCCGGCGAGGGCGTGGGCCAGGAGCTCATCTACATCGCCGCGGCGGTCATCGGCGGCTGCCTGCTGACCGGCGGCTACGGCTCCGCGATCGGACCGGTCTTCGGCGCCTTCATGTTCGGCATGGTGCAGCAGGGCATCGTCTACGCCGGCTGGAACCCCGACTGGTTCAAGGCCTTCCTCGGCGTGATGCTGCTCGGCGCCGTCCTCATCAATCTGTGGGTCCAGCGCACGGCGACCCGGAGGTGACCGCAATGACCGACAAGACGACCGGCACCGACGGTGCCGTCCGCACGGACACCCCGGCCGACGGGGACCGCCCCCTGGTCGAGCTCCGCGCCGCCGGCAAGTCCTACGGCAACATCCGCGCCCTGCACGGCGTGGACCTGACCGTCCACCCCTCCAGGGTGACCTGCGTCCTCGGCGACAACGGCGCCGGCAAGTCCACCCTCATCAAGATCGTCTCAGGGCTGCACCAGCACACCGAGGGCGAGTTCCTCGTCGACGGCGAACCGGTGCGCTTCTCCACCCCGCGCGAGGCCCTCGACAAGGGCATCGCCACCGTCTACCAGGACCTCGCGGTCGTCCCGCTGATGCCGGTCTGGCGGAACTTCTTCCTCGGCTCCGAGATGACCAAGGGCCCCTGGCCGCTGCGCCGCCTCGACATCGACCGCATGAAGCGGACAGCCGACGAGGAACTGCGCAACATGGGCATCGTCCTGGACGACCTGGAGCAGCCCATCGGCACGCTCTCCGGCGGCCAGCGCCAGTGCGTGGCGATCGCCCGCGCCGTCTACTTCGGTGCCCGCGTCCTCATCCTCGACGAGCCCACCGCCGCCCTCGGCGTCAAGCAGTCCGGCGTCGTCCTGAAGTACATCGCCATGGCCCGCGACCGCGGCCTCGGCGTCATCTTCATCACCCACAACCCGCACCACGCCTACATGGTCGGCGACCAGTTCAACGTGCTGCGCCTGGGCACCCTGGAGCTCAGCGCCGACCGCAGCCAGGTCAGTCTCGAGGAGCTGACCAACCACATGGCCGGCGGCGCGGAACTGGCCGCGCTCAAGCACGAGCTGGCGCAGGTCCGCGGCGTCGACACGGAGGGTCTGCCGGAGTCCGGCGACCTCCGGGCACCCACGGCCGCAACCCCGGAAGGGAAGTCCTGACATGGCAGTCGCCCTCGACCGCATCCGGGTCGGTTCCGCCCCCGACTCCTGGGGCGTCTGGTTCCCCGACGACCCGCAGCAGGTGCCCTGGCAGCGCTTCCTCGACGAGGTCGCCGAGGCCGGCTACTCCTGGATCGAACTCGGCCCCTACGGCTACCTGCCGACCGATCCGGCCCGCCTCACCGACGAGGTGCGCAGCCGCGGCCTGAGCGTCTCCGCCGGCACCATCTTCTGCGGGCTGCACCGCGGCCCCTCCGAGTGGGACTCCACCTGGGAGCAGGTCAGCCGCGTCGCCGCGCTCACCCAGGCGATGGACGCACAGCACCTGGTCGTCATCCCGTCGTTCTGGCGGGACGACAAGACCGCCGAGATCCTGGAGCCGCCGGAGCTCACCACCGAGCAGTGGGGCCACCTCACCCGGGGCATGGAACGCCTCGGCCGCGAGGTGAAGGAGACGTACGGGCTCGACATCGTCGTCCACCCGCACGCCGACACCCACATCGACACCGAGGAACACGTCGAGCGCTTCCTCGACTCCACCGACTCGGGTCTGGTCAGCCTCTGCCTCGACACCGGTCACTACGCCTACTGCGGCGGCGACAGCGTCAAGCTGATCGAGACCTACGGCGAGCGCATCGGCTACCTGCACCTCAAGCAGGTCGACCCGGAGATCCTCGCCGACGTCGTCAAGAACGAGATCCCGTTCGGGCCCGCCGTCCAGCGCGGCGTGATGTGCGAGCCGCCCGCCGGCGTGCCGGAACTGGGCCCGGTCCTCACGGCCGCGCAGAAGCTGGGCGTGGACCTGTTCGCGATCGTCGAGCAGGACATGTACCCCTGCGAGCCGGACAAGCCGCTGCCCATCGCGGTGCGCACCCGCAAGTTCCTCCGCTCCTGCGGCGCCTGAACCACCACACCCGGACCGGGAGGCGACACACATGAACGGGCGCGAGCCCCTCGGCATCGCCGTCATCGGCACCGGCCGCATGGGCGCCGACCACGTGCGGCGGATCGACCGGGTGATCAGCGGGGCGCGGGTCGCCGCGGTCGTCGACGTCGACGAGGAACGGGCCAAGGCCGTCGCGGCCGGCGTCGACGGCTGCACCGCCCACACCGACGCCGACGAGGCGATGGCGGCGCCGGGCGTCGACGCCGTGCTCATCGCCTCCTCGGGACCCGCCCACGAGGCGGCCCTGCTCGGCGCGTTCGCACGCGACCTGCCCGTCCTGTGCGAGAAGCCGCTCACCCCCGACGCGGCCTCCGCGCTGCGCGTCATGGAGGCCGAACTGGCCCTCGGCCACCGCCGGGTGCAGGTCGGCTTCATGCGCCGCTACGACACCGAGTACGTCCGCCTCAAGGCGCTGCTCGGGACCGGGCAGCTGGGCCGGCCGCTGATGCTGCACAACCGCCACCGCAACGTGGCCAGCCCGCCCTTCTTCACCAGCTCCATGCTGATCAGCGACTCCGTCGCCCACGAGGTCGACGCCACCCGCTGGCTGCTGGGCCACGAGATCACCGCCGTGACGGTGCTCCGGCCGACGCCCTCCTCGGGCTCCCCCGACGGACTGCGCGACCCGCAGTTCGTCGTCCTGGAGACGGACGGCGGCGCCCTCTCCGACGTCGAGATCTTCGTCAACTGCGGCTTCGGCTACCAGGTGCAGGCCGAGGCGGTCTGCGAACGCGGCACCGCCCGCATCGGCGACGGCCACCAGCTCGTCACCAACATGGCAGGACGCTGGGGCGGCACCATCACCCAGGACTGGACCGAACGCTTCGCCCAGGCCTACGACGACGAGGTGCAGGCGTGGGTCGACGCCACCCGCCGCGGCGAGGTCACCGGCCCCAGCACCTGGGACGGCTACGCCGCCGCGGCCGTCTGCGAGGCCGGCGTCCGGGCGCTCGAACAGGGCGGACGGGTCGAGGTCGAGCTCGCGGAGGAGCCGCCCCTGTACGCCTGATTCCGCGTTCCCCGCAGGGCCGGCCGTGACCGCACGGCCGGCCCTACGCCGTGTCGTCCAGCCACACGACGATCCCGGTGAGGCCGTTGAGCACCGCCGCCACCCCCGCCCGCACGGCGGCCCCGCACCGGGCCGCCGTGAACGACGCGGGGTCGTACGTCGACGACATGCCGAGCCCTTCGCCGCGGAAGGAAGCCCCGCTCCAGTCGGCCGCCGTGACGTTCTCCGTCGGCTCGGCCAGCTCCGCACCCACCACCAGGAACTGCTGGTCCAGATGGCTCGGCGTGACGGCCGCGAGCGGGTCCACCAGGTCGTTGCCGGCGCCGACGACGAGGTCCGGGCCCATGTCGATCGCCTCGCGGACCGACGCGACGTAGCGGGCGGGGTCGTCGGCGGTCACCGTGCGCAGGTCGACGTCCTCCTCCTCGGCCCAGTCCCGCACGGCCTTCACCAGCGCCCGGGTCGGCCGGTCGTCCCCGGCGGTCAGCAGCACCACCCGGTAGTCCTCCGGCGGGTGCACGCCGTCCCACGACCCGGGGCGTGGGGTGACCGTCGCCTCCGGGGTGGGGGTGGCCGTCGGGTCGGTGAAACCCGGTCCGAGCACGCCCACGGGGGTGGGAGCGGCGTGCGGCCGCGACCAGTTGTCGGCCGAGGCGCATCCGGAGACCAGGGTGGCGACCGCCGCCAGCGCGGCGGCGGCCCGAAGCGGTGAGCGCAAGACGATCGTCCCTCTGAGCGGTGGCGGGTGCGGTGGTGCGCGGATGGGCGCGCCCCCATCCTGCGCCGCCGCACGCCCTCACCCACCCCGTCGAGGGCCCGGGAACGGGTTGTTGTCCGACGTTTCGCCGCCGCGTCGGACGCCGTTCATCCCACCCGCGCACGGTGCTCCGGAAACCTGAAGGAGCACCATGTCACAGCGGATTCGCCGCACTCTTCTCACCCTGTGCCTGACCGTCGCCGCACTCGCCGGGTTCGGCGGGCAGGCACAGGCGCACGGCTTCACCTCCACCGTGTACGCCGACGTCGTCGAAACCGACGGCCGGCCCCGCACCACTCTGCAGCTCGAATACGACCTCCTCGTCGTCTCCGCCGCCGACGCGGAGGACGACGACGCCCTCTTCCGGGAGGGCACGGCAGCCTTCGAGAACGGCGACGACCGCACCAGGGCCCGGGTGCTCGACGACCACGCGGAGGCCGCGGTCGGCTACGTCACCCGGCGCTTCTTTCTCACCTCCGGGGGCCGGGCCTGTACCGCCCACCGGGCGGGCGACGTCACCATGACCCGGCGCGAGGGCGTCCCGTACGCCGTCCTCGTCCTCGACTGGACCTGTGCGGACGGCGACGGAACGGTGCTGCGCAGCACGCTCTTCCCCGACCGGGAGCAGTACGTCAAGGACACGAAGACGATCGTCACGTACGCCGTCGACGGACTCTCCGGCAGCGCCGCGCTCGACGCCGCCCACCCGTCCTTCTCCCTCGACCAGGCCTGGTACGAGCGGTTCGCGGAGTTCTTCCGCCTGGGCGCCGAGCACCTGCTGACCGGCATCGACCACATCCTGTTCCTGCTGGCCCTGATCGTGGGCTCGCGCAGCCCGCGCGAGGTCGTGCTCGCCGCGACGAGCTTCACGCTGGCCCACTCGGTCACCTTCCTGCTCGCCGCGCTCGGTGTGGTGGACGTCCCCGCGGGCGTCGTGGAACCCGTCATCGCCGCGTCGATCGCCGTCGTCGCGGGCTGGCACCTGTGGCGGCTCGCCCGCCGGGCCGACCGCCCGCCCACGCCGGGGCGGGGCCACTTCCGGCTCGACCGGGCCGGCTGGACCCGGCTCGCCGTCGTGTTCTGCTTCGGGCTGGTGCACGGGCTCGGGTTCGCGGGGGCGCTGGGCATCGACGCGGCGTGGTCCTGGACCCTGCTCTGGTCGCTGGCGGTGTTCAACCTCGGGATCGAGGCGGTGCAGCTGGCGCTCATCGGGCTCACCTTCCCGGCGCTGGCGGCCCTGCGGCGGCGAGCGCCCCGCGCGGGCCGCCTCGTCACCGGGCTCGTCGCCGCCGGGGTCGCCGTCATGGGCCTGATCTGGTGCGTGCAGCGCATTACCGAAACCTGAACCGCCCTTGACGGAACGTTCAGGCAAGGCGGCCGGATCGTTCCCCGCCGGTTCATGGCGGGCCGACACCGTTCACACCGCCACATCCGTGCACTCATGAACGCACAAGGAACGAAAGAACGCATGAGACCCAGCAGCAAGACCCAGACCGACGGCTCCGTCGGACGCCGTGTCGCCGGCGGCGCCGCCACGGTCGTCCTGGGACTGACCATGGCCCTCGGCAGCGGGGCGGCGGCCCCGGCCGTCGCCGCCGACTCCGCCGCACTGTCCGGCGTCGTCCTCGGCGTCGGCGCGGACGAGACCCAGCGGACCGTCACCTGGTACTCCTCGGCGGACACCGCGCAGGAGCTCCAGGTCGCCCCCACCGCCACGCTCGTCGGCGGCGAGTTCCCCGCCGGCGCGGCCACCTTCGCCGCCACGGGCGGCGCCAACATCGCCTCCAGCGGCGGCTTCAACCGCCATGCCACCGCCACCGGGCTCAAGGAGAACGTCGAGTACTCCTACCGGGTCGGTTCCGAGGGCAACTGGTCGAAGACCTACACCTTCAAGACGCGTGACTTCGAGGGCGACTACGACTTCCTGTTCCTCGGCGACCCGCAGATCGGCTCCAGCGGCGACGCGCGGAAGGACGGCGTCGGCTGGGCCGACACCCTCAAGGTGGCAACCGAGGCCAACCCCGACGCGGAACTGCTCGTGTCCGGCGGCGACCACGTCGAGAGCGCCAACAACGAGGAGCAGTGGACGTCGTTCCTCGGCCCCGACCAGCTCCGTCAGGTCCCGCTCGCCGCGACCATCGGCAACCACGACGTCGGTGGCAAGGCCTACGAGCAGCACCACTTCACGCCCAACACCGACAAGTCCGACGCGTACTACGACAAGGACGCGGCGACCCGGTCCGGCGGTGACTACTGGTTCATCCACAAGGATGTGCTGTTCATCGACATCAACAGCAACGCCCAGAGCGACACCAAGGACGCCCAGCACGTCGAGTACATCACCGACGTCATCAAGAAGCACGGCTCGGAAGCCAAGTGGAAGGTGCTGGTCTACCACCACTCCATCTACTCGCCCGCCAGCCACTCCTACGACCAGGGCAACAAGGACCGCCGCAAGGACTTCACCACGGCGTTCTCCGACCTGGGCATCGACATGGTGCTGCAGGGCCACGACCACAGCTACTCGCGCAGCTACGCCATCAAGAACGGCCAGAAGGCCGATCCGACGGAGCAGCCGGGCCAGGCCGAGGTCTACCCGGGCCCGGGCGGCGTCATCTACGTGACCGCCAACTCCGCCTCGGGCTCGAAGTACTACGACATCAAGAAGCCCGACAACTCCGGCACGGGCGTCCAGGGCAACGGCCCCGACCCGCTCAACCCGGAGAACTTCTGGTTCAACTCGGTGGAGAACCAGGAGCACGTGCGGTCGTACGTCCGGGTCAAGGTACGGTCCGACAAGCTGGTCCTGGAGAACGTCCGCTCCGGCACCTGCGACGCGCCCAACCCGGCCGTCGACAACGGCAACGTCCCCTGCTCCAACCCGGACAAGCCGGTCGGCTCGGTGGTCGACAAGGTCACCGTGCACCCGTACAACGGTGACGGGCAGTCACTCCAGGTGAACGTCCCGGACGCGGCGCCCGGCGAGTTCGGCTGGACCATCGACGGCTACAACGGCCTGGTCGACCTCGGTACGGCCAAGGAGCGCGACGGCGACCACTTCGAGGCCACCGGCAAGATCAACCCGCTCCGGGTGACCGACAGCCGCCGCTCGCTCTCGCCCTGGTCGGTCTCGGCCAACGTCAGTGACTTCCAGGATGCCGGCAAGAACTTCGCCGGCTCCTACCTCGGCTGGAAGCCGTACGTCCTCAACGGCGGCGCGGGCGCCAAGGCGGCCTCCGCAGTGGCCTCCGGTTACGACGACAAGGGTGCCGGTCTGTCCGTCTCGCGGGGGCTCGCCTCCGCCGAGCAGGGCCACCCGCGGGGCGAGGCCCGGCTGGGTGCCGACCTGGACCTGAAGATCCCGGACAGTGTCGCGAAGGGCTCCTACCGGGCGACCCTCACGATCACCGCGCTGAGCAGTTGATCCGTCCGACGGCGTGGCGGGGCACGCACCTTGTGTGCCCCGCCACGCCTCCCGCTCCTGGAGAACCCCCCATATGCACGTGCTCGCCGTCTCCCGATGGACACCCCGCCTTCCCGTTCGCCTCCCCATGCTTGTCCGCGCCGCCGTCCTCGGCCTGCTGACGGTGCTCGCGCTCGTCTGCGCGCACCCGACTCCCGCGGCGGCCGCCGACGGCGACGTCAGCTGGCGGGTCCGCACCGGCGCCAACGCCTACGGCGACGACCGCTCCAGCTTCAGCTACGCGGTGAACCCGGGCGGCACGGTCGAGGACACCATGGTCGTCACCAACCGCGGCAAGGCGCCGCTGCGGCTCGCCGTCTACGCCTCCGACGGCTACACCACCGACGCCGGACAGCTCGACCTGCTCACCCGCGACAGGAAGTCCACCGGCGTGGGCGCGTGGACCCGTCCGAAGGTCACCGCCGTCACCGTCGCGCCCGGCAAGTCGGCCGACGTCCCCTTCACCGTCACCGTCCCCGAGAACGCCACCCCCGGCGACCACGTGGGCGGCCTCCTCACCTCCCTCAAGCAGGCCGACACCGCCGCCGGCATCAACGTCGACCGGCGCCTCGGCCTCCGTGTCGCCGTCCGGGTCGGCGGCGAGCTGAAGCCGCGGCTCGCGGTGGAGGACGTACACCTCGACTACCACGGCAGCGCGGGCCCCTTCTCGAAGGGCTCGGCCACCGTCACCTACACGGTCCACAACACGGGCAACGCCCTGCTCTCCGGGCGTCAGGAGGTCGCCGTGCGGGGGCCGTTCGGATGGCTGCGCACGGCCGCGGACGACCTGCCCGACACGCCCGCGCTGCTGCCGGGGGAGCGGTGGAAGGTGACGGTGCCTGTGGCGGACGTCGCCCCGGGGGTCCGGCTCACGGCCACCGCGAAGGTGCTGCCCCTGCTGACGGACGCCTCCGGGTCCACGACCCCGCTGAAGCCGGTCGAGGCGAGTGCGGGCGCGTGGGCCGTCCCGTGGACGCTTGCGCTGATCGTGCTGCTGCTGATCGCGGCGGTCTCCGCGATCGTGCTCCTCGCCCGCCGCAACCGCACCCGCCGCAAGGCCCGCGAGGCGGCGCTGGTGCGCGACGCGGTGAAGGCAGCAATGGGCTGAGGTCAGGCCGGTGGGGGGTGAGGTAACGCGTCTGCGGCGCGGGGTGCTGTGGGGGTGAGGGCCTAGGTCCGACGCCTGTGGCGCGGGGTTCTGTCCGGTGGGGGCTGGGGTCGCGTGCCTGCGGTGCAGGGTTGCGGTCGGTGGGGGCGGGCGTAGCGCCTACGGCGGGTGGGTGGTGCGGGGCCGCGGTGGGGGTGGTCGTCCTCGGTCTGGCGCGATCGTGCCTGTCGGCAAGTGAACGGTGCGGACGCGCCAGCCGCTGCGGGCGCCCACCCCCACCCCGTCCCCTCCCCGCCGTGTGCGGCCACACCGACACCGGTGGCGGGCACACGCCGCGCAGTCCGCGGGCATTCGTGCCCCCCAGGGCGATGGGGATACCTCCCGCTCGAGCGAAGCCGAGAGTGGGGAGGGCGGGCGCGGCGGCACCTCGTTGGCGGCGAGGTGCGCCGACCACCCCCCGGCCCACAGCAACACCGGTACCGGCGTGATCAGCGCTCCGTGCGGGGCCGCGGCCCCAACCCCGCCGCCGTGTAACACGCGTCCACCAGCCGCATCGTCTCGACCGCATCGACCGCGTCGAGAGGCATCGGCGTCCCCCGCCGCACCCGGGCGGCGAAGGCCTCCAGCTGGTACGCGTACGACGAGCGCGTGCCCAGATGCTCCGTGCGTTCGCCGTCGCCGGTGCGGATCACGACCCGGTCGTCCTGGTGCGGCAGCACGAAGTTCGGGGCCGTGGCCTCGCCCCGCGTGCCGACGAAACGCAGGCTCATCTCCAGACGGTCGTACGCCATGTGGCAGCGGGCCGTGCCGGTGGCGCCCCCCGGGAACAACAGGTCGGCGTCCAGCCACTCGTCCACGCCCGGCGCGCCCGCCCGCTCCCCGGCCCGCGCCGCGACCGGGCGCGGTGCGCCGCCCGCCCACGGTGCGAGCACGCGCAGGGCGTGCAGGCCGTAGCAGCCGAGGTCCATCAGGGCGCCGCCGGCAAGACGCAGGGACCAGCGCGGGTCGTCGGGCTCGGGGGCGGGGATCGCCACCATCGCCTCCGCGTGCCGGAGTTCGCCCAGTTCGCCGGAGGCCAGCAGCTCGTGAAGCCGCCGGGTGACCGGGTGGAAGAGGTAGTGGAAGGCCTCCATGAAGACCGTGCCGGACGTCGCGGCGGCCTCCCGTACCTCCTGGGCCTCCGCTGCGTTGCTCGCCGACGGCTTCTCCGTCAGGACGTGCTTGCCGGCCGCCAGCGCGGCCAGGTTCCACGGGCCGTGGAGCCCGTTGGCCAGCGGGTTGTAGACCACCTCGACCTCGGGGTCGGCGATGAGATCGGCGTAGGAGTTGTGCGTCCGCTCCACACCGTGCGCGGCGGCGAAGGCCTCGGCGCGGGAGCGGTCGCGGGCGGCCACCGCGACCAGGCGGTGGCCGCCGGACCGGGCCGGGGCGACGAGGGCGCGCTCCGCGATGCGAGCGGCCCCCAGGATTCCGATGCGCAGTGGAGCGGACTCGCTCATGCCTGCCGTACCTCCTCGAGGGTGACGGGACGGTGTTCGTGCAGCGACAGTGTGCACGCCTCGGCGATCCAGCCCGCCTCGAGGGCGTCCTCGATCGTGCACGGGGACGGGCGGGAGCCCGCCACCACCTCGGTGAACGCGAGGAGTTCGGCGCGGTAGGCGTCGGTGAAGCGGTCCATGAAGAAGTCGTGCGGCACGCCCGCCGGGAAGGTGACGCCGGGTTCGACCGAGCGCAGCGGCAGCTTGTCCTCCAGGCCCACCGCGATGGAGTCGGTGAAGCCGTGGATCTCCATGCGGACGTCGTAACCCCGGGCGTTGTGGCGGCTGTTGGAGACCACCGCGAGGGTGCCGTCGTCCAGGGTGAGGATGGCGCCCGTGGTGTCGGCGTCGCCCGCCTCCTTGATGAAGTCGGCGCCCCGGTTGCCGCCGGCCGCGTACACCTCGGTCACCTCGCGGCCGGTCACCCAGCGGATGATGTCGAAGTCGTGCACCGAGCAGTCGCGGAAGATGCCCCCGGACGCGGCGATGTACGCGGCGGGCGGCGGTGCCGGGTCCAGGGTCGTCGAGCGCACGGTGTGGAGCTTGCCCAGCTCGCCTGCCCGGACCGCGGAGCGGGCGGCCACGAAGCCGGTGTCGAAGCGGCGGTTGTAGCCGATCTGGACCGGCACGTCCCGGCCCGCGACGGCCTTCAGCACCTCGACGCCCTCGGTCATCGTGCGGGCGACCGGTTTCTCGCAGAAGACGGGGACGCCCGCCTCGACGCAGGCCGTGATCAGGTGCGGGTGGGCGTCGGTCGCGGCGGCGACGACCACGCCGTCCACACCGGCCGCGAGCACCGCCTCGGGGGAGTCCGCGACCTGCGCGCCGAAGCGCTCCGCGGCGGCCTTCGCGGCGTCCGCGAACGGGTCGGAGACGACGAGGGACTCGACGGCGTCGAGCCCGGACAGGGTCTCGGCGTGGAAGGCGCCGATGCGGCCGAGGCCGAGGATTCCGATGCGCATGTGGTGGTGCTCCTTGGTGAGAGGGCGGGGCAGGTCAGTCGAGGCCGCCGAGGACGTTCTGGTCCCAGTCGACGACGGAGCCGGTGACCACCCCGGAGCGGTCGGAGAGCAGCAGGACCACGAAGTCGGCGATCTCGTCCGGCTGGCCGAGCTTGCCCATCGGCAGCCGTGCGGCGGCCTGCTCCCGCCAGTCGTCGCCGGCGCCGTGGAAGGTGCGCTGTGTGGCGTCCTCTCCCTCGGTCGCGGTCCAGCCGATGTTCAGACCGTTGATGCGGATGCGGTCCCACCGGTGGGCGTGCGCCGCGTTGCGGGTCAGGCCCATCAGACCCGCCTTGGCGGCGACGTAGGGGGCGAGGAACGGCTGTCCGCCGTGCGCCGAGGAGGTGATGACGTTGACGATCGTGCCGGGCTCGGCGCGCCGCACCATGTCCGCCACGGCGGCCTGCATGGCGAAGAACGGCGCCTTGAGGTTGATCGCGATGTGCTGGTCGAACAGGTCGGGTGTGGTGTCCAGGAGCGTGCCGCGTGAGGTCAGTCCGGCGGAGTTCACCAGGCAGTCGATGCGGCCGTACGCCTGTACCACCTGGGCGACCGTGTCCTTGGCCTGCTCGGCGTCGGCCAGGTCGGCCCGTACGAACATGGCCTTGCCGCCCTGCCCGGCCAGTTCGGCGACCAGCGCCTCGCCCGCCTCCGGGCGGCGGCCGCTGACCGCCACGACCGCGCCTTCGCGCACCGCGGCCCGTGCGACGGCGGCACCCACACCCTGGCTGCCGCCGTTGACGAGGACGACCTTGTCGTCGAGGAGTCCCATGATGTCCTTTCGGGTCAGCTCGCGCGGCGGGCGGCCGCGGCCCGCAGTTCGTCGCGCAGGGCTCGGGGGGTCGAGCCCTCGCGCAGCGCCCTGCGTACCACGTCGGCCTGGGACGGCGGGGCGAGGCCGTCGACCGGCGGGTCGTTGTCCAGGTTGGTGGGGAACGGGTAGCCCTCCGCGCTCGCCGCGATCACGTTCTCCAGCCACTGCTCCGAGGCGCCCTCGGCCTTGCGGGCCAGCAGCACCGGGTAGACGGCGCCCACCACGGCCTCGCGGTCCACGGTCTCCATGGCCCGGCCGAAGGCGGACGACACCTGGAGCAGGTTGGCCGCGCGCCGGATGTCCGTCGAGTGGTTGGCGCCGGCGGCGTGGAACAGCGCCGGGTTGAAGAACACCGCGTCACCCTTGGCCAGGGGGAGCTGGATGTGGTGGTCGTCGAAGTACGCCTGGAACTCGGGCAGCCGCCAGGCGAGGTAGCCGGGCCCGAACTTCTGCGAGTGCGGCAGGTACATCGTCGGCCCGGACTCCACCGGCATGTCGCAGTGCGCGACGGCGCCCTGGAGGGTGAGCACGGGGGAGAGGCGGTGCACGTGCGCCGGGTAGGCGGCGGCCGTCTCGTTCGACAGGAAACCCAGGTGGTAGTCACGGTGCACGGTCTGCGCCGCACCGCCCGGGTTCACCACGTTGACCTGCGAGGTCACCTGGTAGCCGGGGCCCAGCCAGGCCGTGGACACCAGGGCGACCATGTCGTTCGCGTAGTAGTCGGCGAACGTCTCCGGGTCGTGCAGCGCGGCCTTCTCCAGCGCGTTCCACACCCGGTCGTTGGCGCCCGGCTTCGCGAAGTGGTCGCCGGCGGTGGCGCCCGACGCCCGCTGCTGGGCGATCAGGGCGTCGAACACGGCGGTGGCCCGGTCCACCACCGAGGTGTCGGAGAAGGCGCCGCGGATCGCCACGATGCCGGGGCCGTCGGCGAGGGCGCGGACCAGCTCGGCCTGCGCGGTGCGGCGGTCGGCGAGCGCGAGCCGCTCGGCGTCGTAGAGCAGCACGTTCCGCTCGACCGCGGAGGCCAGCGGGTACGAGGAGGCGTCGGTCGACTGCTCGACCAAGGCGCGGAAGGCGTCCAGATCACAGTCCCGCTCCGACAGCCAGGCGGCCGGCGCGGGGGTCTGCACGGAAGACGATGCGGACATGGAGTCGTCCCTTCGGGTCACGGAGCGACGCTGGTGATGTCATTCTTGTCAGAACAAACCCCTCGCACCACCATCAGGAACCCATCAAAAACCCCTCAGGAGCAGTCGCATGGGGCACCCCTTCCCGATCCGTGAAATCGCACGTCAGGCCGGACTGAGCGAGGCCACCGTGGACCGGGTCCTCAACGGCCGGGGCGGGGTGCGGGAGAGCACCGCGCGTGAGGTGCACCGGGCCATCGCCGACCTGGACCGGCAGCGCACCCAGGTCCGCCTGGTCGGCCGGACGTTCATGGTGGACATCGTCATGCAGTCGCCGGAGCGGTTCTCGACGGCCGTCCGCGCCGCCCTGGAGGCCGAACTGCCGTCCCTGCACCCGGCGGTGGTGCGCTCCCGCTTCCACTTCCGGGAGACCGGGCCGGCCGAGGAACTGGTCGCGGTCCTCGACCGGATCGCCCGCCGCGGCTCGCAGGGCGTACTGCTCAAGGCGCCCGACGTCCCCGAGATCACCGCCGCCGTCGGCCGGCTCGCCGCGGCCGGCATCCCGGTCGTGACCCTGGTGACCGACCTGCCGGTCAGCGCCCGGATCGGCCATGTCGGCAGCGACAACCGCGCGGCCGGCGCCACCGCCGCCTACCTCATGGGCCAGTGGCTCGGCGACCGGCCCGGCAATGTGCTCACCAGCCTCTCCAGCGGATTCTTCCGCAACGAGGAGGAGCGCGAGATGGGTTTCCGCAGCACCATGCGCGTCCGCCACCCCGGGCGCACCCTCGTCGAGATCGCCGAGGGCCAGGGCCTGGACGCCACCCAGTACGACCTGGTCCGCGCCGCCCTGGCCCGCGACCCGGAGATCCGCGCCGTCTACTCGATCGGCGGCGGCAACATCGCCACCCTGCGCGCCTTCGAGGACGCCGGACGTGAATGCGCCGTGTTCGTCGCGCACGACCTCGACCACGACAACACCCGGCTGCTGCGCGAGCACCGGCTGTCCGCCGTCCTCCACCACGACCTGCGCCACGACCTGCGCGAGGCCTGCCACGTCGTGATGCGCGCGCACGGCGCGCTGCCGCCCGCCGGGCCCACCCTGCCGTCCGCGATCCAGGTGGTCACGCCCTACAACATGCCCGCGCCCGCCGTGGCCGGGTGACCCGCCTGGCGTGTAGCCCCGCCCGCCGGGGCGGCCGTGCCTACCGTCGTGCGCATGAGGAGACCGACCACGGAAGGCGGGCCCGACCGGCTGCTGGCGCTGTCCGACGGCGTGTTCGCCATCGCCATCACCCTGCTGGTCCTCGACATCCAGGTACCGCAGGGACTGGACACCGACGAGTTCCACCAGGCGCTCGGTGACGTCCTGCCCAATCTGGGCGCCTACGCGATCAGCATCGCCGTGCTGGCCGGCTTCTGGCGCGACCACCGGGCGATCTTCCACCGGGTGCGGCTGGTGGACGCCGACGTGATCTGGCTGACCGTCCTGGGCCTGGGCCTCGCCGCGCTGCTGCCGTTCCCCACCGCCCTGGTCTCCGAGTACGGCGACGAAAGCGCCTCCGTCGTCATCTACTCGGCGGCGGTGGCCTCCCTCGGCGCGGTGCACCTCGCCCTCGCCGTCGTCGTCGCCCGCCGGCCCTGGCTGCACGGCGACGCCGAACCCCTGCGGAACGAGTTCCTCTACGCCGTCGACCTGGGGGCCATGGTGGCGGTGTTTCTGATCACCATTCCCCTGGCTCTGGTGGTGGGGCCTGCCGCCATGTGGTGGTGGCTGGTACTGGTGCCGATGAAGGTGTGGCTGGGGCGGAAGGAGGATGCGGCGGCGAGATGAGCGTCCGGTCACTCACGCGGGCGCGTCCACCGTCACCCACGCACGGTCCTCCACCGACCGCGCCATCGCGTCCAGCACGGCCGCGCTGTGCACCGCGTCCGCGAGGGTGGCGCCGTACGGGACGCCCTCGGCGACCGACCGCAGGAAGCGGTACGCCTCGATCACCTTCAGGTCGTCGTAGCCCATGGCGTTGGCCGCGCCGGGCTGGAACGCGCCGAACTCGCCGTCGCCCGGCCCGACGTACACCGTGCTCACCGGCTGGTCCTGGTAGCCGGTGCCGCGGCTGACGCCCAGTTCGTTCATCCGGCGGAAGTCCCAGAACACCGCCCCCTCGGTGCCGTGCACCTCGAAGCCGTAGTTGTTCTGCTCGCCCACGGAGACCCGGCAGGCCTCCAGCACGCCCCGCGCGCCGGAGGTGAACCGCAGCAGGCAGTTCACGTAGTCCTCGTTCTCCACCGCGCCCAGCTCGCCGCCCGTCGCACGGGAGTGCCCCGCGGTGGCGCCGGCCGGGCGGGCCCGCTCGGGCAGGAAGATGGCCGTGTCGGCGGTCAGGGAGGCGATGTCGCCGAGCAGGAAGCGGGCCAGGTCCGCCCCGTGCGAGGCGAGGTCGCCCAGCACGCCGCTGCCGCCGCGCTCCCGCTCGTAGCGCCAGGTCAGCGCGCCCTCGGGGTGGGCCGCGTAGTCGCTGAACAGCCGCACGCGGGCGTGCGTGACCCGGCCGATGCCGCCGGACGCGATCAGCTCGCGGGCGGCCTCCACGGCGGGCGCGTTGCGGTAGTTGAAGCCGACCGCGCCCTGGACGCCGGCCTTGGCGACGGCGTCCGCGACCGCCCGCGCGTCCTCCGCGGTCAGCCCGACCGGCTTCTCGATCCAGATGTGCTTGCCGGCCTCGGCCATGGCCACGCCGATCTCGCGGTGCAGGAAGTTCGGAGCGGTGATGCTGACCGCCCGCACCCGGGGGTCGGCGGCCACCTCACGCCAGTCGCGGGTGGTCGAGGCGAACCCGAACTGCGCGGCGGCCTCCTCCGCCCGCCCCGGCACCTCCTCGGCCACGGCGACCAGTTGCGGCCGCAGCGGCAGCCCTGGGAAGTGGTGCGCCACCCGTGCGTAGGCCTGGGTGTGCACCCGCCCCATCCAGCCGAATCCGACGACGGCGACGCCCAGCGCATCCACCATGACTGCCTCTCTCCGGCCGGGTCCTGTCCTGCCCGCCCACCTTCGGGCCGGGCGGAGTGTCCTGTCAACCGTTTGACAGGACAAATGTGCGGGCTCGCCGGGCTACGGCCCCGGCCCACCCGCCCCTCCGCATACGGTAGGGTTGACCTGCGAGATCACGCGGTTCGCCGCGGGAGTCGCATCGGGACGTGGCGCAGCTTGGTAGCGCACTTGACTGGGGGTCAAGGGGTCGCAGGTTCAAATCCTGTCGTCCCGACGATGCGAGGATCAGGGGCCCGCCGGTACATCCGGCGGGCCCCCGAAGCATTCCGTGCCCACCGCGCGGAATCACGCGGAGCTCTGCGCAGGACCGAGGCCGTCTTCTAGGGTCGTACGTATGACCACCGACACGGGGACCACCGCCGGCCTGCTCTACGACGCCCTGAAGGCGGACGCCCTCACCAGCACGGAACAGTTGCGCGAGCTGTATCCGCAGCCCAACGAGAACGCGGTCCGCAAGGAAATCGACCATCTCACCGACGAGACTCGGGCGTTGATCGGCTGCGCCTCGCTGGTCCTCGTCGGCAGCGCGGACGCCGCGGGCCGCGCCGACGTGACCCCGCGCGGGGGCCCGCCCGGGTTCGTCGCGGTGCTGGACGACCGGACGCTGGCGATCCCCGACGCGACGGGCAACAAGCGGCTCGACACCCTGCAGAACGTGGTGGAGACCGGGCAGGTCGGCCTGCTCTTCGTCGTCCCCGGCCGCACGACCACGCTCCGCGTCAACGGGCACGCCTTCGTCTCGGCCCGCCCCGAACTGCTCGGCCGGCTCACCGCCGTGGGCCAGCCGCCCGCCTCCGCGATCGTGGTGCGGATCGAACAGGCCTACCCGCACTGCCCCAAGTCGCTGATGCGCGGCAACGCCTGGCAGCCCGAGAAGTGGCTGCCCGCCGACGCCCAGCCGAGCAGCGCCCAGGTGACGCTGGCGCAGCTGAACCTGCCGGGTCTGACCGTCGAGCAGATCGAGGAGATCGAGCGGGAATCGCTGCGCACGCGCTACGAGTGAGCGCGAGGCCGGCCGGCCGGTCCGGGGATCAGTACGGCCGCCACGGCCAGGTGCATGAGCGCCGGGCGCCGTGCGCGTCCCGGTGTCCGTGCCGTCGCCGGCCAACGGCAGGCAGGACACGGCCAGTGCGGCGACGGCCACGGCGGTGACCACCCGGTGCCGTGGTCCTCACCGAGGTTCGGCTCGGCCCCGTGCCTCAGGAGTGCGCGCACCGTCTCGACGCGCCCCCGGCATGCGGCCGTACGCCGCCTCGGTCCACGGAGCGACCGACAAGGTGCGGCGTCGTAGGACAGCGCGGGCAGCACGGCGACCCGGTACCGGGCCGTTCCACCGGTACGGCGGGGTCGCGCACCGCCCGCGCCCTGGACACCCCGGCCGGCCCGCACGGGCCGTCCTCACGCCGCCCCGAAAGCCGTGAAGGCCCACCCCGTGGCCCGGTGCAGGGCGTCGTCCGGCATCGCCGACCGGGCGTCGCGGAGTGCCTCGGGGAGAGGGAGACCCGCGGCCAGGCCCTCGTGGAGGGCGAGCATCAGGGGGACGACCGCCGCGTCGTTGACCGGCGCGCTGCACGCCACCACGCCCGCCGTGCCCAGCGGCAGCAACGCCGTGACCAGGCCGAGGAGTTCGTCCGCGCCGACCGTGGCGAAGCGAGCCGTGTCGCAGCAGGACAGGATGATGCGGTACGGGCTGCGGCCGAGCCGTTCGAAGTCGTGCACGATCAGCGGGCCGTCCGCCATCCGGAGGGACGAGAACATGGGACCGTCCGTGCGGAACGTGCCGTGCGCCGCGATGTGCGCGAGCCCCGCCCCGTCCAGCTCCGCGAGCACCCGCGGCACCGTGGCGTCCCGGTGCTCCAGCACCGTCGCACCGCCGTACCGGCCGGCCAGCCGGGTCACCTCCGCGCCGCCCGTCGCCAGACCCGGCCCGCGCACCAGCACCTGACGTCCGCCCCACGGCGGCCGTGTCTCCCGCGCGCGCAGCCAGCTGCTCGCCGACGGGGACACGCTGACGACCCGTTCCCGCAGCGACGGCAGCAGCGCCCACGGCACCCGGTGCAGCCGCCCCGGCGGCACGATCACCACCGGGCCGTCGCCCAGGTGCGCCGCGGCGGGCCCCAGCAGCAGCTCCTCCAGGCGGCGGCCCGCCGCCTCCACCACCGGCAGCCGCGCCTGCGCCCCCGGATGGGCCAGCCGCCGCAGCCCCGCCTGCACGTGCTCGGCCTCCGTCTCGGCCGCCGCCAGCGACCCCGCCTCGAACCGCCGCACCCGGCCTTGCCCGCACAGCAGCACCTGCACCCGCCCGTCGACCACCGCCAGCTCCACCAGCCGTATGCCGTGGCCCAGTTGCTCCAGCAGCCGGCCCACGTCGAAGCGGGTGTCGTCGCCGTGGGCCTCGCCCCGCATGTGCAGGGTGCGGGAGCGGATCGCCCGCTCCAGACGGCGCTGCTCCCGCTCCAGGGCCGGCACCGGTCTGCCCTCCATCCGGGCCTCCTCGGCGCGCGCCGCGATCTCCCGGTAGGCGGTCATGTGACTCAGCAGCTCCGGGTCGGCGGGCGGCCGGGTCGGCGGCGCGGACAGCGCGGTGGCCCGCCAGCGTTCGCTCCACACCAGCAGCCGCCGCGTGCCGCCCGACCGCAGCGCGGCCTGCTGCGCCAGCGCCGCCAGCTCCGCGCCCTGCGTCGTGGCGCGCGCCCGCAGCTCCGACGCGCCCAGCGTCATCCGGTGGTCGTCCAGCACGTCCAGTCCGCGTCGGCACGCCTCCAGCACACCCCGCGTGGACGCGGCCGCCCGTGCGCGCAGCGCCTGCGCGGCCCAGCCCGTCATCCGCGCGAGCGGAGGCCCGTTGTGCCGGCTGCGCGCGGCCACCGCCAGATGCCGCTCCGCGTCCGCCGTCCGGCCCAGGTCCAGCGCGATCCGCCCGGCCAGCAGGAGCGCCTCCGGTGCGGCCGGCGCCCCGAGCTCCACCAGCCGCTCCGCCACCGCCGCCGCGTCCCGGACCAGCCGGCCCGACTTCTTCCCGGCCGCGTGGCGGGCCCCGATCAGCACCAGCCGCGCGTGCGCCTCCCACCAGGCGCGCCGCTGCCCCGCGAACAACCGCACGGCGAGCCCCGCGCGGGCCGTCGCCGTCGCCGGGTCGTCGGCCTGCCGGGCGGCCCGCGCGGCCGCCAGCAGCAGCTCCGCCTTCCGCGTCGACTGCCCGCCGATGGAGTCCAGTTCGGCGATCGCCGTGTCCGCCTCGGCCAGTGCCTCCGCCGCGAGTCCCGCGGCCATCAGCACCTCGCAGCGCCGGATGCTCAGCATGAACGTCGGCGTGCCCAGCTTCGCGTACCGCTCCTCCGCCTCGTCCAGCAGCCGCAGCGCCGCCGGGACGTCACCGGAACGGAAGGCGGCGAGACCTCGGCTCTCCACCGCGTCCGCCTTGTCGTGCTCCTGGTCCGTGACCGCCCACAGGTCCTCCGCCGACGCGAAGTCCGCCTCGGCCCGCTCCACCGCGCCCAGCGCCAGATGCACCGTCGCCCGCAGCGTCAGCGCCCGCGCCGTCCAGATCACGTCGCCCGCCTGCCGCAGCACCGGCACGGCCCGCCGTACGTCCTCCAGCGCCTCCCTGTGATGGCCCAGCACCCACCACGAGTACGCCCGCCGGAACAGCACCCGGGCCCGGGTGTGGCCGGTGCCGCGCCGTACGCCCCGGCCCAGGGCGTCCAGGCCCTGCCGGGTGCGACCGGAGTGCACCAGCGCGACCCCGAGGGTGGCGAGGACGTCCGCCTCCCGGTCCGCCGAACCCGCCCGCGCCGCCCAGTCCCGCGCCCGGCGCAGATGACGCAGGGCGAGCCGCATGTCCCCGAAGTCCCGCTGCCAGATACCGATCACCTGATGCGCCACGGAGGCGTGCAGGGGCTCGGGGCGGTGCCGCAGCACGGACTCCGCCTTCGTCAGTGCCTCGCCCGGGGCGGCGAACACCAGCGGAAGGAGGTCCTGCACCGCGTCGCTTCCCGCTGTCACCTGCACGATGGTAGTGGTCCGCAACCACGCCCCACAGGTTCGGCGTTGTATCAAAGGAGCCCTCGGAGGCTCTTCATCACGACAGCTCCGCGGCTCCGGCCCCGTCGCCCCAGTGGAGGACCACGCCATGCCACCCCAGCGCTTCCGTGAGCAGTTCCGGCAGATCCAGCGCTCCATGCCCGGCGTCCCGCTGGCCGTGGGACCCGACGACGCGGGGGAGTTCCTCTACGAGAAGGGCGTCGTCCTCGCCCGCGAGGGGGAGGAGGCGCAGGTCGTCGAGGACACCGTGCGCGGGCACTTCCGCACCTTCGCCGCGGGCGCCCCGGACCGCGTCCGCCGTCTCGGTCCCGCCGGCAACCGTTCCGGCGTCGTCCGCATCCAGGTGTCCGACCCCGGCGAGGGCGACGCCGGCGGCGACCCTGCCGTCTCCGGCGCCCTGCGCGCCCTCTCCGCGGTGGAGGGCCGCGCCGGACGCCGCATGGTCACCCGCAACCACGTGGTGCACATCGCGGTCAACGCCTGCCCCGGCGACGAGCCGGTGCCCGTGGCGCGCGATGCCCGGCCCAACCCGGCCGTCGCCGAGACGGACGGCGAACCCGGCGAGGACGCCGCGCGCGTGCTGGTCGTCGACACCGGCCTGATGCACGACTACCGCTCCTACCCGCCGCTCGCCCGCACCGTGGGGGACGCGCAGGTCGCCGAGTGCGACGACGACGGGATCCTCCAGCAGTACTGCGGACACGGCACGTTCATCGCCGGACTGGTCGCCGCCGTCGCCCCGCACACCGACATCACCGTCAGCGGCGCGCTCAACGACGCGGGGGCGGTGCTGGAGCACGAGTTCGGCGAGAAACTCTTCGACGCCGTCGAGGCGGGCGGCTGGCCGGACGTCCTCAGCCTCTCCGCCGGCACGTCCAACGGCCGCACCGACGGACTCCTCGGCGTCGACGCCTTCATGCGCGAACTGCGCCGGCAGCGCACGCTGCTGGTCGCCTGCGCGGGCAACAACGGCAGCGCCACGCCGTTCTGGCCGGCCGCCTACGCGGACCTGCCCGGATACGAGGACGCCGTGCTGTCGGTCGGCGCGCTGCGCGCGGACGGCGAGGCCGGCGCCTGCTTCAGCAACCACGGCGGCTGGGTGAAGGCGTACGCCCCCGGCGAACGGCTGACCAGCGCCCTCACCGGCTTCGAGACGCCCGTCCCGTACGTGTACCAGCACTCCACCTACGACGCCTGCCGCTACGGCTCCGACTACGTCTGCACCTGTCACCACCCGCGCCACACAGGCGTGTTGAGCGAGGACGGCGGCACCGCCAAGCCGGATCAGGTGATGTTCGAAGGGCTCGCGCAGTGGAGCGGCACCTCGTTCGCCACCCCCGTCGCGGCCGGCATGATCGCTTCCCACATGGTGGCCCGCGGGGAGCGCGACCCACGCGTGGCCCGTCGGCAACTTCTCGACGCCGTCGACGAGTTCGTGGACGTACGCGGGACGCACAAGGCGGCGCTGCTGCCGCCCACCTGGCGCCCCGTGCGCGTCCCGGCCCCCACCGCGCGGCCATGACGATCGGAATCTTCCCCTCCGCGGCGTACCATGACGTGCCGTACACGAGGGGTGGCACCGTGGAGCGTTCGGAAGTCGGCGCGTTGGTCCGGTCCGCTGTCGACGGAGACGCGGCGGCCTGGAAGGCGATCGTGGAGGGGCTGGGCCCGCTGGTCTGGTCCGTGGTGCGCGCGCACCGGTTGTCCGACGCCGACGCCCACGAGGTGTACCAGACCGTCTGGTTCCGCTTCACCCAGCATCTGGACCGCATCCGGGAGCCGGAGAAGGCGGGCTCCTGGCTGGCCAGCACCGCGCGTCACGAGTGCCTGAAGGTGCACCGCCACGCGCGGCGGCTGGTCCTGACGGACGACCCGCACATGCTCGACACGGTCAGCGAGGACGGCGAGCCCGAACAGGCGCTGCTGGAGACGGAGGAGGCCGCCGCGCAGGGGGAGCGGGTACGGCGGTTGTGGCAGGCGTTCGAGGAACTGGGCGAGCGGTGCAGGCAGTTGCTGCGCGTGCTGATCGCGTCTCCGCCGCCCAGCTATCAGGAGGTGTCCGCCGCGCTCGACATCGCGGTGGGCAGCATCGGGCCGATGCGCCAGCGCTGCCTGCGCCGGTTGAGGGCCCGGCTGGAGTCACGGGGGACGGTATGAGCGACGACATCAGCAGCGGCAAGGGCTTCGGCGACGGCCCCGGCGTCGAGGAGGAACTGCTGGAGGAGGAGCTGCGGCAGGCCGCGTCCCTCCTGGACCCGGTGCCGCCGGCGCTGCTCCAGAGCGCCGTGGACGCCTTCGCGCTGCGGGACCTGGAGGCGCGGGTCGCCGAGCTGACCTTCGACTCGCTCGTCGACGCGATCCCCGTGCGGGGCGCGGCGGCGGCTCCGCGCATGCTGACGTTCAGCGCGGGGGAGACGACACTGGACGTCGAACTGACGGACGAGGGCCTGATCGGTCAGGTCCTCCCTCCGGCGCCCGCCCGTATCGACGTCCTCACGGGCCCCCACCCGGCGGCGACCACCACGGCCGACGACATGGGCCGCTTCACGGCCACGGTGACCCCGGCCGGGCCGTTCGCCCTGCGGCTGCACACGACCGGCGAGACCGTGATGACGGAGTGGCTCCGCGTCTGAGCAGCGCGTCCTTCAGGGGCGGTGGGCGCGCGTGGCGGTGAGCCGTGCGGCCCGGCGGACGCGTGCGGCTGCCGCTCCCCCGGGCCGTCTTCGAGAGGCGCCGCGCTCCCGGACGGACGCGTGAGCTGTCCAGGCGAGCGCCTGTGGTTCCGGTCCTCCTGCGGCGGATACCGGGGACGCCCGTCGAGGGCGCGCGGGAGGCGCGTCGTGTCCCGGCCGGGGTGGCTGACCGCCGCCTGAGGCCGGGGCGCCTGACCCGCAAGCGGCCCGTTGTCGCCTCACACCGCGTCAATCAGGGAGGCCAGCGCCGACGCCAGGCGCGTCACTCCCTCGTGGGCCGGGCCGCCCGGCTCCGTCATGTACGTGTCGCGGCGGATCTCCACCATCAGGGCCGTCACCTCCGCCCGCTTGCCGTAGTACCTGAGCGGGACGTACGTGCCCGCGAAAGGGCTGTCCAGGCCCGTCTCGCCGCACCGGGCGAACGCCTCACGCGCCGCGTCGAGGAGGGCGGGCGGGGTGTGGAAGGGGTCGGTGCCGAGGCAGACCGGGGGCCGGGGCCCGTCGGCGTGGAGCTCGTAGGGGAGCGGGGCCGTCGGGTACGAGTGCACGTCGACGATCACGCAGCGTCCCGTCGCCGCGAGCCGGTCAGACACCGCCTCCGTCATCGCCGACGCGTACGGGAGGAAGTACCGCTCGATCAGCGGGCCCGCGTCGAAGCCGTCGGGGCGGAGGGCGTCCTTGTGCGTGGTCCGCGTGTAGACCGCGCCCAGGCCGACGGCGAGCATCTCCTCCCGCTCGTCCGGGAACCGCTCCGGGTCCACGACCAGCCGCGACAGCCGGTTCACGAACCGCCACGGCGTGACCCCGGCCGCCCGGGCCGCCTCCTCGGCGATCGCCGCGGTGTGCGCGTCGGTGATGTGGTCCAGTTCGCGCTCCAGCACGGCGTCGTCCAGGACGATCCCGGACCGTACGTCGTCCGGGATCTCCCGCGCCGAGTGCGGCACATGCAGGATCACGGGGGAGGCGGCGTCGCCGGGGAGGAGGTCGAACGAGGGCGGCACGACGGTCATGCGCTGCTCCAAAGGTGCTGTCGGTGAAGTACGACGATCAAGGTGCCACACGTCACTGACAACGGCCCTGGACGTCCCCACCCGGCCCCGGACGCTCTCCGGCCAGGCCCGGACGCTCTCCGGCCGGCCCCGGACGCTCTCCGGCCAGGTCCGGACGCTCTTCGGCCAGGCCCCGGAGGCTTTCCGTCAGGCCCCTGAGGCACCGGCCGCTCCCCTCACCCAGGATTCGGGGAGCCCCGCCCAGGCCACCGGACACGGCTCCGCCCCGGCCGGGCAGGTTGCCGGCCGGGGCGGAGCCCAGGGTCGTCCGGATCAGCTCAGGGACGCCAGCGCCTCGTTCCACGTGGTGGACGGGCGCATGACCGCGGCGGCCTTCGCCGGGTCGGGCTGGTAGTAGCCGCCGATCTCGGCCGGCTTGCCCTGGACGGCGGCCAGCTCCTCGACGATCTTCGCCTCGTTGGCCGCGAGGGTCTCGGCGAGCGGCGCGAACGCCTTCGCGAGGTCCGCGTCCTCGGTCTGCGCGGCCAGCTCCTGAGCCCAGTACAGGGACAGGTAGAAGTGGCTGCCGCGGTTGTCGATGCCGCCGACGCGACGGGTCGGGGACTTGTCCTCGTTGAGGAACGTCGCCGTGGCGCGGTCGAGGGTGTCGGCGAGCACCTTGGCGTGCGCGTTGCCGGTCGTGGAGGCGTACTGCTCGAACGACGGCACCAGTGCGAAGAACTCACCGAGGGAGTCCCAGCGCAGGTAGTTCTCCTTGACGAGCTGCTGCACGTGCTTCGGCGCCGAGCCGCCCGCGCCGGTCTCGAAGAGGCCGCCGCCCGCCATCAGCGGGACGACCGACAGCATCTTGGCGCTGGTGCCCAGCTCCAGGATCGGGAACAGGTCGGTCAGGTAGTCGCGCAGCACGTTGCCGGTGACCGAGATGGTGTTCTCGCCGCGGCGGATGCGCTCAACCGACAGCTTGGTCGCCTCGACCGGGGCGAGGATCCGGATGTCCAGGCCCTCGGTGTCGTGCTCCGGCAGGTACTGCTTCACCTTGGCGATCAGGTTGGCGTCGTGCGCGCGGGTCTCGTCCAGCCAGAAGACGGCCGGGTCGCCGGTGGCGCGGGCGCGGGTGACGGCCAGCTTCACCCAGTCGCGGATCGGCGCGTCCTTGGTCTGGCAGGCGCGGAAGATGTCACCGGCGGACACGGCCTGCTCGATGACGGCGTCGCCGTTGGCGTCGACCAGGCGGACGGTGCCGGTGACGGGGATCTCGAAGGTCTTGTCGTGGCTGCCGTACTCCTCGGCCTTCTGCGCCATCAGGCCGACGTTCGGGACCGAGCCCATGGTGGACGGGTCGTAGGCGCCGTTGGCGCGGCAGTCGTCGATCACGGCCTGGTAGACGCCCGCGTAGGAGGAGTCCGGGAGCACCGCGAGGGTGTCGGCCTCCTGACCGTCGGGGCCCCACATGTGGCCGGAGGTGCGGATCATGGCCGGCATGGAGGCGTCCACGATGACGTCCGAGGGGACGTGCAGGTTCGTGATGCCCTTGTCGGAGTCGACCATCGCCAGGTCCGGGCCCTCGGCGAGCTCGGCGTCGAAGGACGCCTTGATCTCGGCGCCCTCGGGCAGGCTCTCCAGGCCCTTGTAGATGCCGCCCAGACCGTCGTTCGGGGTCAGACCGGCGGCGGCGAGCTTGTCGCCGTACTTCGCGAACGTCTTCGGGAAGAAGGCGCGCACCACGTGGCCGAAGACGATGGGGTCGGAGACCTTCATCATCGTGGCCTTCAGGTGCACGGAGAACAGCACGCCCTCCTGCTTGGCGCGGGCGACCTGCGCGGTGAGGAACTCGCGCAGCGCGGCGACGCGCATCACGGAGGCGTCGACGACCTCGCCCTTGAGGACCGGCACCGACTCGCGCAGCACGGTCGTGGAGCCGTCGTCGCCCTTGAGCTCGATGCGCAGCGCGCCGTCCTCGGCGATCACGACGGACTTCTCGGTGGAGCGGAAGTCGTCCTGGCCCATGGTGGCGACGTTGGTCCTGGACTCGGAGGACCAGGCGCCCATGCGGTGCGGGTGGTTCTTGGCGTAGTTCTTCACCGAGGCGGGGGCGCGGCGGTCGGAGTTGCCCTCACGCAGGACCGGGTTGACGGCCGAGCCCTTGACCTTGTCGTAGCGGGCCTGGATCTCCCGCTCCTCGTCGGTCTTCGGGTCGTCCGGGTAGTCCGGCAGCGCGTAGCCCTTGCCCTGCAGCTCGGCGATCGCGGCCTTGAGCTGCGGGATCGACGCCGAGATGTTCGGCAGCTTGACGATGTTGGCCGCGGGCGTCTTCGCCAGCTCACCGAGCTCGGCGAGGGCGTCCGGGATGCGCTGGTCCTCGGTGAGGTACTCCGGGAACACGGCGATGATGCGCCCGGCGAGCGAGATGTCCCGCGTCTCCACGGCGACACCCGCCTGCGAGGCGTATGCCTGGACCACCGGCAGGAAGGAATACGTCGCCAGGGCCGGGGCCTCGTCAGTGTGCGTATAGATGATGGTCGAGTCAGTCACCGGGTGCTCCGCTCCACGTCTGCAACATTGCTCGACATCAAGATATCTTGTGACGGCCCCGGGCTCGACAGGGGTCCACGCCGAGTTCCCGGGGAGCGCCTCGCCGGGGCACGGCTGCGAGAGGGAGCGCGGCGCGCCGGGAGCGCCCCGCAGGGGCGCGGGGAACCGCTCGAACGGGGCCCGGGCGGAGACTCGAGAACCCGCCGGAGGCGGGTGCGCCGGGCCGCGGCGGCCGATCCGCGCCACGGCCCGGGGCCGACCGTCAGACCGGCCGCCCGGTGGTCATGTCGTCCACCGCCGCCGACCCGTCCCGCTGGGACGGAATCAGCACCGTCCCCTGCTGAAGGGCGACCGTCCGCGCGGGCGACGGGATCCGGATGCCCTCCTCGCGGTAGCGCCGGTGCAGCCGCTTGATGAACTCGTGCTTGATCCGGTACTGGTCGCTGAACTCCGCCACGCCCAGGATCACGGTGAACCCGATGCGCGAGTCGCCGAAGGTGTGGAACCGCACCGCCGGCTCGTGCTCAGGCACCGCCCCGGTGATCTCGGTCATCACGTCCGCGACGACCTCCTTCGTCACCCGCTCCACGTGTTCCAGGTCGCTGTCGTACGACACGCCGACCTGGACCAGGATGGTGAGCTGCTGCTGGGGCCGCATGAAGTTGGTCATGTTCGTCTTGGCGAGCTGGCCGTTGGGGATGACCACCAGGTTGTTGGACAGCTCACGGACGGTCGTCTGGCGCCAGTTGATGTCCTCGACGTACCCCTCCTCGCCGCTGCTGAGGCGGATGTAGTCGCCCGGCTGCACGGTCTTGGAGGCGAGGATGTGGATGCCCGCGAAAAGGTTCGCGAGCGTGTCCTGGAGCGCCAGCGCCACCGCCAGACCGCCCACGCCGAGGGCGGTGAGCAGCGGGGCGATGGAGATGCCCAGCGTCTGCAGTCCGATGAGGAAGCCGATCGCGAGGACCAGGATCCGGGTGATGTTCACGAAGATCGTCGCCGACCCGGCCACTCCGGACCGGGACTGGGTGACCGAGCGGACCAGGTCCGCCACCACCCGGGCGGTCGCCACGGTCGCGACGAGGATGACCAGCAGGGTCAGCACCTGGTTGGTCGTGTGCTGCACGGCCCGGGTCAGCGGCAGCGCCGCCGCCGCGGAGGCCGCCCCGCCCGCCATGGCCGCCCACGGGGCGACCGTGCGCAGCGCCTCCACCATGATGTCGTCGCCGCGCCAGGCGGTGCGCTCGGCGTGCCGCGCCAGCCAGCGCAGCAGCATGCGGAGCAGGAACGCCGCCAGCAGGCCGGCGGCGAGGGCGATTCCGGCGTGCACCAGATCGTCCACGGTGAGGGAGCGGGTCACCGCCCACCTCCCGGGCACCCCTGGGCCGACGGCCGTCTCTCCTGGGCCGAGAGCCGTATGTGAAGTCGTGTCACGTGAGTCACCTGCTCGAGGTATACGGGATCCACCGGTGCCGCACCCGCGTTGACCTGCGGGGGCACCGTCGCTCATCCTGCCGTATCCAGAAGGGTGTTCGTACCAGCCGGCGCTCCCGCAGCCGTCTCACGACCCGTCGGGCGCCCCGTGCCGCCCCGCCCCGGACGCGAACCGGGCCGCGCCCTCCAGGCTCTCCGCCAACACGGCAGAACCGTGCCGGAGTTCGGCCGCGAGCGCCTCCTCCTCGCCCAGCCCCTCCTGCTCCAGCACCGACGCGCGGTCGGAGCGCAGGCAAGCCTGTGGGAACCGGGCCAGCGACGCCGCCAGTTCCTCCGCCTCCTCGCGGGCCCGCCCCACCGGCACCACCCGGTTGGCGAGCCCCATCGCATGCGCCTCGGCGGCCGGCACCGGACGGCCGGTGAGGATCATGTCCATCGCCCTGCTCGTACCGATCAGCCGGGGCAGCCGCACCGTGCCGCCGTCGATCAGCGGCACGCCCCACCGGCGGCAGAACACACCGAACACGGCGTCCTCCTCGGCCACCCGCAGGTCGCACCAGAGCGCCAGCTCCAGACCGCCCGCCACGGCGTGCCCGGCCACCGCCGCGATCACCGGCTTGGACAGCCGCAGCCGGGTCGGCCCCATCGGCCCGTCGCCGTCCTCGGTCACCCGGTTGGCGCGCTCCGTGCCCAGCGCCTTCAGGTCGGCGCCCGCGCAGAACGTGCCGCCCTCGCCCCACAGCACCGCCGCCCGCGCCTCGTCGTCCGCCTCGAACGCGCGGAAGGCGTCGGCGAGTTCGGCGGCCGTCGGCCCGTCCACCGCGTTGCGCGCCTCGGGGCGGGAGAGCACCACCGTGGTGACGGCTCCCCGGCGTTCGCTCCGTACCGGCATGACAAGGTCCCTTCCGTGAGTGGGACCGGGACCCTACCCGTCCCGCGTACCACCTCACCCGTCCCGCACGTCAGATCACCTTCATCCGCACCAGTGCCGCGAGTGTCAGCGCGCCCGGCAGCAGCGGCAGCCACACCGTGAGCAGCCGGAACACCACCACGACCGCCGTGGCCGGCGCCGCCGCCCCGCCGGCCGCCACCAGCGCCACGACCAGCGCCGCCTCCACGGAGCCGATCCCGCCCGGGGTGGGCACCAGCGCCACCGCCACCGTGGCCGCCAGGTACGCGACCGCCAGATGCGCGGACGGGACCGCGAGACCGAACGCCCGTGCCACCAGGACCAGTACGCCCGCCTGGAGCGCCGGGAAGGCCAGCGCCCCGCCCCACAGCGCCACCGCCCGTGCGGGCCGGGCGTGCACCGAACGCGCCTCGCCCAGCGCCGTCCGCAGGAACCCGGCCACCACCGTCCGCACCCGCCGTACGGCGGTGAGCCCGCCCACCAGCAGCACCAGCACCGCACCCGCCACGAGGAGCGGCCCGACCGGCGCCTCGTCCGGCAGCAGCGACCCGAACGGCAGCGCGTCGGGGAACGTCACCAGCAGCGCGGCAAGCAGCCCCACCCGCCCGACGCTCTCCGCGAGCAGATACAGCGCCAGGGCGGCCGAGGACCGGGCCGTGCTCAGTCCGCACACCGTCATGAACCGCAGGTTGACCGCGCTCGCCCCCAGCCCCGTGGGCAGCAGGTGGTTCGCCGCGCCCGCCGCGAACTGCGTGGCCACCAGCCGCCGTCCGGGCAGCCGTTCGAGCACGGCGCCCTGCCTGGTGCACGCGGCGGCCGGCCAGGTCAGACACGTCAGACCGGCCGCGGCCAGCAGCCACGGCCACCGGGCGGTCGTCACCAGCCCCAGCCCCTCGGCCAGCACTTCCCGCTGTTGTACGGCGACCACGGCCACGAGCAGCAGCGGCAGCACGCACAGCACCCGGCGGATCGTCACCGTCATGTCCACGGAGGATGAACGTCGCGGGCGAACGGAGAGTTGCGGCAAGCCGGATGCGGGGCGACGGCCCCGGCCCGCGGGCCGGGGCGGCGGAACGGGAGCGTCCTTGACCCCAATCATGGTTGAGGTCATAGCGTCTCCGTCATGAGCATGGAGACCACCGCGTGGGCGCAACTGCGCAGCGTCATGACCGCCGAGGACGAGCGCCGGCCCGTCACCCGGGACACCCTGCGCCGCATCGGCGCCTTCGCCCGCCCCCACCGCCGCAAGCTGATCCTGTTCCTGCTGCTCGGCACGGCGACCGCGGCGCTCGCCGTGGCCACGCCCGTGCTCGCCGGGCGGGTGGTCAACACGATCGTGTCCGGCGGCGACCCGGACACGGTGGTGCGTCTGGCGCTGCTGATCGCGCTGATCGCGGTCGTGGAGGCGGCCCTCGGCGTGCTGGGCCGCCGGCTGTCGGCGGCGCTCGGCGAGGATCTCATCCTGGGGCTGCGGACGGCGGTCTTCGACCACGTGCAGCGGATGCCGGTCGCGTTCTTCACACGCACCCGTACGGGCGCGCTCGTCTCCCGTCTCAACAACGACGTCATCGGAGCCCAGCGGGCGTTCAGCTCCACCCTCTCCACCGTGGTCGCCAACGCCGTCACCCTGGTCCTGACCCTCGGCGTGATGCTCACCCTGTCCTGGCAGATCACCCTGCTGGCGCTGGTCCTGCTCCCCGTCTTCGTGATCCCCGCGCGGCGCATGGGCCGCCGGATGGCCGGTCTCCAGCGTGAGGCCGCCACCCTCACGCGGCCATGGGCACGCGGATGACGGAGCGGTTCTCCGCGCCCGGCGCCACCCTGGTGAAGCTGTTCGGGCGGCCCGAGGAGGAGTCCGAGGAGTTCGCGGTACGGGCACGCCGGGTCCGCGACATCGGCGTGCGGACGGCCACCGCCCAGACGGTGTTCATCACTGCCCTCACCCTGGTCTCCGCCCTCGCCCTCGCGCTGGTGTACGGCCTCGGCGGCCGGCTCGCGCTCTCCGGCTCCCTCGACGCAGGCGCGGTCGTCGCCCTCGCCCTGCTGCTCACCCGCCTCTACGCGCCCCTCACCTCCCTGGCCGGGGCGCGGGTGGAGGTCATGAGCGCGCTGGTGAGCTTCGAGCGGGTCTTCGAGGTGCTGGACCTCGACCCGCTGATCCGGGAGAGGCCCGACGCCCGCGAGGTGCCCGAGGGCCCGGTCGCCGTGGAGTTCGACGACGTCCGCTTCGGTTATCCGTCCGCCGACAAGGTCTCCCTCGCCTCCCTGGAGGAGGTCGCCGCTCTCGACACGCGTGGCGGCGAGGAGGTGCTGCACGGTGTCTCCTTCCGCGCCGAACCCGGGCAGACCGTCGCCCTCGTCGGCTCCTCGGGCGCGGGCAAGTCGACCGTCGCCGCGCTGCTGCCACGGCTCTACGACGTCGACGCGGGGGCGGTCCGCGTGGGCGGTGCCGACGTACGGGACCTGAGCGCGGCGTCGCTGCGGGCCACGGTCGGGATGGTGACGCAGGACGGTCACCTCTTCCACGACACGGTCCGCGCCAACCTGCTGCTGGCGCGGCCGGACGCGGGCGAGGAGGAACTGTGGGACGCGTTGCGCCGGGCGCGCCTGGACGCGTTGGTGCGGGCGCTGCCCGACGGGCTCGACACGGTCGTGGGGGAGCGGGGGTACCGGCTGTCGGGCGGGGAGCGGCAGCGGATGACGATCGCGCGGCTGCTGCTGGCACGGCAGCGGGTCGTGGTCCTCGACGAGGCGACGGCCCACCTCGACAACACGTCCGAGGCTGCGGTCCAGGAAGCGCTGGGGGAGGCGCTGGAGGGGAGGACTGCGCTGGTGATCGCGCACCGTCTGTCGACCGTGCGGGCCGCCGACCTGATCCTCGTGGTCGAGGGCGGCCGCGTGGTCGAACGCGGCACCCACGAGGAGCTGCTGGATGCGGGCGGGCGGTACGCGGAGCTGTACCGGACGCAGTTCGAGGAGGAGCACGCGCCGGCGCGGGCCGGCCTGTGACGGGTACGCCCTGGCTGCTCCCGCCGCGACGGACGGGCCGCCGGTGAGGTGGGCGGCCCGTCACGCGGCCGGCGAGGTCAGCGCATCTCCGGCGGGGAATCCCTGAGGGGCCGTGACCGGGGTGATCACGGAGGTGGTCCTGTCCGTCTGCACGTAGCTCGCCGAGTGCTCGACCCCCTCAGGCACGAGGTGCTCGAGTTCGGCCGGGTCGGCCCCGCCTTTTTCTGCAGATGGCCGCAGCCCGCGGTGTGCTGGTGCTGTTCCTGCGCCCAGGGGTGTCCGGCCTGCCGGAGCATCCGGACGACGGCGGCGTTGCCGGCTGCGACCCGCAGTGGGTGGGTTGGCCGACGTGACCTGCCCGACGAACGCACCGACAGGAACGCCGCCGCGGCTCCGGGCCGCGGCGGCGTTCCGCGGTGTTACGAGCGGCGTCCGCTCGTCGCCGTCTGCTCCTTCCGTCCGTCCGGGTCGGCCGGTGCGCGGCGGGACGGGACTCGGCCGCGGGGACGGCCGCCCGTCCTCGCGTCCAGCTCGATCGCGAGGGGGGACGCGGTGAGCACCGAGGAGTACGTGCCGACGACCATCCCGATGAGCAGCGCCAGGGCGAAGTCCGTCAGCGAGTCGCCGCCGAGCAGAGCCAGCGCGGCCAGGATGAAGATCACGCCGATGCCCGTGTTCACCGTCCGCGGCACCGTCTGCAGGATCGCCTGGTTGGTGACCTGCGCCAGCGGGGCCTTCGCGTCCTTGCGCCACAGTTCCCGGATGCGGTCGAAGACCACCACGGAGTCGTTCACCGAGTAGCCGATCACCGTGAGCAGCGCCGCCAGGAACACGCCGTCGACCGGCTTGCCCAGCCAGGCGAAGATGCCGGTGAGGATCACCACGTCGTGCGCCAGCGCGGCCACCGCGCCCGCGCCGAACATCCACCGGAACCGCACGGCGAGATACAGCAGCTGGGCGGTGAGGGCGAGCCCGAGCGCGATCAGCGCGTTGCGCCGCAGCTCGTCGCCGAGGCTCGGGCCGATCAGTTCGTCGCGGACCTTCTCCGCGCCGCCGCCGACCTCGGCGACGGTCTCCTCGACCTTCACCGCCTCCTCGTTGGTCAGCTCCTCGGTGCGCACCGTCAGACCGCTGTCCCCGGAGGTCTGCACGACCGCCTGCGGGAAACCGGCGTCGGCGAGCGCGGCGCGCGCCCGGTCCGGGTCCACGGTCTGCTCGGTGGAGTACTCGATCAGCCGGCCGCCGGTGAACTCCACGCCGAAGTTCAGCCCGCGCACGAAGATGCCCGCGGTGGCGACGGCCAGGACGACCGCGGAGACGGCCAGCCAACGGCGGGGACGCCGCATCAGCTGCGGGTCGCGGCGGGTGAGGTAGGCGCGGACCCGGCCGACGGAGGCAAGACCGGTGACCGCCGGACGCCGGTGCACCCAGCGGCGCGCCACCGCGAACTCGGCGAGCACCCGGGTGATGACCAGGGCGCTGATCATGGACGCCAGCACACCGATGCCGAGCGTGACGCCGAAGCCCTTCACCGGGCCGGACGCCAGCACGAACAGCAGCGCCGCCGCGATCAGCGTGGTCACGTTGGAGTCCGCGATCGCGCTGAACGCGCCCTTGAAACCGGCGGTCAGGGCCGAGCGGCCGCTGGGCCGGTTGCGTTTGGCGTACTCCTCCCGGGCGCGTTCGAAGACCAGCACGTTCGCGTCCACGGCCATGCCGATGGCCAGCACGAAACCGGCGAGGCCGGGCAGCGTCAGCGTCGCGCCGAGGGCGGCGAGACCGGCGTAGGAGATCAGGCCGTAGCAGAGCAGGGCCACGATCGCGAGGAAGCCCATGAGGCGGTAGACGACGAGCACGAACAGCGCCGTGAGGGCGGTGCCGACCACGGCGGCCCAGGCGCTGGCGCGGATGGCCTCGGCGCCCAGCGTCGGGCCGACGGTCCGCTGCTCCACCGTCTCCACCGGCACCGGCAGCGCGCCGCCGTGCACCAGCAGCGCGAGCTCCTTCGCCTCGTCGCTGGTGAACGAGCCGGTGATCTGCGTGGACCCGCCCGTGATGCCCGCGCCGCACGCCACCGACGGGTCGACCTGCGGCGAAGAGATGATCTTGTTGTCGAGGACGATGGCCACCCGGCGCTGCGGGTCGCCCGCCGGGTGGCAGGCGGCCTCACCGGTCAGCCGGGCCCAGCCCTTGGCGTCCTCGAAGTCGACGGTGACGTGCCAGCCGGCGCCGCTCTGCGGGTCGAAGCGGGACTCGGCGCTCTTGACGTCCTGGCCGCTGAGCGCGGCCTTGCCGAGGTGCAGCCGCTCGCCCGACTCGTCGGGCAGCACCCGCTCGCCCTGCGGCGGCTTCGTCGCGTCCCCCGTGCCCGGCCCCTTCACGGGATGCACCGAGAGTTGCGCGGTGCGGCCCAGCACGTCGGCCGCCTTCCGCGGGTCCTGCACGCCCGGCAGCTCGACGATGATCCGCTGGTCGCCGGAGCGGACGATGGTGGGCTCGGCGACGCCGAGGGCGTCGATCCGGCCGCGCAGCACCTCCAGGGTGCGGTCGGTGGCCTCGGCGTCGGCCTCCAGGGTCTCGGTGGAACGGGTCTCCAGCACGATCTGGGTGCCGCCCCGCAGGTCCAGTCCGAGACGGACGGGGACGGTGACGGCGACGAACACGGACACGGCGATCACGGCGAGCGCGAACAACGCCCTGACGCGGGCGGGACGTTTCACAGATGCCTCCAGCAAGGCACACGTGCCCGTCGGCGGGCACGCGGAAAGCGGAAAGAATGGGGGACGGCTCAGGTGCTGGAGGCGCCGGGCGGAGCCCTCCCCAGGTCCGCCGGGACGTGCGCGGCGGCGGGCGGCGCGTGACCGGCCGCGGGAGCGGGGCGCGCGGGCCGGGGCGGGACGCGCGGGGTGTGCGCGGGGGTGAACAGCAGAGGGCCGGCGGCCGTGTCCTGCCTGCCGGTGTCCCGCTCCGGCCGGGCGAGCACCGTACGGGCGGCGACGTACGCCTCGTCACTGTGCGGCTGCGTCCCGGAGGAGTACGTCGGCGTGCCGGGGGACGCCGGGAAGTAGGCGGGAGCGGCCGGGCCGGCCGCGACGGCCGACGCCGGAGCGGAGCCCGAGGTGAAACCGAGGGTCAGCAGCACGGCCGCGAACGCGGCCAGTACGGCAGCGGCGGCTCTCAGCGGAAGCCGGGCGGCACGGCCCGGGGCGCGGGAGGTCAAGGTTCCACGAGCCCTGCGCGGATCGCGTAACGCGTCAGTTCGAGGCGGTCCCGCAGCCCCAGCTTGTGCAGCAGATTCTCCCGGTGCCGCTGCACCGTCTTGACGCTGATGAACAGCAGCTCCGCGATCTCCTTCGACGAGTGGCCCTCGGCGACCAGCTTCAGCACCTCCTCCTCGCGCGGCGTGAGCAACTGCTCGGGCGCCTCCTCGCCGTGCCGCACCCGGTCCAGGTAGTTGCGGATCAGGGCGGTCACCGCCCCCGGGTACAGGAACGGCTCGTCCCGCATCGCCGCCCGGCAGGCGGCGACCAGGTCCCGGTCGGCGACGGACTTCAGGACGTAGCCGCCCGCCCCTGCCTTAAGCGCCTGGAACAGGTACTGCTCGTTGTCGTGCATCGTCAGCATCAGGATGCGCAGCCCCGGCTTCAGCGCGGTCAGCTCCCGCGCCGCCTGGAGACCGGTCAGCCGCGGCATGGCGATGTCCAGCACCGCGAGGTCCACGTCGTGGGTCCGGGCCATGGCGATCGCCTCGGCCCCGTCACCCGCCTCGGCGACCACCTCCAGATCCGGCTCCCGGTCGAGGATGAGCCGGACCCCGCGCCGCACCAGCGCGTGGTCGTCGGCGAGGAGGATGCGGATCCTCTCCGCGGGGCGGTCCGCGTGGATGTCCTGGTCGTTCATGACTGCTTCCTGACGGCCGGCACGGTCAGCCGGATTCGGGTACCGGTTCCTGCGGCGGAGACCTCGTCCGGACTCCGGACGTCCAGAGTGGCCCCGATCAGCAGCGCGCGTTCACGCATTCCGCGAAGTCCCGCGCCCTCACGGGCCGCGCCGATGCCGCGCCCGTCGTCGGCCACCTCCAGTACGACGGTGTCCCCGACGGCGCGCAACGCCACCTCCACCCGGCGGGCCTCGGCATGCCGGGCCGCGTTGGTGAGGCCCTCCTGCGCCACCCGGTAGATCACCAGCTCCGTCTCCTGGTCCAGGGCGGGAAGGTCCGGATCGAAGCGGCGCGCCACACGCAGCCCGGTGTGCGTGGAGAACTCCGTCGTCAGCGACGTCACCGCGCTCACCAGCCCGAGGTCGTCCAGCACCCCGGGGCGCAGCCGGCGCACCAGCCGCCGCACCTCGTCCAGACTGCCCCGGGTGATCTCCTGCGCCTGCAGCAGCTCCTCACGCAGCGGCTCGGACGCCTCGTCGGACGCCCGCTTCAGGGCCAGCAGCACGGCCGTCATGCTCTGCCCCACCTCGTCGTGCAGCTCCTGGGCGATACGACGCCGCTCACCCTCCTGGGCGAGGATCGCGCGGGCGCTGCTCGCGGCGCGTTCCCCCTCGAGGCGCTCCAGCATCGCGTTGAAGGTGCTCACCAGCTCGGCCACCTCGCCGCCGCCCCGCACGGGCAGCCGCTGGCCGGGGCGCAGCAGGTCGACGGTGGTCATCAGCCGGGTCACGCGGTCCAGCGGGGCGAGTCCGATGCGCAGCAGCGCCGCGTTGGCGACGAGCATCACGACGAGACCGCCGACGAGGATCACCGCCTCCGTCAGCAGCACCGGCACGGACACGGTCACCGGAGCCCACAGCAGCAGCGCCGTGGCGCTGCCGAGCACCACGGCGTTCAGACCGAAGATCCGCCAGTACAGGGACACGGAGGTCACGCCTTCCTCTTTCTTGTCTGCCTCTACTGTCGGTCACCGCGGCCCCTGATGCGGCAGCGACCCCCTGTCCCGGGCGGACACCGGCCAGCCTGCCCCGCCCGCCCCCGCCGGGTCGATGGGCCCCACAGCCCATTTCCCGTCGGCCGGCGGACCCATGCCGCACGGGGTGGGTCCTCGGACCCCGCGGAGATGGGTCCCGCGCCCAATGGGAAGACGGGCCGGCCCGGGCCATGGTGGAAGCGTCATCCCGTACATCTCCCACGTCACCCATGCCCTCCAGGAGGAACACGTGTCGCTCGACCTGCCCCGCACCGACCCCCGTGCCGCGAACCTCGCCGCGGACGAGGTCCGCCGGCGTCTGGAGCACGCCCGAACGACCAGGCTCGCCCAGCTCAAGGCGCTGGACGAAACCGGGGCCGCCCCGGGCGACCACCTGATGTCCAACCAGAAGGACGCCATCAAGCGGGTCCTCCAAGAGATCGACGAGGCATTCGCACGCGTGGAGGACGGCAGCTACGGCACCTGCCTGGGCTGCTCGAAGCCGGTACCGCCGGAGCGGCTGGAGATCCTGCCGCACACCCGGTACTGCGTCGGCTGCCAGCGCGCGGCCTGACCCACACCTGCACGTCCGTCCGCCCCGCTCTGCCCGAGAGGTGCAGTGGTGACCCATCAGACCATCGGCGAGCACGACGAGATCCTCAGCGCCGAGGACCTCGCCGCGCTCCGCGAGAACCTGCACGAGCAGCTGCTGTTCCGCCGCGAACAGCTGCGGCAGTTCGCCACGGTGAGCCGCGCCGACGACCGCCGCGTGCGCGATGACGCCGCGCAGGTCGAGGTCGGCGTCAAGCTCGCCGCGTCGGCCCGTATGGTGCTCGCCGACGTCGAGGAGGCGCTGTCCCGGATGGACTCCGGGACGTACGGCGTCTGTCACCTCTGCCGCCGCCCGGTGGAGCGCCACCGCCTGCTGATAGTTCCCCAGGCCCGCTACTGCGGGCGCTGCCAGCAGGTGCGCGAGGCCGGCCGGTGACCGTGATCCGGCACCCCCGGCCGGCTCCCGTACGGCACCGGCACTGGCCGCTGTGCAGGCGCTGCTCAGGTCTCGCTCTCGACCTGGGCAGCGCCCGCACCCGCGCGTTCGTCACCGGACGGGGCATGGTCCTGGACGTGCCCACGGTCACGTTCCCCGGCTCGGGCGCCGTCCATCCCGTCCAGCGCGGCACCATCGTCGACACCCCCGGCACCGCACGCATGCTGGAGCGGCTGCTCGGCCACCGCCTGCCGCGGATCGGCCGCCCGCTGGTCGTCGTCACCTCGCCGGTGCTGGGCGGTCCCGCGTACCGCGCCGCGGCCCGTACGGCCGTCGAGGTGCTCCGCCCGCGTGCCGTCCTGACGGTCCCCGGCGCGCGGGCGGTCGCCCTGGCCGCCGGCGCCGACCACGTCCGGCCGCTGCTGGTGGTCGACATCGGCGCGCACCTCACCGAGGTGGTGCTGCTCGCCGACGGCGCGGTCACCGACGCCCGGCGCACCGCCCTGGGCACCGCGGACCTGTCCGACGGCACGCCGGGGGAGCTGATCACGGAGGCGGTGATCGGCATGGTGACGGAGATGCTGCGCCAGGACCGCACCTCCCTGACCCGCACCGCGCTGCGCCGTGGCGTGCTGCTGGCCGGCGGGGGAGCACTGCGCCCCGACATCACCGGCGGACTGCCGGGCGGTCTCAACTGCGCGGTGCAGCCAGTGCCGTCCCCGCACACCGCCGCCGTCCGCGGCGCCGCGGGACTGCTGACCGCCGCGCACCGGCATCCGTCGGCCGACGGCGTCCTCTGACCGGCCTGAACCTGTCCGACCGGCTTGCGCCGGGCCGGACCTTGCCCGCACGACCGGCTTGCGCCGGACCGATCTTCCCTCACCCGACCGGCCTGTGCCGGACCGACCTCCACCCTCCCGACCGGCTTGTGTCCGGCCGACCTCGCCCGGCCGGACCCGACCGACCGTTGCCAGCTGGACCGCCCCCGACCTGTTGCAGGCGAACTACCCCGGCCGACCCGTCGCCGACTGAACCGCCCCGGATCCGTGGCCGGCCGAACTGCCCCCGGCCGGCCCACCTTCGCCTGTGACCGCTACCGGAAGGAGATGTGACGTGGCGGGCACCGTACCCGCGCCGCAGCCGCCCCCCGGACCGCCGCCGCGCCCGCTGTTCTGGCCCTGGCGTCCCAACCCGCTGCGCCGCCGCACCGACACCGCGCGGGCCTGGCTGGGGCTCGGCGTGCTGCTCGCCGTTCTGGCCGTGGCGCCCCTGGCAGGCGCCCTGGTGGGTGACGCCGCCCACCGCCACTACCAGGACGTCGCACGTCACCAGCAGCAGACACGCCACCTCACCGACGCGACCCTCCTCCACGACGCGCCCCGGCACCCGGAGCCGGGCTCGGACGAGGAGAAGAAGACGCGCTACCCGGTCGAGGTCCGGGTCGTCACCCGGGAGGGACGGACCCGAACCACCCGCGCGGAGGTCGCGCCCGGACTGACCGCCGACAGCGTCGTCTCCATCTGGATCGACTCCGACGGCGAGGCGACCGACGCGCCCCTGACCGGCAAGGAGGTCCGCAGTCGAGCCGCGGGCTGGGCGCTGCTCACCGCGATCGGCGTGGCCCTGGTCGGCGCCGCCGTGCACGCCGTCACCGGCTTCGTGCTGCACCGCCGCAACCTCGCCCGCTGGGCCGCCGCCTGGGCGGAGACGGCCCCGCGCTGGACGACTCCGACGTGAGGCGAAAGTTTCGTAAGCCCTTGATCGATCTTCGATGAGAAGCTGAGCAGACCGCCACTGTTTCACAACTCAAGTACTCGTACAGGCGGCGTGAACTGGCAGGACAGCGGAGCGTCACGATCTTCGGTCACGCGAACTTTTCGAAACTCTCACCGAAACTGTTGACGGTTGACGCGCTCAGACCAACACTGTCACGGCATCGACCTCCCCATCGAGCCGTAACAGGAGGCGTCACCCATGCATGTGTCCGTTCCCTCCGGCGGCCGCAGACGCGGCCGACTGATCATGAGCGTGAAGAGCGTCTGGACGATCGCTCTCGCCGCGCTCACCGCACTGCTCCTCACCACCGGCACCGCGACCGCCGCCCCCGTCATCTCCACCAACCAGACCGGCACCAACAACGGCTGGTGGTACTCCTTCTGGACCGACGCCCAGGGCACGGTCTCCATGGACCTGGGCTCCGGCGGCAGCTACAGCACCCAGTGGCGGAACACCGGCAACTTCGTGGCGGGCAAGGGCTGGAGCACCGGCGGCCGCAAGACCGTCAACTACTCCGGCAGCTTCAACCCGTCCGGCAACGCGTACCTGACGCTGTACGGCTGGACCACCAGCCCGCTGATCGAGTACTACATCGTCGACAACTGGGGCACCTACCGGCCCACGGGTGAGTACAAGGGCACCGTCACCACCGACGGCGGTACCTACGACATCTACAAGACCACCCGGTACAACGCCCCCTCCATCGAAGGCACCCGCACCTTCGACCAGTACTGGAGCGTCCGCCAGCAGAAGCGCACCGGCGGCACCATCACGAGCGGCAACCACTTCGACGCCTGGGCCGGCAAGGGCATGAACCTGGGCAACCACAACTACATGATCATGGCGACCGAGGGCTACCAGAGCTCCGGCAGCTCCAACATCACCGTGAGCGAGGGCTCCGGTGGTGGCGGTGGCGGTGGCGGTGGCAACGGCGGCTGCACCGCGACCCTGTCGGCCGGCCAGCAGTGGGGCGACCGCTACAACCTCAACGTCTCGGTGAGCGGCTCCAGCAACTGGACCGTGACCATGCGGGTCCCGTCCCCCGCCAAGGTCTCCTCCACCTGGAACGTGACCGCTTCCTACCCCGACAGCCAGACCCTCGTCGCCAGGCCCAACGGCAACGGCAACAACTGGGGCGCGACGATCCAGACCAACGGCAACTGGAACTGGCCGTCGGTGTCCTGCAGCGCAGGCTGATTCCCGCACGAGGAGGACCCCCACACATGAGCACCGGAAAGCGCCGGCCCGTCTCCCGGTACCTGGCACCGGGTGTGGCCGCCGCCGCACTGACCGTGGCCGCCACCGTGACCACGGGCGTCGGCGCCGCCCCCGCCGAGGCGGCCGCCTGCAACGGGTACGTCGCCCTCACCTTCGACGACGGCCCGTCGGCCGGCAGCACCATGAACCTGCTCAACGCGCTGAAGCAGAACGGCCTGCGGGCCACCATGTTCAACACGGGCCAGAACGCCGCCGCCAACCCCTCGCTGGTCAAGGCCCAGGTGGACGCGGGGATGTGGGTCGCCAACCACAGCTACACCCACCCGCACATGACCCAGCTGAGCCAGGCCCAGATGGAGTCGGAGATCTCCCGCACCCAGCAGGCGATCGCGAGCGCCGGGGGCGGAACACCCAAGCTGTTCCGTCCACCCTACGGCGAGACCAACTCCACCCTGCGTTCGGTGGAGGCCAAGTACGGTCTGACGGAGGTCATCTGGGACGTCGACTCGCAGGACTGGAACAACGCGAGCACCGACGCCATCGTTCAGGCGGCCTCCCGCCTGAACAACGGGCAGGTCATCCTGATGCACGACTGGCCGGCGAACACCATCGCCGCCATCCCGCGGATCGCGCAGAACCTCGCCTCCCGCGGGCTGTGCGCCGGCATGATCTCCCCGCAGACCGGCCGCGCGGTCGCCCCCGACGGCTCCGGCGGCGGGGGAGGGGACGGCGGAGGCGGCGGCAACGGCTCCTGCACCGCCACCCTGTCCGCGGGCAGCATCTGGGGCGACCGGTACAACCTCAACGTCGCGGTGAACGGCTCCGGCAACTGGACCGTGACGATGAACGTCCCGTCCCCGGCGAGGGTGTTGAGCACCTGGAACGTCACCACCTCCTATCCCAGCAGCCAGACGCTCGTCGCCCGGCCGAACGGGAGCGGGAACAACTGGGGGGTGACGATCCAGACCAACGGCAACTGGAACTGGCCCACGGTCTCCTGCAGCACCAGCTGAGCACCACGGGCGAGCCGCGTCGGCCTTCCGACGCGGCTCGCCGCACTCACCCCAGGCGCTCGGTGAACCACCCGGCGGCCAGCTCCGCGACCCGCTCCAGCGCGCCCGGCTCGCCGAACAGATGCGTGGCACCCGGCACCACGTCCAGCCGGTGCGGCGCGGACAGCCGCCGCGCGGCCTCGCGGTTCAGGTCCAGCACCTGCGTGTCCGCACCGCCCACCACCAGCAGCACCGGGCACGCCACCAGGGGCAGCGCGTCGCCCGCCAGGTCGGGGCGCCCGCCCCGCGAGACGACCGCCGACACCCGCCGCGGCCGCTCCGTCGCCGCGACGAGCGCCGCCGCCGCTCCGGTACTGGCCCCGAACAGTCCGACCGGCAGGTCCACCGCGTCCGTCCGGTCCTCCAGCCAGTCCACGGTGTTTGCCAGGCGACCCGCCAGCAGACCGATGTCGAAACGGTGCCGTCCCGTCGCCGCGTCCTCGTCCTCCTCCGCCGCGGTCAGCAGGTCGAGCAGCAGCGTGCCGAACCCCGCCCTGCGCAGCACCCCGGCAACGGCCCGGTTGCGCGGGCTGAGCCGCGAACTGCCGCTGCCGTGGGCGAACAGCACCACACCGCGCGCCCCCACGGGAATCTCCAGATCACCGCGCAGGGCCGCCGCACCCGACGGAACCGTCACCGACGCGCTCACCATGCCCGGCCACCTCCTCCGGCCACTCCGGTCCGGCGCACCGGGTACCCGTGCGGGGCGTATCGAGACGGGCCCCCGGTTACCCGGCCGGGGCGTATCGGGACGGGGCCCGGTTTGCCGCCCACGACCGGGGCTACCCGGCCCGGAGGACGAGGCGAAGGAGGTGCGCGGACGTGCGCGACAGCCGTACCGGACCGGGCCGCGAGCCGGTCTCCCGTGCCCGCTCGGGCATGGTCGGCCGCAGGTACCCACGGACCGGCACCGAGCCGGTCACCGCGCGCAGCCCGCTGAAGCTGCGGCTGCTGCTGGCGTCCGTCTTCCTGCCGCTCTTCGTCGCGGGCACCGTGCTGTTCGCCGTGTGGGCGGCGGGATCGAACGAGGGCGACAGCCCCGGCAGCGGCCCACTGACGCTTCTCGCCGTGGTCTGCGGCGTGCTCGCCCTGACGGCCGCGCTGGACCTCGGTGTCGTACTGCGCCGCCTGCGCCGGGAGCGGAGTGCTACGGACTGACCCCCGCCTGTCTCCGGCGAGCGGCGCGCTGTCGTTCGCGGCGCGGTCCCGCACCGAAGCCGGCTGAGCAGGGGCTCTGCTGCGACTGCACGGCGTCCCGGCCGCGACGGCCGCGCTCGACCCCCGCGACCTCGCGTCGCGACGCCCGCTCCGTGCGCGGGCGGCCCATTCCGTGCGCGGGCGATTCGCTCCGTGCGCGGGCGACCCGCTCCGTGCGCGGGCGACCTACTCCGGGCTGCCGTCTCAGCCGTCCAGCACCGCGGTGCTCTGCCGCACCACCAGGTGCGTGGCCAGCTCGATCCGCTGGGCCGACGCCCCCGGGTCGTCCGGGCGCAGCAGCATGCGGGAGGCCTCCTCCGCCATGTGCCGCAGTGGCTGGTGGACCGTGGTGAGCGGTGGGCTGGACCACTGGGCGAGCGGTACGTCGTCATAGCCGACCACCGACAGGTCCTCGGGCACCCGCAGCCCCTTCACGCGGGCCGCTTCCAGCACGCCCAGCGCCTGGAGGTCGCTGCCCGCGAAGATCGCCGTGGGCCGGTCGGGGCCCTCCAGCAGCTCCATGGCCTGCTCGAAACCGCCCTGCACATGGAAGTCGCCGAAGCGGGTCAGCCGCGGGTCGACGTCCAGGCCTGCCATCGCCATGGCCGATCGGTAGCCGTCGAGGCGCGCGAGCGAGCACAGCATGTCGTTGGGGCCGGTGATGATGGCGATGCGCCGGTGGCCGCGCTCGGTGAGGTGGCGGGTGGCGGCGAGGCCGCCTGCCCAGTTGGCGGAGCCGACCGAGGGCACGTCCGGGTCGGGGTCGCCCGCCGGGTCGATGACGACGAACGGTATGGCCGCCGCCCGCAGTTGACGCTTGATGTCCTCGGGCAGGGTGGAGAAGACCAGCACCACGCCGAGCGGCCGGCGCTGCAACACGCCCGGCAGCCAGTCCGGGTCGGGGGTGTGCCGGGTGCCGCTCTCGGTGAGCACGACCGTCGCACGATTTTCCTTTGCGACGTTCTCCACGCCCCGTATCAGCTCCATCGCCCACACGCTCTCCAGCTCGTGGAACACGATCTCGATGAGCGGATAGCGGGCGGCGGGCTGCACGCGCCGCCGGTAGCCGTGCAGGTCCAGCAGCTTCTCCACCTTCGCACGCGTCGCACGTGAGACGTCCGAACGGCCGTTGAGCACCTTCGAAACTGTCGGCATCGAAACCCCGGCCTCTTTCGCTACCGCAGCCAGGGTGACACGCCCGTTCGCCTCGTCGTCTTCACGCATACCCGCAGGATAGAGCACCGCGTGTCGATAACGTTTCGGGCGAGTTGCGACCCGACCGTTGACCCCAACTCCCGTCTGACCTACTGTCCCTCGGCATGGACTTTCGGCGATGAAGCCGAAACTTTCGAAAGGCGAACGATGAAGACACGTGCGCGCTTGCCCAGACTGATCGCCACCGGTGCGACGCTCGCCCTGGCCCTGAGCCTGTCCGCCTGCGGTGACGGCAACGGCGGGGCGTCGGCGGACGACGGCAAGATTCATATTCTTGTCTACGGGGACGCCACCAACAAGATCGAGAAGCAGATCGTCGACAAGTTCAACGAGACGTCCGACGTCAAGGCGGTCCTCGACACCATCCCCGGTGCCGATTACCAGAAGAAGCTTCAGACGATCATCAGCACCCCGCAGGCCCCGGACGTCTTCTTCAACTGGGGCGGCGGCAGCATCAAGCCCTTCGTCAAGGCCGACCTGCTGCTCCCGCTGGACGACTTCATCAAGAAGAACCCGGAGCTGGAGAGCAAGTTCCTCCCGTCCGTCTTCAACAACGCCGTCGTCGACGGCAAGCCGTACGGCATCCCGATGCGCGGCACGCAGCCGGTCCTGCTGTTCCACAACAAGAACGTCCTCAAGAAGGCCGGCGTCCAGCCGCCGAAGACCTGGGACGAGCTGCTCAACGCCGTGGAGGCGCTGAAGGACGAGGGCGTCACCCCGATCGCGCTCGGCGGCGGCGACGTCTGGCCCACCCAGATGTGGTTCCAGTACCTCTTCGACCGCATAGCCGGCCCGGAGCTCTTCGCCAAGGCCATCGAGGGCGACAAGAGCGCCTGGGAGGCCCCGGAGAGCAAGAAGGCCCTGAAGATGATCAGGGAGCTCGTCGACGCGGGCGCCTTCGGCAAGAACTACGACTCCGTCAAGTACACCAACGGCGGTTCGGTCGCGCTGGTCGCCCAGGGCAAGGCCGGCTTCGAACTGATGGGCTCCTGGTACTACTCCCAGCAGCTCACCGACCACCCGGACTTCGCGGAGAAGGGCCTCGGCTACTCCGCCTTCCCGACCGTCGCGGGCGGCAAGGGCGACCCGAAGAACGTCGCCGGCAACACCAACAACTACTACTCGGTGCTGAAGAAGACCAAGCACCCCGAGGCCGTCGCCAAGTTCCTCGAGCTGATGTACTCCGACGAGTTCGTCAAGGCGCAGCTCGACGTCGGCAACCTCACCACCACCACGAACACCGACGAGTTCATCGAGACGTCCGCGACGCCCGAGTACTCCCGCTTCCAGTACGACCTGGTCGCCAACGCCCCGTCGTTCCAGCTCTCCTGGGACCAGGCGTACCCGCAGTCGGCGGCCTCGGACATGCACAAGGCCATCCAGCAGTTCTTCAACGGACAGCTCGACGCGGACGGCTTCATCAAGGCCATGCAGGCCCTCCCGACCGAGTGACGAACGGCTCATGACCACAAAGATCACGAGCGCTCCGCCCGCCGCCGGGCTCCGCAAGGAGTCCCGGCGGCGGCCGGCCGCCCGCTCCTCCATATCCACGGTGGGCCGCCCGGGCTTCGCCTGGGCGCTGCCCGCCGCCCTGTTCTTCACGCTCTTCGCCATCGTCCCGCTCGTGATGGTCGCGGTGCTGTCCTTCATGAGCTGGAACGGGCTCGGCTCGCCCCAGTGGGTCGGCACCGACAACTGGTCGCGCCTGTGGGACGACCCGGTGATGCTGAAGAGCGTCTGGCTCACCCTGCTGCTGACCGCGCTCGGCGTGGTTCTCCAGACCCCGCTGAGCATCCTGCTCGGCGTCTGGGCGGCCGGCTACCAGCGCAACCGCGCGGTGCTGTCCGTCATCTACTTCATCCCGCTGCTGCTGTCCGCCACCGCCGTCTCCGTGCTGTGGCGCGCGCTGCTCGACCCGAACTTCGGCATCCCCGCCGACGCCACCTGGCTGTTCGGCGACGGCAACCTGTTCGGCGAACAGGCCACCGCCATCGGCGTACTGGCGTTCGTGAGCACCTGGCAGTTCACCCCGTTCCACACGCTGATCTACCAGGGCGCCGCCCGCTCCATCCCACAGGTCCTGTACCAGGCCGCGGAGATCGACGGTGCGGGCCGCTACCGGCAGTTCTTCCACATCACGCTGCCGCAGCTCCGCAACTCCATGATCACGTCGATGATCCTGATGATCGTCGGTGGCCTCACCACCTTCGAGACCGTCCTCATCCTCACCCAGGGCGGCCCCGGCACCGACACGACCATCAGCGCCTACTACATGTACGACAAGGCCTTCAAGGGCTTCGACTTCGGCGTCGGCTCCGCCATCGCCCTCGCCCTGGTCGTCGCCGCCACCATCATCTCCCTGATCGTGGTGAAGGTCTCCGGCTACGACAAGATGCGCAGCTCCATGGAAGGTGTGTCATGAGGCGCCGCCCCAACTACCTGGCCGGCGCCGGATCGATCGTCTGGCTGGTCCTGGTCGGCCTGCCGCTGTACGTGATGCTCGCGGCGACCCTGCGCACCCGCCAGGACTACGCCCAGAACGGTCCGGTGTCCTTCCCGGACACCTTCACCCTGGACAACTTCACCGGCGCCTTCGACTCGGGCTTCGGCCGGTACTTCCTCAACACGCTCGTCGTGACCGCCTGCGTGATCGGCATCGTGCTGCTGCTGGTTCCGCCGCTCGCCTACGCCATCGTGCGCAGCCGGGGCAGGACCACGTCGGCGATCTTCCGGCTGTTCCTGCTCGGCCTGGCGATCCCCGCGCAGGCCGTCATCGTGCCGATGTTCTACCTGATCAGCGAAGCCGGACTGTACGACAACCTGCTCGGCGTCATCCTGCCCACGGCCGCGTTCTGCCTGCCGATGTCGGCGCTGATCCTCAGCGGCGCCATGCGCGACATCTCCCCGGAGCTGTACGAGGCGATGGCCATGGACGGTGCCACTCCGCGCCGGCAGTTCTTCCAGCTCGTGCTGCCGCTGTCCCGGGGCGGACTGTCCACCATCGTGGTCTTCTCCGCACTCCAGGCTTGGAACGGCTTCCTGTTCCCGCTCGTGCTGACCCAGTCCGACGCCACCAAGGTCGTCACCCTGGGCCTGTACGACTTCCAGACCGAACACGGCATCGACATCCCCGGGCTGCTGGGAGCCGTGGTGCTGTCCATGGTGCCCATCCTGCTCGTCTACCTGTTCGCCCGTCGCGCCCTGGTCCAGGGGCTGATGGGTGTCGGAGGAAAGTGACCGCGAACGTGGCCGTAGAGACCACCCCCGAAATCCCTCTCTGGAACGATCCCTCCCACCCCGTCTCCGCCCGGGTCGACGCGCTGATCGGCGCCATGACCCTCCAGGAGAAGATCGCCCAGCTGTACGGCGTGTGGGTCGGCGCCTCCGCCGACGGCGGCGAGGTCGCCCCGCACCAGCACGACATGGAGGAGGCCGTCGAGCTCGACGACCTCCTGCCGTCCGGCCTGGGCCAGCTCACGCGACCCTTCGGCACCGCACCCGTCGACCCGGCGCTCGGCGCGCTCTCCCTGCTGCGCACCCAGACCAGCATCACCTCGGCGAACCGCTTCGGCATCCCCGCCGTCGCGCACGAGGAGTGCCTGGCCGGCTTCGCCGCCTGGGGCGCCACCGCCTACCCCGTCCCGCTGTCCTGGGGCGCCACCTTCGACCCGGACGTGATCCGCCGGATGGCCGCCGCCATCGGCCGCGACATGCGCGCCGTCGGCGTCCACCAGGGTCTCGCGCCCGTCCTGGACGTCGTCCGCGACGCCCGCTGGGGACGCGTCGAGGAGACCATCGGCGAGGACCCGTACCTCGTCGGCACCATCGGCACCGCCTACGTCCAGGGCCTGGAATCCGCCGGGATCGTCGCCACCCTCAAGCACTTCGTCGGCTACTCGGCCTCCCGCGCCGGACGCAACCTCGCCCCCTCGTCCGTGGGACCGCGCGAGCGCGCCGACGTGCTGCTGCCGCCGTTCGAGATGGCGATCCGTGAGGGCGGCGCGCGCTCCGTCATGCACGCCTACACCGACATCGACGGTGTTCCCTCCGCGGCCGACGAGAGCCTGCTCACCGAGCTGCTCCGGGACACGTGGGGCTTCGACGGCACCGTCGTCGCCGACTACTTCGGCATCGCCTTCCTCAAGACGCTGCACGGCGTCGCGGGCGACTTCGCCGACGCGGCCGGCGCCGCGCTCAAGGCGGGCGTCGACATCGAACTGCCCACGGTCAAGACGTTCGGCGCCCCGCTCGTGGACGCCGTCACCGAGGGCCGGGTGCCGGAGTCCCTGATCGACCGCGCGCTGCGCCGCGTCCTGACCCAGAAGGCGGAGCTGGGCCTGCTCGACCCCGACTGGAGCCCGGTGCCGCCCGCGTTCGACGGCGCCGACCTGGACGACTCCGAGGCCCTGCGCGGCAAGATCGACCTCGACGGCCCCGAGAACCGCGAACTGGCCCGCGAGATCGCCGAGAAGGCCGTCGTGCTGCTCAGCAACGACGGCACCCTGCCGCTGGACCGCCCCCGCCGGATCGCGCTCGTCGGCCCCAACGCCACCGAGGCGTCCGCCGTCCTGGGCTGCTACTCCTTCCCGCAGCACGTGGGCGTGAAGTACCCGGACATCCCGGTCGGCATCGAACTGCCCGACCTGCGCGAGAGCCTGACCGCCGAGTTCCCGGACGCCGAGATCACGGTCGTCCGCGGCACCGGCGTCGACGACGGGGATCTGTCCGGCATCACGGAGGCCGTGGACGCGGCGCGTGACGCCGACATCGTCGTCGTGGCGCTCGGTGACCGCGCCGGCCTGTTCGGCCGCGGCACCAGCGGCGAGGGCTGTGACGCGGAGTCGCTGTCGCTGCCGGGCGCCCAGCAGCAGCTGCTGGACGCGCTGCTGGACTCCGGCACCCCGGTGGTGACGGTCCTGCTCGCGGGCCGCCCCTACGCGCTCGGCCGCGCGGTGGAGGACTCGGCGGCGATCGTGCAGTCCTTCTTCCCGGGCGTCGCGGGCACCCGCGCCATCGCCGGCGTGCTCAGCGGACGTACGAGCCCGTCCGGCCGTCTCCCGGTCAGCGTCCCGCGCACTTCGGGATCTCAGCCGACGACGTACCTCGGCGCACGGCTCGCCCAGGCCAGCGAGGTGTCCAACATCGACCCGACACCGGCGTTCGGCTTCGGACACGGCCTGACGTACACGGCGTTCGCGTGGAGCGACCTGACCGTGGACGCCGGAGAGGCGCCGACGGACGGGGAGTTCACCGCGTCCCTCACCGTGCGCAACACCGGGGAGCGGGCCGGCACGGAGGTCGTCCAGCTGTACCTGCACGACCCGGTCGCCTCCGTGGTCCAGCCGGTCCAGCGCCTGGTGGGCTACGCCCGCCTGGACCTGGAGCCGGGCGAGGGGCGCAGGGTGCGGGTGACGGTCCCGGCGGACGTGGCGTCCTTCACCGGCCGCGACGGCCACCGCATCGTCGAACCGGGTTCCCTGGAGCTCCGCCTGGCGGCGTCCAGCACGGAGACCCGCCTGACGGCGGAGGTCACCCTGACCGGCCCGGTACGGCAGCTGGACCACACGCGGCGGTTCCACGCGGAGTTCGCGGTGGAGGGCTGACGCTCACACCCTCCCGGCACCACCCCGGCCCGGACCGCTTCTGCGGTCCGGGCCGGTGCACAATGGGCGCGTGGCCGGCAACGACGACAGGAGCGCAGTGGATCCCCACCGGGCACCGGAAGAAGGCGTGAGCGCTACAGGGGGTGGTGTCCGCGGTCGTCGGCCGTGGCTCGTCGCGGGGGCAGCCGTGGGCGTACTGACCTTGGCGGCCGCCCTGATCGCGACGGGACGGCTGCCCGGAGGGACGGACGACGGCGGTGACCGCCTGGCGGAACAGGCGGCGGACGCGCGGTGGGTCGAAGGCGTCACCCCGGAGTGGATGAGCGAACAGATGCGCCTCGACATACCCGTCACGGCCCGCTCCCCCCTGGCCGCGTACGAGGTCACGTCCCGTTTCGACACGGGGCTGCTCACCTTCACCCTGACCAGGGCGGAAGCGGAGGCGTACCTGAAGGAACACCCTCCGGAGGGCGACTGGCTCGAACCGGCCTCCGCACAGACCGACGTCACGCCTCACGACTTCGCGCACCTCGGTCTCCCGGAGCCCGAGTCGCTGAAGGAAGGCATGCGTTACGGCTTCGTCTGCCCCGGTGTCGCAGAGGCCGCCGTGGACCCCCACGCCCCGGGCGTCGACACGTCCGACGAGTCATGCGTCGGCCTCTACGCACACGAGTACACGCCGGCGCGCACGCGCATCTACCTCCGCGACCACTACGAACCAGGCATCAGCCCACTTCCCACGCCGCCCGAATCGACGTGAACGGGCCCGGTGAGCCCGGATCCGTCAGCGGAACGCGTCGGCGTTCTCCTCGGCCCACCGTCCGAAGGCCCGTGCCGGGGCGCCGGTGAGCTGCCGGACCGTGTCGTGCACGGTGAGCAGGGCGTCGTTGACGTCCCCTCCCATCAGGTCGAGCACCGCGTGCGCGTCCCGGTCACCCAGGAGGGGCGCCAGCTGCCGATGCGCCTCCTCCCTGCTGATCTCCGTCACGATGACGTCCTCCCCGAGGGCCGCCCCGATCGCACGGGCCTGCTGCCGCGGCGTGACGCGGGCCGGTCCGGTCAGCGGGTATGTCCGTCCGCGGTGCCCCGGCTCGGTGAGCGCCGCCTTGGCCACGGCCGCGACGTCGGCGGGATGGACGGCGGGCAGACCGACCTCCGCATAGGGCACCTGGATCGACCGGTGCTTCCGGATCGACTCGGCCCACCACAGGGCGTTCGACGCGAACTGCGTGGGGCGCAGGACCGTCCAGCTCATTCCGCTGTCCTGGAGCAGCAGTTCGACGGCCCGGTTGTCGCCTGAGGCGGGCAGGTGCGGATGGGTCTGCACCGCCAGTGAGGACACGAGCACCACGTGCTCCACGCCGGCCTTCCGTGCGGTGTCGAGTACGTCCGCGTCCGCGCCCAGACCCGGCACGAGGAAGAGGGAGCGCGTCCCCTGCAGCGCCCGTGCCAGGGACTCGGGGCGGCCCAGGTCGCCCGGGACCGCCTCGACCCCCGGGGGGAACGAGGCACGGCCCGGGTCACGGGTCAGCCCCCGCACCGGCATGGTGCCGGCGTCGGCCAACTGTCCCAGCAAAGCGCTTCCGATGTTGCCTGTAGCGCCGGTCACGAGAATCACGTCGTCTGCTCCTGCCGTTGACGGTGATCCGGACGCTAGGACCTCAAGCGAGCTTGAGGTCAAGCCGGGGGCACGAGCGTCACGAACGCCGCCCACTGCGCGGGGTCGATCCGCAGTACGGGGCGCCGTCGCCCGCGGCCCTGAAGTCCCGTACGCACACGGTGTCCTCACGGGCGGCGACGCCCCGCCCGCGTCCAGGACGCGTTCCGCCGCCGTACGTCCTACCAGCGGTCCCGGTGGACGACCTCCGTCACCGACCGCCGCCGGACCGGGCCGAACTTGCCGAGAGGCCAGCCCACCGGGATCGCCGCGAACGTGTTCATGTCCTCGGGGATGCCGAGCGCCGCCTTCCACTCGGTCTCGAGGAACAGGTGCCAGATGGTGATGTTGGCGGCCAGGCCCAGGCCGCGCGCCGCGAGCAGCAGGTTCTGCACGCCCGGGTAGACGCAGGACCCCTCCGCGAGGGCGGAGAACCGCTCCTGGATGCGTCCCATTCGCGCGGTCGCCTCAGCGCCCAGCGCCTCGGCGTAGATCCGCAGGCCCTCCTCCTCGATCCGCGGCGGCGGGAACCGGTAGCAGGGGATGACCAGCGCCGGGGTGTCGGCGAAGTGGTCGCGCTGGTACTCGATCGCGGCGACCATGCGCCCGTACGCGGCCTCGTCCATGCCCTCGGGGGCGTACTTCCCGGTCGTGGCCAGGTACGCGTCCACGCACCGCTTCCACAGCGGCGCCAGCTCCGCCATGACCGCCCGGTCGGTGACGACGACGTACTCGTAACGCTGCATGTTGCCGCCGCTCGGGCCCCACACGGCCGCCTGTATCAGCTGGTCGAGCAGCTCGTCCGGCACCGGGTCGGGCCGCAGGCGGCGCATCGCCCGCATCGTGGACATGGTTGAGAAGAGGGACGGCTCGGCGGCGTCGTCGGCCACGGCCCCGGCGAGAGGGGTTTCAGTTGTCATGATCGGGAGTGTAGGGACTGTGAACTTCCCGTGTGACGGCTCTACTTGAAAGCGGGACCGTCGGTCCGCATTTCCCGCGCATGACGTCCCGCCCGGCGCGGTACTCGGCCCGCACTGCGGAAGGGAGCGGATCATGGCGATCTGTGAAGTGTGCGGGAACGACTACGCCCTCTCCTTCGAGGTGCGCACGGTCGACAATTCCGTCCATACGTTCGACAGCATCGAGTGCGCCGCCCACAAGCTGGCGCCCATCTGCGACAACTGCGGCTGCAAGGTGCTCGGCCACGGCCTGCAGGCCGGCGGCCAGTTCTTCTGCTGCGCCCACTGTGCCCGCGCCCAGGGGCACGCGGAGCTGGCCGACAGCGCGTGACCGTCACTCTCCGTGAGAGTAGCGCGGTGCCGGACGGCTGCCCGAACCGGAGCGCAGGTTCAGCTCCGCCTCCGCCAGACGGGCCACGGCCTCCGCGTCCGTCAGACCGGGCACGCACACCACCTCACCGGCCTCCAGCCCGGCCAGGGACGCGGTCACCACGTCCTCCGGGGGCATGCCGCCCTCGTCGTGGACGCGCCGCTCCCCGCTCACCGGGGTGTCCCCGGCGCCCAGGTGGAACTCGGTCGCCGTGAGCCCCGGGGCACACGACCTGCACCCGTACCGGAGTGCCGGCCAGCTCGGCGGCCAGGGTGCGGGTGAACGTCACCGCGTACCCCTTGGTTCCGGCGTAGACGGCCCGCCGGGGAAGCGGGTCCGGCGGCAGGTCACCGGCGAAGGCCAGCAGCGACGCCACGTTGACCACCGCACCCCGCCCACGCGCCAGCATGCCGGGCACCGCGGCCCGGGTGAGCGCCGTGAGCGCCACGACGTTCACGTTCACCGCCCGGGTGAGCAGGCCCGGGTCCACCTCGGCGAACGGGCCGTAACCGTTGATCCCCGCGTTGTTGACCACCAGGTCCACGTCGTCCCCGGACGCCCGCTCCACGACACGGGACAGGTCCTCAGGACCTCCCAGATCCGCCACCAGCGTCTCGACGCCCGCCGCGCCCTCCCTGAGCGCCTCCTTCGCGAGGACATCCAGCCGCTCGGCCCGCCGGGCGACGAGCACCAGCCCCCGGCCGCGCGCCGCCAGCCGGGTCGCGTACTCCCACCCGATACCGGACGAGGCCCCCGTGACGATGGCCGTGCCGGGCGCGTCGTGCGAGGTCATGAGCGTGATCCCTCCGTCGCCGGGTCCTGCCGGACCACACCGCCGTCCGACCTGCGCCGGGTGTCCCGGCGGCCGGTGCGTGAAACGCGGGGACAGACGCGACGGCGGCGTCGTGCCGGCCGGAGAGCCGCCCGCCGGGCGCCCGGAGCACCCGGCTGGCGAGCTTGCGCTGCTGCCACCGGCCGTACCGGCCCCGCGGTTGTTGCCGACTCAGGGCCCGGCGGCTGTCACATCCACTTCAGTGATGGCTGCATCGGGGTGCCGGGCGCCCGTCAGCACCGGGTCCTGCGTCGTGTCGGTGCCGAGATACCGGTGGAAGAAGGCACCGATGTAGGTGACGGCGACATGGCGTTGCTGCGGTTCGGTCAGTTGTGTGGTCGGCGTCGCACCCTCGCGGTCGGTGCACTGCCCGGGATGCCCTTCGACCGGCGTGGCGTCGTCGAAGGCCGCGACCTGGCCACTCGCGGGTGACCATTGCGTGTTGAAGTAGTTGTGGTTGGCCCCGTGGACCGCGAACCGGTGGAAGCCGCTGCGGTTCCCCTGGGCCACGTCGGCCGCGAACGCGAACGCCTCACCGCCCACCTGCCCGTCACACGTTCCCCTGACGACAGCGAAAGGCGTCTTGGTGATCGTGTAGTCGGACATGTTCTCCGTCATCACGTTGTAGGCGGGTGCCAGCGCCGCCACCGCTTTGACCTTCACGCCTCGGGGCCACCGTCCCCGATGGCGGTCCGCAGCCTGCCAGGTGACCCCGGCTCCAGCGCGGGAGTGCCCCATGACTCCCACCTTGCCCAGGTCCAGGCGGTGGAAGAACCCGACGCTTCGTGCCGCCCCGGTCACCGGATCCGTGAACTTCCCGGCGAGTTCCCCCCTGCCGCTGGTGCTGAGCTCCTGCCACATGCGCAGGTGCCGGTTGATGAGATCGGCCCGCGCTGCGGCGTTCTCGTCCCCCGACACGGAGGAGGCGTTGATGCCGTTCGCGCCGGCCGAGACCACGACGAACCCCTGCGCGGCCAGCGTGCGGGCGAGGTAGTCGTACCCGGCCTCGCTGGGCAGGGCCGGCGTTCCCGGCGCACAGGGCCAGGCGAACAGTCTGGCGCCGGCAGCCGCGTACGCGGCATCGTCGCCACTGTCCTCTGCCGCCGTGCGTACGGCCTCGGCCTGACGGTCGGCGCAGCTCTCGTGCCAGCCGTGGAGCATGACGATCAGCGGATGCCGCCCGTCACCCAGGTCGGCGGGGTAGTGCACCACACCGCTCAGTTCGACCGGCTCGCCCGTCTGCGGCAGATGCCAGGCCTCATCACCCAGGTCGTAGCGGACCGTCCTCGTGCCCCCGGACACGTCCACAGAGGATCGGTCCGCCCCGCCCGTCCCCGTCGCACCCGCCGTCGCCGTGGACGTCAAGGCGGCTGCCGCGAGGGTCAGTGCCGCCACCGGCCCGGTCAGCAGGCGGACCGAAGTCCTGGAACGCTTGTGCTTGTTCATCCGTGTCTCCATCTGTACGCAACACGCTCCCGGACTGCCTCTCGGACCCGGAGAACGTGGCACTACTCCTGTCAGCGGGAAGCGGCGTAGGAATCCGTCACGAACGTGATGACCCGGTTCTGCAGCGCTGTCCCTGCGGCTCCGGTCCGCTTGATCATGTCCGTTCCGTGGAAGCCGCTCTTGTCGATGACGAGCTCCTTGTCGCGGGCGGAAGAAGCGGCGTACACCTCACGGACCTGCCTCTCCACCGCGCCGTCCATGTCACCGGGAGACACCACGAGCAGCGTCGGAACACGCAGCTTGTGCTTCCTCACCGCGGCGACGGCATCCAGCCCGCCGCACCGGGCGGGCGAGGACATCATCAGCAGGCCCGTCACTCGAAGGGGCGTGTCCACGCCCGCGACCGCCGCCGTCGTCCCCCCGCACGACGCCCCCGCCAGGAAGACCCGCGTGGCACCGACACGGCGCAGTTCAGCGAGCCCGGCCCGGGCGTCACGGTCGATGTGCTCGTTGTCGGCCGACTCCTCGGACGCCCCGTGATTGCGGTACTCGGGAATCACCACGTGATAGCCACGCTGTGCCAGCTCGCGTCCGATGTCGACGAACGAGCAGATGTTGTAGCCCTGCTCATGGTCCAGCAGCACACCGTCAGGCCCTTCCCCCAGGACCAGCGCAGACAAGTGCACACCATCACTGGTCGTCAGGGTGGTGGCCTTGCTCCTCAGACTCTTCGGCACGCACGAGTTGACGAGATGCCCCCGCGTCGTACGCACCGTCCGGTCGGGCCAGCTCGGCTTGTACGCCACCGGCTCATGATCGCGTGGCGCGGCTGGAGCGCCGCTTCCCGCCACGGACGGTCCTTGTCCGGTGGGTGCGGTGGGTGCGGTGGGTGCGGTGGACGTCTCCGCGCCACGAGACGGCTCGCCGATCGGGCCGGCGCATCCCGACACGATGGCCGCACAGGCCAGCGCCGCCGCGACACCTCTGACTTTCAGCACACTCTTCCTCGGATCTCACCTGGTGGCCCCGGCGCACTGTCCACAGCCGGACGTCTCTGCCCCGGAGCCAAGCCGGAATCTTCCTGCTACGCCCTGACAGACGTACCGGGGCGGCCGAGGTTGCGGGTGGCGGCCCGACCGATCCTCGGAAGGCGCCCGGCCGGCCGGGTGCCGATGCCCGCCCGTTCCGTGCGCAGGCTGCAACCTGACCGGCCCCCGTACGTCCTTTCAGTAAAGGGCGCCCCACCAGAGCCCTGCCCGATTCGAATCACCCGACAGGTTTGACCTTCATGCCAGAAATGCCCTGCCGGAGCACCGGCTGCGGCGCCCGTCCAGCGCTCCCTCAGCACTCCGGATCCAGCACTCATCGTCAGGACGCCGCCGCGCCGTCCACGGGGAAGGACATCGATGGCAGCCGCCCTGGCCTGTGAAGGCTCCATCCCGCACGGCCGGTGGAGGTGGCTGCTCGCACGCATCTCCCAGGGTCGGACAGGCCCCGGCGTCCAGGGGAGACCCTCCGATACGGCGTCGGAGGAGATCGACGCGCTCTACCGCCACCGCAGACTCGACCTTGTACGCCTGGCAGTCCTCCTCGTCGACGACATCCCCACCGCCGAGGACGTCGTCCAGGAAGCCTTTGCAGGGCTCTACCGTCGCCACGGGGACGCACGTGACGGCATCACCGACCCCGAGGCCTACGTACGGCGCAGCGTCGTCAACACCTCCCGGGACGTCCTGCGCAGGCGCCGCACCGTGCGCGCCTTCATCCCTCCGCGCGTCCTCCCCGCGCCCCCGCCCGAGGACGAGGTCCTCCTCAAGGAGGAACACCAGGAAGTGCTGCGCGCACTGCGGCAGCTCACCCTGCGCCAGCGAGAGGTCCTCGTCCTCAGGTACTGGTCCAACATGACCGAAGCAGACATCGCCACCACGCTCGGCCTGTCCCGCGGCACCGTGAAGTCCACCGCCAGCCGGGCAATCGCAGCCCTGGCCAAGAGACTGGAGGAGACGCCATGACAGAAGTCGAAGATCGTCTGCGCGCCGCGCTGCAGGCCCGGGCCGAGCAGGTCACCGCTCTGCGCCCAGCGGCTCCTGCACCGGCTCGCGCGCGGTCGGTCATCGGCCCCGGCCTGCGCAAGGCCACCTTGGTCGCACTGGCCGCCGTACTCGCCACCGTGCTCCTCGTACTGCCGCGCCTCCTCTCGCAAGGTGATCCGGCACTACCCGCCGACACCCCGCCTCCCGCCGGCCCGAGCAGCACCACATCGCCTTCTCCCGCCCCCTCCCCACCCGGCAGCGCACCGCGCCCGGTCGCCCCCTAGGCAGTGTCTGGCAAACGATCTCGGTGGTCGGGCGGGGCCGGGACGACCCGGCGACCGCGGAGCTGCACGGCACCGCGGGCGGGTTCTCGGAGCCCGAGAATGAGCGCCGCGAGGCGGTTCCGTCGATCGGCGGTCGTTCGCGCCGATCACCGCAGGCTCAGCCGCTGTGTGTGGGGGGAAGAGTCGGGATGCACAGGGTCGAGCGGCTTCCGATCAACCGTGGTGGCGGGAACCGCGACCGTGCCCCACCCGGACACGGACGGCGCCGGCCACCAGCGTGGATGCCGTAAAGGCGTGGAGGGGAGGCGCGCTCTCCCCCTACCGTGACCCTCATGCCTCCCGCCAAGACCTCCTTCGTCTGCCTGCCCTGCCGGGCCTCCTGCAAGCAGCCGTACCCGACGCCTGCGAGCAGCGCGAAGAGCGGCCAGCGGGTGTGCCCGCGCTGTGCCGGCACGCTGATCCATGTCGGCTCCGCCTTCGCCCCGCCGCCGCGCAGGGACACCGAGGGCTGGCGGGTGCTCTCCCTGCTGTTGCACGCCGGCATCCGCTTCCACAAGAGCTGCTGCGCCGGACCCGGGTACCGGCCGCGCACGCTGCGCGAGGTGCGTGAGCGGATGACGTACGCCCGGCGAACCGGCGAGCCGATCGCGAGGGCACTGGTGCGTCCCGAGCTGCCCTGACGGCCCGGCCGGACGCGCCCGTACCACCACGGGAGGGGCGTGGGAGGCTGGAGGTATGAACACAGGACGGGCGGCGCACCCCGCCGGCGAGGCGATTCCGGCACCGGTGCCGGACGGCGACCGCACGCTCCCCGCCGAGCGCACCGCCCCCGTGCCGTTCACCCCCGACACCCTCCTCTGGGACATGACCGGCGACATCCGTGTCCTGCTGTACCTCCCCGCCGCCCTCGTCCTCCAGGTCGCGCACCCGGCCGTCGGCGCCGGGGTCGACGAGCACTCCGTGTTCCGCACCGACCCCTGGGGCCGCGCCCGCCGCTCGCTGGACTCGTTGCAGCTGTGGGTCTACGGCGGTGACCGCGCCGTGGAGGAGGGGCGCAGGCTGCGCATGCTCCACCGGGACATCAAGGGCACCGACACGCGCGGCCGCCCGTACCACGCGCTGACCCCCGCCCACTACGCCTGGGTGCACGCCACCGGTTTCCCCGTCTTCCTGCGGGCCGCCGAGTACCTGTTCCGTCCGTTCGACGAGGCGGGGGAGCGGCGCCTGCACGCGGAGGCGCGCAGGCTCGGGCGCATCCTCGGCATCCGGAAGCGCGACATGCCGGGCTCCGTCGAGGAGTTCCGGACCTACTTCGACACGGTCGTCCACGACGAGCTCGAACGGACCGTCGTGGTCGAGGAGTTGCTCGATTCACGCCGGTCCGTGCCGCCGCCGGACGGGTCGGGCGCGGTGCTGCGACTGCTCTGGCCCGTGCTGCGGCCCGCCCTGCTGCGGATCCAAGTCTTCGTCACCAAGGGGCTGTTGCCGCCCGTCGCCCGTGAACGGCTCGACATCGACTGGTCGCCGGGCGACGAACGGCGGCTGCGGCTGCTCGGCCGTTTCGTCCGCACAGTCGTACCCCGCCTGCCGGAACGGCTTCGCTACCTGCCGGTCGCGTACGCGGCACGTCGCGCCGCCCGCGAGTGACCGTCCCGGTATCCCGCTACGGCCGGTAGCGAGCCGGCCTCCGGCGTGACGCTCGCGTCTGACCGTCCCGGTATCCCGCTACGGCCGGTGCCGAGCCGGCCTCCGGCGTGACGCCCGTGCCTGGCGTCCTGGTACGGCCGGTAGCGAGCCGGCCTCCGGCGTGACGCTCGCGTCTGACCGTCCCGGTATCCCGCTACGGCCGGTACCGAGCCGGCCTCCGGCGATACGCCCGTGCCTGACCCTCCCGGTACAGACGGTGCCGAGCCGCTCTCCGGCGGGACGCCCGCCCCCGACCGTCCCGGTACTGCCGGTGCCGAGCCGGCCTTCAGCGCGTCGCCTGCGCCGGCCGTCTCTCGGGACGGCACGAACCGATCCCGCGTCCGGTCCGGCTGTGCCGCTCAGGGCGCGTCCGGTGGATGGTACGGTGACCCTTTTGCCGGGCCTTCCTCGGCACGTCCTCTGCGGAAGGCTCCCTGTGACCCACCCCGACGACACGACGCCCGCCCAAGCGCCGGACGGCTCCTTCACAGCCCTGGGGCTCCCGGAGGCCGTGCTGCGTACCCTGGACCGGCTCGGAGTGCGTGAGCCCTTCCCCATCCAGGCCGCCACGCTGCCCGACGCCCTGCGCGGACGCGACGTCCTGGGGCGCGGACGCACCGGCTCCGGCAAGACGCTCGCCTTCGGCCTCCCCCTGCTGACCCGCACGGCGGGGCGCCGCGCCGACCCGAGGCAGCCCCTCGCCCTGGTCCTGGTGCCCACCCGCGAGCTGGCCCAGCAGGTCACCCAGGCCCTGGAGCCGTACGCCGAGGCGCTGCGGCTGAGGACGGCGACCGTTGTCGGCGGCCTGTCGATCAGCCGCCAGATCGCCGCGCTGCGCCAGGGCGCCGACGTGGTCGTCGCGACCCCCGGACGTCTGCACGACCTGGTCGAGCGCAACGCCTGCACGCTGGGACGGGTGAGGATCACCGTCCTGGACGAGGCCGACCAGATGTGCGACCTCGGCTTCCTGCCGCAGGTGTCCGGACTGCTCGCCCAGGTGCGTCCCGAGGGCCAGCGCATGCTGTTCTCGGCCACCCTGGACGGTGACGTCGGCCAACTGGTCCGCGACCACCTCCACGACCCCGTGGTCCACTCCGTCGACCCGGCCGGCGCCGCGGTCACCGGCATGGAGCACCACCTCCTGGTCGTCCACGGCCCCGACCGCTACGCCGTCACCACGGAGATCGCCGCCCGCGACGGCCGCGTCCTGCTGTTCCTCGAGACGAAGCACGCCGTCGACCGGCTCACCCGTCACCTACGGGCGAGCGGGGTGCGCGCCGGAGCCCTGCACAGCGGCAAGACCCAGCCGCAACGCACCAGGACGCTGGCCCAGTTCAAGGAGGGCGGCATCACCGTCCTCGTCGCGACCGACGTCGCCGCCCGAGGCCTGCACGTCGACGACCTCGACCTCGTCGTCAACGTCGATCCGCCCGCCGACGCCAAGGACTACGTGCACCGGGCCGGACGGACCGCCCGCGCCGGCGCGTCCGGCCGTGTGGTCACGCTGGTGGTGTCGGGCGGGCGCCGCGAGACGCTCCGCATGCTGGCCGAGGCCGGCATCAAGGCCACCGTCACCCCCGTGCGCTCCGGCGAGGCGGAACTGACCCGCATCACCGGGGCGAAGGCCCCTTCCGGCGTCCCCCTCGACGGCGGGCCCGCCGCGCCGCGCCCAAAGAACGTCAACGAGCCCTTCCGCGGGCTCGGCACCAGCAAGGGCGCCCCGCGCGGCGGCGGCTCCGGCGGCAGGTCCCGCAAGGCCGGCGAGGCACGCAAGCTCGCCGAGGCGCGCCGGGCCGCACAGGTGCGCCGAGGCGGCTGAGCGGCACCGCGCGGCGAAATTCGCTGCCCGTACGGCCCCTGCCGTGACAAGCTGAGTCCGCCCGTCCGTCCCCGAACCCAGGAGGTCACCATGACCGCAGAACTCCCCGCCACGGAAGGTTCGGAACCGGCCGACGCCGCGACGCCCCCGGTCACGCCGGAGGCCGACGGCACCTACGACCTCAAGCGCAAGTTCCGCGAGGCGCTGGAACGAAAGCGCGGCGCGCAGGCGGAGGCGGCCGAGGCCGCCGGAAACCCGAATGCGTCCAAGGTGCGTGCCACGCACGGACCGGCGACGCACCAGCGGTCCTTCCGCCGCAAGAGCGGCTGAGCCGGTCCGTCCCGTCCGGCCCGTGACGCCCACGCGTCACGGGCCGGACGGCTCTCACCACCGGTTGCGGGCCTCCTCCGCCCAGCCGGTGAGCCCGTCGAGATCCACCCAGGAGCCGTCGTCGGCGCGGGCGCGCCCGGTGAAGCCGCCGAAGCACTGGTGCGTGTCGTTGGACACCACCAACAGGCTCGTCCTGGCCGCGCGTACGTGGAAGGGATGGAACTCCGCCTCCACCCGGGGCCCGGTGATCCGCCACGGCCGCAGCCAGTCCGTACGGTCGTACTCCCAGACGAGGTCGTCACCGATCTTGTGCAGCCGGCTGTCCACGAACAGGGCGTTCTCCGTCGAGCCCGTGCCGTCGGTCCACCGTCCGCCGAGCTGGATCGCACGCCCCGGCGCGCAGCCCGCCGCCCAGTTCCAGGAGACGGAGTACGGCCATGTGCCGCGCCCGTGGTCCAGCACGGCGAAGGAGTCGGACGCGTCGAGGACGACTTCCCGCGAGCCGAGCCGGAGGCGCCCGTGCACCGGACGGCCGAGGTCCTTCACCGTGTACTGGAACCGGCGCCCGCTCCACGGCACGACCACGCCCAGCGACTCGTGCCCCGGCGCCAGCGGAGCCTCGGCCTCGAGCCGGAACCCCGGAGCGGTCGCGGTGATCGTGGTGCCGTCCGGCCGCTGGACGAACTCCACGGTCACCCCGCCGCCGCGCGCGGACGCCGTCCCCTGCCCGCTCCGGTCCGGCATGCGCACACCCCGCGCCAGGGGTGTCACCGCGTCCTTCGCCAGCTCACGGCCTGTGGCCCGGTCCAGCACGTACACGCCGTGCGTGCCCGCGTAGTCGAGGGACGAAGCGACCAGGCCCACGATGTGGGTCGGAGTGACGATGCCCCAGTACTCCCAGCGCTTGACGCGCCCCCAGCCACGCAGGTTCGCCCGGTGCAGCGGACGCCTGGTCCAGCCGACCGCCGCCGGGTCGAGCCGCCCGTCCGGGAGGCACAGGTCGACGGGGGAGGTGATCTCACGTTCGGCGGTCATCTCGGCTGCGGCCCCTTCACCAAGGCGGTTGCCTGTCGGCTCTCCGGGGCGAACGGTACCGGTCGAAGATCGGCGGACTCGGCGGAGGCCGTCGTCCTCGTCACCGTCGTCGCCTCGCCCGGCGCCGACGACGATCCCGACCGGGAGGACGGGGAGACGGGCCCGTGAGCCCGCCCCCGCAGCCGGCACCTCCTCATCTCACCCCTGCGCGAGCACCGCCTCGAACATCCCGGCCTCGTACGCGCCGCCCTTCTGGTGGGTGACGACCGCCAGCCGGTTGGCAGCGTTGATCATCCCGACCAGGCAGACCAGGGCGGCCGTCTGGTCGTCGTCGTAGTGCTTGCGCACCAGCGCCCAGGTCTCGTCGGACACGCCCTCGTGGGCGTCGGCGAGGCGGGTGCCCTCCTCGGCGAGCGCGAGCGCGGCCCGCTCGGCCTCGGTGAACACCGTGGTCTCGCGCCAGACGGCGACCAGGTGCAGCCGCACCTCGCTCTCCCCGGCCGCGGCGGCCTCCTTGACGTGCATGTCGACGCAGTGGCCGCAGCCGTTGATCTGGCTGGCGCGCAGCGACACCAGCTCCTGCACGGACTTCGGCAGCGTCGAGTCGTGCAGCACCAGCGCCGCGCCGGCGAACCGCTTGGCGAAACGGGAGGCGATGTCGTTCTCGAACAGGTTGAAACGGGCTTCCATCGTGTGGTCCTCACTCGTGGTGGTGTGTTCGGGACACCCACCAGATGCCGGGCGGCCGTACCGTGTGACGGACAGCGGGAGTGAGGTGGACCACACGCCGTCGCTGTCACAGAACCGGCCTGGCCGGCGTCCTGTGCGTATGACTGTGATCGGGAGCCGGGACCAGGGAGCGGACGTGACCAGCGGCAACGACGGGGGCGGGGGCCACGGCGGGCGCGGTGGGGGAGCGGGGCCCGCCACCGAGGACTTCCTCACCCACCGGAACCTGCTGTTCACCGTGGCCTACGAGATGCTCGGCTCGGCCGCCGACGCCGAGGACGTCCTCCAGGAGACGTGGCTGCGCTGGGCCGGCGTCGATCTCGCCGGGGTGCGGGACCGGCGCGCGTACCTGGTGCGCATCACCACCCGTCAGGCCCTGACCCGGCTGCGCACGCTGGGGCGCCGCAAGGAGTCCTACGTCGGCTCCTGGCTGCCCGAGCCGCTGCTCACCTCGCCCGACGTCGCCGAGGACGTCGAACTGGCCGACAGCGTCTCCATGGCGATGATGCTGGTGATGGAGACCCTCGCGCCGACCGAGCGCGCGGTGTTCGTGCTGCGCGAGGTGTTCGACGTCGGCTACGACGAGATCGCGGAGGCCGTCGGCAAGTCACCGTCGGCGGTGCGGCAGATCGCGCACCGGGCCCGCGCCCATGTGGCGGCCAGGCGTCCCCGCGGTGACGGCTCGCCGAAACGCACCCGTGACGCGCTGGAGGCGTTCCTGCGGGCCGTGGAGACAGGTGATCTGCAAGGGCTGCTCGACGTCCTCGCGCCGGACGTCGTCCTGCTCGGCGACGGCGGCGGGATCAAACAGGCGATCCTGCGGCCCGTCGTCGGCGCGGACAAGGTCGCCCGGCTGCTGCAGGGCGGACTGCGGAAGGTCCCCGCCGAGGTGGCGTTGCGGCCGGCCCTCGTCAACGGCGGTCCCGCGCTGGTCCTGCACCTCGACGGCGAACTCGACAGCGTGCTCGCGGTCCGCGTCGACGACGGTCTGGTCACCGGCCTGTACGCCGTGCGCAACCCCGAGAAGCTGTCGCACATGGAGCGGGAGACCGTGCTGCGCCGGTAGGGACGACCGCGCTCGACGACGGCGGCCGTCAGACCCGGTCGCGCCGCGCCCGGCGGGCGGCGCGGCGGCGCAGCCGCAGCGGCAGCACGTACCAGCACAGCCCGAACCACAGCATGACCCCGCCCACCAGCACCTCGGCGAGCACGCCCGGCACCACGAACCGCAGGATCAGCAGCAGCGTGCAGCCGATGGTGAGAGCGAGCAGCACCATCCCGCACACCATCAGTCGTCCGGCCGCCTCCACCACCTCGTCCTTCATCCGCTGCCCGGACAGGAAACGGTGGATGGACACGGGGGCGATCAGCGACCCGGTGGCGGAGGCGCCGAACACCACGGTCATCACGTAGATGACCTTGTCCGGCGTCTCCAGCTCACGGAACAGCGGGGTGAACGCCACGCTCAGCAGGAAGCCGAAAAGGATCTGGACACCGGTCTGCGTGACACGTGTCTCCTGAAGCACCTCGTTCCAGCGGCGGTTGACCCGCTCGCGCGCCGGCTCGGGCGGCTCCGCCTCGGGCCGCCCGGCGTGGTCGTCGTGGCGCGCGCAGCAGGCGCTCTCCTTCTCCGCCGGCTCGGCCGGCTGCTCCGTCATCGTCATGGTGTCCTCCCCAGGTCCAGGCGAACCGTTTGCCCCGATCAGCGCCGGTCATGCCGGCTCGGGGACGAACGAGGGCGAACACACGGGCCCGCGGCTCCAGAAGCTCGTCACACGGCGACCGACGCCTCGTCGGCCGCAGGCGACACCGCCGCAAGTGCGCGGAGCAACGCCCGTGCCACCGCGTCGTTCTGCCGGAACCCCGGCGAGTCGGTGCGGGGCCGGGCGAACGCGGCGACGGAACGGCTGTTGGTGGGCGCGCACAGCGCGACCCTCCGCGGGTGCGGCCCGCCCAGCGACGGGTCGACGAGCCGCCCGTCCCCGGGGCTGACGGCGAGCAGGTCCGAGCGGTGGGTGAACGCGGTGTAGGGCCTGCGCTCAGGCCGCGGCGGACTTCCGCTCGTACGGGATCGTCTCGCCGGCCTCGATCGCGACCGGGAGCCGGTTCTCGGCCGGCGGGAGGGGGCAGGTCGCGAAGTCGGTGTAGGCGCACGGCAGGTTGGTGGCCCGGTTGAAGTCCAGCACCACACGGCCGTCCGGCCCCGGCGCGTCGATCTTCAGCGCCCGGTTGGCGGCGTACGTGGTCACCCCGGACGTCGCGTCGGTGAACAGCACCATCAGGCCGCCCGGTGCGCCGCCTTCGAACGCGGTCAGCTCCAGCTCCTCCCCGTCGTCCAGCTCGACGGTGACCCCGTCGTCGCCGGCCGACCAGAGGCCGGGCGCGCCGGAGAACCGCTGAGGCTCGGAGCCCGGCCAGTGCAGGCCGGTGACGGCGAGGAAGCCGTGTTCACGGGCGAGCGTGGCGTCCTTGTGCCGGCGCCACTCCTCCCACTCGGTGACGAAGGTGCCGACGGGTGAGTCCTGAACGGTCATGCTCACTCCTGCGGTGTGTGGGAAGGGTCAGGGGCGGACGGGCAGCGGGGTGCCCCAGGTGTGCGTGAAGAACGTCTCCGCGCCGGGGCGCCGCTCACGGACGGCGGTCTCCCGCTCATGCAGCTTCGGCGGCAGCAGGTCGGCCGGGGCGAGCGCACCCACGGCGACGACGGACAGCGGCCGGAACCCCTCCGGCACGCCCAGTGACGCGTGCAACGCGTCGGCGTCGAAACCGGACATCTGATGCGCGTGCAGCCCCAAGGCGTGCGCCTGCAACACCAGTTGGGCCACCGAGAGTCCCGTGTCGTACGCGGGGCCGTGCTGAGGCACGCCGTCCTCGACGCGTTCCTCCGCCACCGCCGCCACCAGCAGTGAACTGCTGCGCGCCCACTGCTGGTTGAAGGGGATGAGCGCGTCGAGGATGCGCAGGTACGTGGTGTCGCCGCGCCGGCCGACCAGGAACCGCCACGGCTGGGCGTTGTAGGCGGAGGGCGCCCAGCGGGCCGCCTCGAGCAAGGAGACCAGCTCCTCGTCGCCCAGGGTGTGCGCGGCGTCGAACGACCGGGGACTCCAGCGGTCGGCGAGCAGGGGATGGACGGCCGCGCCGGTGGTCGCGGTGTGGGGTGACATCGGGGTGGTCCTCACTCGTCAGGGGTGTGGGCGGTGGCGTCCCGGCGCCGGCGCCGGCGCGGGGAGCGGGGGAGCGGCGGCAGCAGTTCGCGTACCAGCGCGGCGACCTGCTCCACCTCGATCAGGAAGCCGTCGTGGCCGTACGGCGACTCGACGACGCGCGGCGCGTCGGCCGTGGGGATGCCGGCCGCAAGCTCCGCCTGCTGGGCCGGCGGGTAGAGCCGGTCGGAGTCCACGCCGGCCACCAGCGTGGGTGCGGTCACCCGGCCGAGGGCGGCCCGCACCCCGCCCCGTCCACGGCCGACGTCGTGGCTGTTCATCGCCTCCGACAGCACGACGTAGCTGCCCGCGTCGAAGCGTCGCACCAGCTTGTCCGCGTGATGGTCGAGGTACGAGGCGACCTGGTAGCGGCCGCCGCGCCAAGGGTCCTCGGTCTCCTGCGGGCGGCCTCCGAAGCGGCTCTGCAATTCCGGCTCGCTGCGGTAGGTGATGTGGGCGATGCGCCGGGCCAGGCCGAGTCCGGCGTGCGGGCCGCGCCCGGTTTCGTGGTAGTGGCCGCCGTGCCAGTGCGGGTCGGAGCGGATGGCGTGCACCTGCGTCGAGGCCCACGCGATCTGCTCCGCGCTCGCCGCCGCCGTGGTCGCGAGCAGCAGGAGCGCGCCGGTCCGCTCAGGGTGGGACACGGCCCACTCCACGGCCCGCATGCCGCCCATCGAGCCGCCCACGACCAGCGCCCAGCGGTGGACGCCCAGCGCGTCGGCGAGGGCGGCCTCGACGGCGACCTGGTCGCGCTGGGTCAGGAACGGGAAGTCGCCGCCCCAGCGCCGTCCGGACGGGCCGCGGGAGGACGGGCCGGTGCTGCCCTGGCAGCCGCCGAGCACGTTCGGCGCGACGACGAACCAGCGGTCCGTGTCGAGCGCCCGCCCGGGTCCGACGAGCCCGTCCCACCACCCGGGCGTCGGGTGCCCCGGCTCGGCGGGACCTGCCACATGGCTGTCGCCGGTGAGGGCGTGCAACACCAGCACCGCGTTGGACCGGTCCGAGGCGAGCCGGCCCCACGTCTCGAACGCGAGCCGCACGTCCGGCAGTTCACCACCCGTCTCCAGCGGAAGCGGCTGCGGGTGCGCGTACCACTGCCGCCGCCCGGGCGGGTCCCCCTCCCGCCAGGCCCCGGAGGCCGGCGGGAGGGGGACCGGGGACGGCGTCAGGACGGTGTTCAGGACGCGCCCTTCGCCGCGCGGAACCCGGCCTCCAGGTCGGCCTTGAGGTCCTCGAGGGCCTCGATGCCGACGGACAGCCGCACCAGCCCGGGCGAGGTGCCGGTGGCCGCGAGCTGCTGCTCGTCGAGCTGGCTGTGGGTGGTGGACGCCGGGTGGATGATGAGGCTGCGCACGTCACCGATGTTGGCGAGGTGGCTGAACAGCCGTACGGCGTCCACGAACCGCTTGCCGGCCTCCACTCCGTCCCGCAGCTCGAACGACACGATCGCGCCCGCGCCACGCGGCAGGTACTTCCGCCCCGCCTCGTACCAAGGGCTGGACGGCAGGCCCGCGTAGTGCACGGCGGCGACCTCGTCGCGCTGCTCCAGCCACTCGGCGAGCGCCCGCGCGTTCGAGGAGTGCCGTTCGATGCGCAGGCTGAGCGTCTCCACACCCTGCAGCAGCAGGAACGCCGAGTGCGGGGACAGCGCGGGACCCAGGTCGCGCAGCAGCTGCACCCGCAGCTTCACCGCGAACGCGCCCGGTCCGAGCGCCGGCCAGTAGCGCAGCCCGTGGTAGCTCGGGTCGGGCTCGCTGAAGTCGGGGAACCGGCCGGGGTGCGCCCCGAAGTCGAAGGTGCCCCCGTCGACGACCACACCCGCGACGGCCGTGCCGTGACCGCCCAGGAACTTGGTCGCCGAGTGCACCACGACGTCCGCGCCGTGCTCCAGCGGACGCAGCAGGTACGGCGTCGGCACCGTGTTGTCCACGATCAACGGCACACCCGCCGCGTGCGCGACGTCCGCGACCGCCCGCACGTCGAGGACGTTGCCGCGCGGGTTGCCCAGCGACTCCGCGAACAGCGCCTTGGTGCCGGGGCGGATCGCAGCCCGCCACGCCTCCGGGTCGTCCGGATCGTCCACGAAGGACACCTCGACGCCGAACTTCGGCAGCGTGTGCCGGAACAGGTTGTACGTGCCGCCGTACAGGGAGGTGCTGGACACGATGTGGTCGCTGGCGCTCGCCACGGTCAGGAGCGCCAGCGTCTCCGCGGCCTGACCCGAGGACAGCGCCACGGCCGCGACACCGCCCTCGAGCGCGGCGATCCGCTGCTCGAAGACGTCCTGGGTCGGGTTGTGGATGCGGGTGTAGATGTTGCCGGGCTCGGCCAGGGCGAACAGGTCGGCGGCGTGCTGCGTGTCGCGGAACACGAACGACGTCGTCTGGTAGATCGGCGTCGCCCGCGCTCCGGTCGTCGGGTCGGGCTCGGCGCCCGCGTGGACCTGCTTGGTCTCGAAGGACCAGGCGGGCGTGGTGTCCGCCGCGGATTCCCCGTCGGGGGTGTGGCCTGCGGTGACGGAGTCGATGGGCTGACTGCTCATGAGAGTGCTCCCTGGCGGAAGAGGTGGGACGAGGGCATGCCTGAGGACGCCATGGCGCCACGCGTCACGGCCCCGGACACACAGGGGCGACGGTCAGCGCGGTGCGTCGAAGCGCGAAGGGGAGAAGAGAGGCCGGACTACGGCCGGGCGCGCGGCGTCAGCTCGCGGCGGAACAGCCCGTGGTGGTGACACGCACGTAATCGACGTGGCGGCGGGTCACGAGCACGGTCATGCGCTCAGGTAACCACACGCCGGCGGCGCCGCGCCAGATCGACGGACGCCGTCTCACCCGCCGGGATGACGTACAGGCGTCCTTGACCCGTGTCGTCGACTGCTGTTTTGATCGACGGTATGAAGCGACAGGACCTCACGCGGCGACGCCATGTCGACCTTGCGCGTGTCTCCAGTTCCTGCTGTCGCACCCGGGCCTGAGCGCGACCGAGGACACTTCTCGCCCCGCTCCCACTCCCTGATCACGGCCTCCGGCCGCCCCGCCGACGTCTGCCGTCGCCGCCGCGCCGTCGCCTGACGTCCACTCACGCATCCCTCTGCCCGCCGGTCGGGCAACGGCCCCGCCCGTCCCGCTGTTGACGAAGGACCGGTGGGGCGACCCGTCGCGCCCGAACCCGCACCGATCTCCGGAAGGTCCTCGCATGGCCACCGTCCTGTCCGTCTCCGGAAGCCCTTCCGCCACCTCCCGCACCGCCCGCCTGCTGCGCCACCTCGACCAGCGGCTCGTCGCCCAAGGGCACGACGTCGTACCGCTCGACGTGCGCACCCTCCCGCCCGAGGCGCTCCTGCACGCCGACTTCCGCCATCCGGCGATCGTCGAGACGACGGCCCTCTTCCAGCAGGCCGACGGCGTCGTCATCGGAACACCCGTCTACAAGGCCGCCTACTCCGGGCTGTTGAAGGCGCTGCTGGACCTGCTGCCGCAGTACGCGCTCACCGGCAAGACCGTCCTGCCGCTCGCCACCGGCGGCACCACCGCCCACGTCCTCGCCATCGACTACGCGCTGCGGCCCGTGCTCAACTCCATGGGCCCCGCCCACATCACGCCCGGCTGGTTCACCCTCGACAAGGAGATCACCGTCGGCGACGACGGCGCCCTGACCGTCGCCCCCGCCGCGGCCGAGGCACTGGCCCAGGTCACCGACCAGTTCTCCCGCGCGCTCGGCGGCCGCACCCTGCTGGCGGCCACGGGCTGAAGTACCACGCCCGCGGCATCGACGAGTTCGTCCTCTCCGGCTACCCGCACCTGGAGGAGGCGTACCGTCGGTGGCGTCCCGCGAACGGCGGCACAACGCCCTTAGTCGCGCGCCGAGTTCGTCCAGGTCGAAGGGTTTGGCCAGATAGTCGTCGGCACCGGCGTCCAGTCCGTCCACCCGGTCGGGCACACTGCACATCCCGGTGAGCATCAGCACCGGGGAGCGCACCGGACGGGACCGCAGCCGCCGGAGCAGGCCCAGCCCGTCCAGCACGGGCAGCCGCCGGTCGATGACGAGGACGTCGTACGCGCGGGTGAGGCCGAGGTGCAGGCCCGCTGTCCGTCGGTCGCGACGTCCACCGCGTACCCCTCGTCCCGAAGCACCTCGGTCAGCAGCTCGACCATCTCCCGCTCGTCCTCGACCAGCAACAGGCGCCAGGGATCGCGTGCGTGCTCAAGCGTCACTGTGACCTCCCTCGCCGCAGTCTCGGGCGCTTCAACGCCCGTGCGCCGCAAGGGAGTTCCGCCTTCATACGACTGACAGCAAGGGGACGGGATCACAGGCTGACGAGCGACAGGATCGCGCCGTCGGCGACTCCGGACGCCTTCACCGATTCATCACAATCGGATAGCGCCCCGGAATTATGGCTTCCGTCACAGCCGCAGTGATCTTGTGCCTGATGGGATCACCGGATGCTCGGTTTCCTCGTCCGTCTCCTCCCCTTCTGGGTCCGCGAACCGCTGATCGTCCTCGTCGGGACGGTGTTCGGCGTACGCATCCTCTACATGGCCCTCGTCGACGGGGAGGGATGGGTGCCGGCCGTCATCGGCGCGGTGTTCCTACTGGGGGCGGCGCTGCGCGTGCGCGTGGTCGTCCACGCCCTGCGTGCCCGCCGCCGTCCGGCGCCCGAGGCGGACGAGGTGACGGAGCCCGCTCCCTCGGCGCCCGTCGCCCCGGCGCCGGTGACGCCCGCGGTGCGGCGCCCCGCCGAGAAGAAGCCCAACGCCTTCGCCCAGGCCTTCTTCGCCATCGGCCTCTTCGCGGTGATCGGGGGCGCCCTGTGGATCGAGGGCAAGCTCCCGGAGGACGGCACGGCCGCCACCGGGGCCTCCCGTCCCGCCGCGTGCCGGCTCGACGAGGACGAGAAGCTGCCCGGCGCCTACCGGAGTACACCCGAGGCCGTCACCGGCGCGGACCTGTGCCGCGCGCTCAACCGGCCGGAACTGCCCGAGCTCCTGGGCACCCCCACCGAGAGGTCGGTGTACGCCTCCGGCACCGACAACACCGCCCCGCTGACCGACCGGAAGGTCGCCCAGCCCGAGGCGAGGGTCGAGTTCGAGACGTACACCTTGGAGCTCTCGGCCACGTACAACGAGCTGACGGTCGCCCAGTACGCGAAGCTGACGAGGTACGGGGACGGCAGGGACGCCCGGAACCTCACCGTGCTGGGACGGCCCGCGTTGCTCACCTCGGACCACATGATGAAGATCCAGTTCGACCTGGGCAGCGGCGAGGGGGCGAGCGGCCCGGTGGAGCAGGGACCGCTCGCCCGGACGCTGACCGTGGCGCTCGACGGGAAGGACCGGGGCGGCTCCTACGACCTCACCGTGTGGAGCGAGTCGGGGCTCCTCCCGGAGGACAGCGCCCTCGTCGACATCGCGGAGGCGGTCCTGCCCGGGATCACGCACGAGGACGGGCGGGACCGGGGCTGATCTTCCTCCGGACGGCGTTGGTAACCGGGTGTTCGCCAGGGTCAGTACGGGGCGGCCGTCGGCGTAAAAAGTCGTGCCCTGGCCGGAGACCGTCACGGCGAAGGTGTGCCAGGCGCCGTCGTCGTACATCGTGCAGGTGAGGCGGTTCACCATGACGGCGCCCCGGTCCCGGACGACGAACTGCAGGGCGCCGCCGACCAGTCCGAGGAAGACCTCGCTGGACGGCTCCAGCGGGTTCGAGACGCTGAGGAGGGTCATCGCCAGGTTGCGGCTGGTGGTTCTGCAGGTGGCGAGGACCGTGCCGGTGCTCAGCCCTCTGACGGCTGACACCTGTGCGGAGAGGTCGGTGTGCGTCGTGCCGTCGTACGTCCTCTCGATCCGGTGGTCCAGTACGGGGCCGGCGGTCTGCGCGGCCAGCGCCCGGCCCGTGGAGACGGTCATCGCGGCGGCCAGGGAGCCGGCGGCGGCCAGCACGGCTCGTCTTCGCATGGTTCGTTCCTCGTGAGGTCCGGCGGCCCACGCGGGCCGCCTCGGTCGAATCGTGAGATGTCCGGTGTCGTGTGACGCGGCGGGGCGGTGGGATCCCACCGCCCCGCCGCGTCACCTCGCCCCCCGTCGGATCAGGACTGCGGGACGAAGCTCCACGTCTGGATCGCGCCGGACGCGGCCGGCCGCTGGGAGATCAGCGCTCCGTCGGCACCGGAGGCCAAGGTCAGCAGCAGGCCGCTGGACTTGGAGGTCAAGGTGTAACCGCCGTTCTTCCAGGTGGCGGCCCACCGCTGGTTCGCCGCCCCGCTGCACGGCCACTGGATGACGGCCGCCCCGGCCTCCTTGGAGTTGTCACGGACGTCCGCGCACAGGCCCGAGTGCACGTTCCGCAGGGTGTAGGAATCGTCCGCGGTGCGGGTGACCGTCCACTTCTGGTTGTTGCCGCCGTGCGACGCCGCCAACGTCGGCGTACGCCTGCACGGACTGCCCGAAGGCTGGAAGGCGGAGGTCGCCGAGAAGGACGGCAACCTCCTCGGGATCGTGAAGCCGGGTGACAGCGCCCGCACCACCTGGCTGCTGACCCCTCCGGCGGACGCGGCCGGGCACCACCCCGGCGTGGCAGGGGACCGCCACGTACGCCCATGAGGGCGCGACCAAGGCGGTGACCGCGGACGCCCGCGCCACCGTGACCACCGAACCCCTCCTCCCACCGGGCTCGATGACCGCCACCGCGGACTCGGAGAACCGCTCCTCGGGACCGGGCGAGGGACCGGTGTCCAACGTGCTCGACGGCGACCCGGCCACCATCTGGCACACCGACTACACCGGCTCCGCCGCACCGTACCCGCACTGGGTGAAGCTGGAACTCGGCGGTCCGGCCGACGTGGACGGCTTCGGCTACCTTAACCGGCAGAGCGGCGGCCCGAACGGCCGTGTCGCCGGCTACGAGGTCGCCGTGTCGGACGACGGCACGCACTGGGCCACCGTGGCGGAGGGCACCCTGAAGGACGTCCCGCAGACGCAGCGGATCACCTTCGACCGCGTCCGCGCCTCCCACGTGAGGTTCACGGCGCTGAACGCGCTCAACGGGCAGCCGTTCGCGGCCGCCGCGGAGATGCGGGTGTACGGCACGGCGCTGGACCCTCCGCCGGGGGAACGGCCCGCCGACCGTCCCTGAGCGAGCACCCTCCGGGAGAGCGGTGGTCGTCGTCCCGTCCCACGGACGCCGGCCACCGCACACGCCGCTCGGCCCCTCATGTGCCGGGGCGGCGGAGCAGCGGGCCGTACCCCTTCGGCCTGGCCGCCTCGGTGCGACCGCCGCGCCGCCCGCGGCAGGGGGTGCCGGACGACGACCGAGAACCACCGGAACCCGCGGGTCAGGCCGCCGTCTCGAACCGCACGGAAGGCTCCCGCTCATCAGGCTCGGTGGGCTTCGGACGGGAGATGAGCAATTCCGAAGATCTCCGGTGGCGGTCGAGGAGGGTGTGCCTAGACTGCCCCATGTCCTCAAGTCCTGGCGCGCGTCCGCTGATTGCCGTCGTCGGCAGCGTGGATGCGACACGTACGTACGTGCCCCCGCTGAAGGCGGTGGAGCGGGCGCCTGACGCCTGCCGCATGCTGGGGCGGGAACTCGCACGAGCCAACTGCGACGTGGCGGTCTTCTCCAGCAAACCGAAGTATGCGGAAGCGGACGTGGTCCACGGATACGCCGAGGGGTGCACCGCGGACGACCCGGGCACCGTCGCCGCGTTCCCGCCTCGCCACCGGGGTGTCGACTTCCTGCTGCCGGAGGGCAGCCACGTCACGGTGGACGTGGTGCGCGACACCAGCGGCGAATGGGAGGTCGGGTACTACCGCACCCTCTTGAAGTGTGACGGCGTCCTGCTGATCGGCGGCGGCCAGTCCACGCGGGTAGCGGGAATCATCGCCCTGTCCCAGGGGATCCCAGTTCTGCCGGTTGCGGCCTTCGGCGGTGGAGCGAGTCAGGTCTGGGTGAATCTGGACAAGGTCAGGAACGACACCGACGACGCCGATATCGCACTCCTCGGTGGGGACTGGTCGGCCGATGCGGCGCCGCGGCTGGTGGCATGCCTGCTCCGGCAGCGGGAGCGGCACGAGGCGCGTCTTCGGGATGTGCAGCGGCGCACCCGCGCGGCGGCGTGGGCATCCGCGGCCGGCTGGCTGGTCGCCCTGGTGTGCATGTGCACGGCCGTGGCGGGCCTGGTGACGGCGGGCCCACCCCGGCGGGCCGACGCGCACAATCTCTCCGTGCTCATTGGTGCTCCTCTGCTGGCAGCGGTCGCGGGAGCGGTCATCCGCAGTTCGTTCGAGACGGAGTCCCGGTGGCTCCGTGCCTGCATCCGGGGACTGGGCGCCGGTCTGGTCACCGTTCTGCTGTACGTCGCGTCCCAGCTGCTGAGCGTCCCCACGTTGATGGACCGGCTGGACGTCCGGCGGCTGCTGTTCATCACCGTTCCGCTCGGTTTCACGGCGGGATTCACCTTCGACTTGGTTTTCGAGCGTCTGAGGTCGGGTGCCGTGGGGGGCGCGCCCCCGGGTTCGGATCTGTTGTCGACGTCTGCTCCGTCGGTGGGACAGGGGCAGCCAGGCGGATGACAGCCCGAGGCTTCAGGCTTCCGCACTCGTTGTGACGGGTATGAAGCAGACGGTTGCCGCCGACGGCGGGGCGCATGACAACCCGTGGCCGCCGGAAGAGGGGGGACGAAGTGAGCGTGGTATCCGTGTCCGCGGCGCTTTTGATGAAGGTGGCCTTGGAGGCCAGGGGATCCGGGTCGGTGCTGTGGCAGAAGCTTGAGTCACTGGTGGCCGGTACGGGGGGATCCGCCGCCCTCACAGGACCGTACACGAGAGAGCTGAGCAACCTCGAGCACGCGCCCTCCGATGTCGAGGCCGCGCAGCTGCTGTCCACCGGACTGGCCGAGAGGGCTCAGCGGGACGAGGGGTTCCGGGCGGCGCTGGAGGCGTGGGTGGACCAGGCGGCGGGTCATCTGGTGTATGAGACACGCGGCTGTGTCCCCGTGGGGATCCTGACGATGTCCGTTCTGCGGGACCGCCACTCGGTGGAGGCGCACTACTCCATCTCCGGTGGTACTGAGGACGAACTCAGTCAGCCGTCAGGCGCCTTCGCTCCCTGCTGAAAAGCGGCGCACCAGACGCGCTGCGGCACGCAGCGCCGTATCGGCGCCGGCGCGCTCGTCCGCTGCGGAGAGCAGGTGGCTCACACGGAGCAGGTCGTGGACGAGGACATCGGCCTCGTCACGCAGCGCGTTCTCCGCGTGTGCCTGGTCGGCCACGGCTTCGGCCGTGGCCGGCCGTTCGGCAGCCTCCGCGCGATGCTGGTACGTCTGCTCGAACTCGATCCGTGTGTAGAGCGCCGCGCTGTCGGACAACGCCATGACCGCGGAGCCAAGGTCGCCGTGCTGTTCACAGGCGTTGCCGAGACGGTGCAACACCTGGGCCTCACCGTGAGGATCGCCCAGCGCCTCAAGGTGCGCACCGGCGTTGCGCAGGGCCGGGATCGCCTCGGTGAAGCGGCCCACGTCGAGCAGTATGGTGCCGATGTTGCGCAGGGAGAGGGCTGCCTCGTGCTCGCTCTGGCCCTGTTGGTACAGGGTGCGCGCCGACAGCATCTGCTCCAGTGCCTCATCTGGACGGCCGAGCCGGTGGAGCGCGAGACCGAAGTCGGTGCAGGCATGGGCCTCGGCGACCGGGTCGTCCAGTGAGGCGAACAGATGACGGGCTGCCATGAAGTGTGCGTGTGCCTCTTCCAGCCGCTCGGTTCGCAGGCAGAGCGCGCCGAGTTCCCGGTGCAGGCGTGCCTGGGTGGCCCGGTCCCCCAGCTCTTCGAACCGGCCGACCGCGCGCCGGAACCGTTCAGTGGCCTCGTCGATGCGCCCCAGTGTCTTGAGCACTTCCGCCAGGTTGTGCAGCAGATGACCCTCCTCCGCGGGGGACAGGGAATGCTGGCCGACGAGTTGTTCCGCCTGCAGCAGCGTCTGCAGTGCCTGTTCGGTCCGCCCGGCCTGGTGCAGCGCCGCCCCCAGGTTGCACAGCAAGGACATCAGGGCCACGGGGCGCTCTCGACGGTGCTCCGAGAGGGCGTCCGTCAGCAGCGTGATGGCTTCCCTGGTGTGGTCGGTCTCCAGGAGAACCGCACCGAGGTTGCTCAGCAGACGCAGATACTCGGTCCGCTGGTGCTCGGCGTCCAGCAGCTCCGCGGCGGTGTCCATGATGGCGCGGGCCTGCTGGAAGTCGCCGGTGGCGGCACTGGTCACCGCCAGGTTGTTCAAGGCGGCCGCCGCGGCGGAACGGTCGCCGCTGCGCTTCGACCATTCGTACACGAGCTGCATGAGCTGCAGGAGAGGCGCGAACTCCTTGTGGTGAAAGAGGAAGGTGGCCAGACGCAGAGCGATGGCGGCGCCCTTCGCCTCGCGGCCGTGCTGGAAACAGAATGTGCTCAACGCGATCAGGTTCTCGTGCTCCTCCTGCAGCCACGCGATCGCCTTGTCGTGCTCGCCCACGTCTCGTCCGCTGCGCCGGCGGGAAAGGTTCTTGCGGAAGGTCCGGTCCGCTGCCAGGGCGCGGGTGTGCTGTGCCTCGACGACCCGCTGCAGAGCTTCGTCCGCTTCCTCCCTCGTCACATGACGGAGGAGGTTCGACCGGCCGTAGGTCTGCAGAATGGGATGCATGGCCCAGCGGCCCGGCTCCTCCCGTCCGCTGATGAGGTGGTGCTGGGCGAGGCTGTCCAGCCGCGCGTCCACGGTGTCGTGCTCCGCGAAGAGGACGCGCGCCAGTGCGGTGGTGAAGCTGGTGCCGGGCAGCATGGCCAGGAGACAGAAGGCCCTCTGGTCGTCCGGAGCCGCTCCGTGGAAGGCCAGGTCCAGAGCGCGCGTGACGGGACGCTCGCCCTTGTGTTCCAGTTCGAGGGCCGAGCAGAGGCGCAACATGACCTCCAGATCGGCCACGGTCCGGTGCGGGTCGGCGGTCAGCCATGCTGCCGCGGTGGTCAGCGCGAGGGGGAAACAGCCGCACAGGGCCACAACCTGACGGGTGGCTTCCGGCTGGACCCGCAGACGGCGGTCGTCGGGGTCACGCTGCTTCAGGGAGTGTTCCAGCACGTGGACGGCGTCGTCCTCGGGGAGAGGCCCCAGCTCGACGACCGTCGCACCGGCCAGGCTCAGGGTTCTGCGGGACGTTGCCAGAAGGGCCAGGCCCGTCGGCGCGACGGCGGCGATGTCCCGCAGCTCCTCCTCCGTCACGTCATCGAGGACGAGCAGGGTCCGGCGCGTCGGACCGGACATCAGCATCAGATGGGCCACGCACAGCAGGCGTGCCTGCTGCTCGTCGAGGTGCCGCGTCCGTCCGGCGCCCAGCGCCTGGAGCAGCGCGGCCCAGAAGGGCCTGTCCCCGCCGACCGTCGCCATGAGCACTCCGCCGGTGAACCAGCCCCGCTCTCGTGCCAGGTGTGCCGCCTGAACGGCCATGACACTTTTGCCCGTTCCCGGCACCCCTGTGATCGCTGTGAGCACCGGCATCGTGTTCTCGGGAAGGAGCCCGTGCAGGATCGACTCCACCGCCCCTCGCCTGCCCGGCAAGGCGGGTAGTGCCGGCGGGAGGGCCCCGGTGGCGTAGAGCCGCGCGTAGGGTGAGGCGCTCCTGTGTCCGGTCGGAGGCAGCGTGAAGAACAAGGCCTGGTGCAACAGCAGGGTGGCCGACGGCCCCAACCGGGGTGTCGCCGGTGGTGTCATCGCCGTGGCCGCGACGAGGACGGGTTCTCGCCCGGAGTCATCCAGCAGGTCCAGCAGGGCGGAGGCCAGGTTCTCCCCGGTACGCGGATCGGCCAGGGCCTGGTCGATGTCGTCGAGCCACAGAACCGTGTGCGACCCGATGCCGTCCTCCGCTAGAGCCTGCAGGACGGTCTGGTTGCGGTCGACGGGCGGCGGCGACCAGATCCACCAGGTCGGCCGTGTGGCGCGTACGGCTTCCCACGCTGTACGGGTCCGTCCGCTGCCGGGGGCACCCTGGACCAGCACGATCTCGCTCCGTGACGACATGGTGATCGCGTGGCGCAGGTCCGCGTCGACGGAGGTGGGCCGGTAACGGGTCAGCCGTGGCAGGAGCAGGCCAGCCTGTTCGACGGCACGCAGGTCCGGGGCGATGCCGAAGTGGGGGTAGTCGCGGTCGTGCAGGTCCTGGATGCTTCGCCCCAGCAGGCGCGCCTTGCCCGGCCGCCCCGAGGGGGGCCGACTGATCACTTCCGACCCGCCGGGAGCACCCACGCGGTACACCAGGCCGCGCGCCGTCCGCACGTACAGGGGGACGTGGGCGGCCTCCGCCGCGGTGAACCCGCCGCGGGGCACGCGGACCTCCGTGGCGCTCTCCCAGGCGTCCAGGTCATGGGTCAGCTGCAGGATCCGCGGCTGGGTGTCGGGGACGAGGATGCCGTCCGCAGGCCACGTCGAGTCGCCGAAGGCTATGACGTTGCCGTCGTGGCGCACGGGCAGGACGACGTCCTGAATGTCCGGGGACACGGACGACCGCTCGGCTGACGAGAAGAACAGGTGATGAGACGAAGGGCCCAGCAGCTCGTTGAGGTCCAGCGCCGTCGACGTCTGCCGGACCCGCCGCGGCAGCCGTTCCCAGGCCTGTGCGAACCAGCGGCGCAGACCGTCCCGTCGGCGCGGATCCTCCACGGCCGCACGCAGGACGGATTGCAGCAGCGCGTCGACGTCCGCCGTGTCCGGATGGTCGAGGCCCGCCTCGGCGGTCAGCGCCGCCCACGTCACGCGTTCCTCGACCGCCAGGACGGGAGGCAGATGGTGATGTGCCTCCTCGATGACCTGTCCGGCCCTGCGGATGGGATCGGTGGGGGAACTCCGGGCGAGTTCCTCGACCAGCAGCTCGCGCGCCTGGTGCAGTACGGGACGGCGCAGTGCCATGTACTGCCTGCCCCGGTGAGCCGCCCAGGGGCCGAACCACAGCCCGGACTCCGCTCCGACGTCCAGCGTGGGCCGCACGTGGAGGCGCATGCCCCGGATGAGCTCGGGTTCGATGCGCACGGCGGACGCCAGGGCCACCGCCAGCGGACGTGCCGTCCGCGGCAGGTCGTCGATGCCGGGGTCCCGGTGCAGCGGGTGATTCCGCATGCGGGTGCGGATCATGCCAGCCTCGTGTACGCGGTGGCCGCAGTGGTCGTCCGGTCCCAGGTCAGAACCGGCATTAGAGGCCGTAGCCACGAGGGCTGGCGGCTGTGCGGCAGCGGGGTGAGGGCGACGGGAAGGCAGCCGGCGCGATGGAGCGTCGTCACCATGTGCTGCCAGGTGCTGGGATCACCGCCGGTCCCGGACCGCGGGGCGCGGTGCTGCCCGAAGTCGGTGAGCACCAGCACGCGCGTCCCCAGAGGCGGTGCGATGTAGGGCTTCCACGTCCAGCCCGCACCGCTTCCGTTGTACATCGGGTCCTCGGCGAAGTATCGGACGTCGCAGGCATGGCGGCCGACCACGGCGGCGATGCGATGGAGGAGTTCCTCCTCGTCGCGCAGGAACAGCTCCATGCCGTCCCCGATGTCGACGAGCACCTGCACGCCGAACCGCAGGGTGCGCACCGGGTGGCGTGGCAGGAAGCTCACGTACTGACCGCTGGTCAGAATGGTCAGAGTGCGCTCCACGTCGATGGGCCCCTCGTAGACCCGGCGGGAGAGCAACTGGCGCAGGATTGCGGGCTCGGACCGGGGCGGCAGCAAAGGCTGGTGGACGCTGCGGGTGACGGTGCGGCGTGGCGGTGCTTCGGCGAGCACGGGTTCGTTCCAGGCGCGCTGGACGGCGAGCTCCGTGCCGAGGGGCACCAGAAGGGGCATCGAGGGCGCTGGCTCGCGCAGGGCCCTGGTCCGAGGGGAGTGCGACGGTTGGCGGGGGACCGGCGGCTCGTAGGAATCCGCTCGGGACGCGCTGTCCGCGGCAGCGGTGTCGAGCCTCACGCGGTTCCTCAGCTGAGCGGGAGTGGTCTGCCGCAGGCTCAGCATGGCCGCTGCCTTGTGCAGGGCGGCGTCGTCCAGATCCGGTAGGGCGGCCATGACGCGTGCCATGTCGCCGATCCAGTTCTCGCTCTCCGGGCGGCTTCTCGCCGGCAGTCCGCGCGGCGCGGCGCCCGTCGTCCCCGGCATCCCGTTCAACCCCTCATGTGCTGGGGTTTGACGAGGGTCAGATGACGCAGCTTGTCCCAGCGGCCGTCGTCCCCTCCGACGTCGATCTTCAGGGCGCGGCAGGCCCACAGCGCGTCCAGGTACTCCGCCGTGCTGGGAGGACGGATCCCGTCCCGGGAAGCGGTGGCCCGCACTTCCAGCAGCTCCTCCGCGAGAGCGTGTGCGAGGGCGACGTCCTCGGGGACCGCCTGGCGGAGACGTGCGATGAGGTGAGCCTCGGCGATCTTGACCAGGTCCTCCACCGCTTCGGGTTCCGGCGCGCTGGCGATGACGCAGCGCCGCAGGAAGGCCTGCGGCAGTTCCCTCTCCTCGTTGGTCGTGATGATGACGAGGTGGCGGGAGAAGGGCTGGTGCCGTTGCGGCCGTCCGGGCGGTTCCACATCGACGCGCCGGCCGGTCTCCGTGACGGTGAAACCGTTCGACGCGAGGGGCACCAGCAACCCGTTGGGTACGTCCGGGTCGGCTTTGTCGATCTCGTCGATGAGCACCACCGCGTGGTCGTGGTCGCGGTCCTTGTTCCACCGCTCGTCGCGGGGATCGCCCCCGTCCACCCCGCCGGCGCTGCGACTGCCGCGTACAGAGCGTGCCCGGTCCACGACTTCCGCCGCCGACTTGGGTGCGAACGCCCACCACAGGGGACCGGGCTCGACGTAGATGTTCTCGTCCACCTCCTTCTGTCCTCGCCGCGCGTACCGGGCGATCTGGGCATCGGCCAGGCGGCGTACCCCGTCGAACGTCCACAGCAGATCCGTTGCGCGGGTCTGCGACGTCACCACGTACTCGTAGTAGCGCCAGCGCTCCCGGCGGGCGACGTAAGGAGCGAGCGACGATTTCCCTGAGCCGGGATTGCCGCGTAGCAGCAACGGTCTGCCGGTCGCCTTGGCCACCTCCACGGCCAACTGCAGGTCGGGCGGCATCACATAGACCAGACCGTCCCGGCGGTCCGGCATGTCGGACACATTGGCCTCGGCCGCTTCGTCATTCATGCGCACCGCTCCAGGAGTTCGTCGATGGACATCACCATGATGAAAGCCTCAGCCTGTCTCGCCTCATCGGGTGCGGAGGCGACGAGGACGGCGTCCGCCAGTCCGTTCACCTCGAGTTCCTTGGTGTCCGGAATGCCGTCAGGGGTCAGGATCACCAGTCCGAGCCAGGGCCAGCGGGCCTGCAGCCTCCTCGCCACGTCGGACACGACGTCCAGCGGGTAGTCCTCGAGGCTGACCACCAGGTACTGGGTCACGCGCGCGTCATGGCGAACGGTGGTGAAGTCCTTGTCCCAGGGAGGCGCCCGGAACACTCGGGCGAGGCTGCTCAAGCAGGCGTCGTAGAGTCGGTCGGCCAGTGGCTCGTCGCCCAGCGCCAGGTCGGGCTCGTCCTCCACGGCACCGACGCGCCAGCTCATCGGTCTGACGAAGAGGGCGCGTTGCACGTGGTGATCGGCCACCCAGGCGTCATGTGCCGGAAAGACGATGATCCGCCCCCGCGGCCCGTCCCGGGTCTGGTCCGGCAGGAAGCACCGTGCCGCGTCGGCATCCACCCACCCGGGCTTCACCTGTTCGGCGAGTCCCTTGAGCGAGGCGGTGTTCAGAACGGGTTGCAGTTCCCCCAGCGCCTGGGCCAGCACGACCCCTTTGCCTGCCGCCGTCAGCATTTGGAAGGCGAGGAGGAGGTCCGATCCGATGCGTGCCGCGATCTGCTGCAACTGACCGCCGTGCAGCCCGAGCCGTTCCGCGCTCCTCACCACCCGTTTGTGGCTGCGTTCGCTGGCCCGGTCGATGTAGGCGGCGATCCGCTCCGCCCACTCGAAGACGTCGTCCTCGCTGGTGGCCTGCCCGACGTGGGCGAACTCCCCGAGCAGCCACGCCACGACCTCTTCCACGGTGCTCGCCTGACCGGGCCGCGGGTTCGGACTGGCCGTGCGGTCATGGATCTCGGTCTGGAGGCGGAGCAGTGGGCCGTACCCCTTCAACCTGGCCGCCTTGGTGCCGGCTCCGCCCAGCAGGGCCGGCAGGACATGGGGCAGGCTCCGCATGACATGGCGAGCCATGAGGATCTCGGTCTCACGGCGTACCCACTCCGAGTCCTCCACCGTCTGCGGACCGAGCAGAACGACCGCGGCGTCGCAGCGGAAGAGCTCCATGTACAGATGCTCCGCCCATACGTCGCCCGAGCGGAGGCTCTCCACATCGACGAAGACCTCGTAGCCACGGCGTTTCAGCTCAGGCACTAGCAGGCCGAGGGCTTCCTCGACGCACTCATCCTTGCCCGCGCCATGGCTGATGAAGACTTTTAGACCCACAGCCCCCCGCTTCACGTCCCCCGCACGGACCGTCGTGCGACCCGCTCGGAACGAGATTCTGACGGCTGGCGCCACCACGCGCAGCGGTTTTGGCGAATGACCCCCATATCGGTGTTCACTGCTTCGGGCCGGCCCCGGGCCGTCGGCACCGCGGTGCTGCGGGCCCGGCCCGCAGCATCGGCGTGGTGCACGGTCCCCCGCGCCCGGCCCGTCCGCCGGCGCGAGGGACACGGTCGGCGGGCCGGTCCCGGGAACGTCAGCGGTCGTACGACAGGCCGTGCCCGGACGGGAAGAGGACCTGGGCCGGGTCGTCGGCGCGTGGCACGGGCACGGGCAGCGTGCCGCGAGGCCCGACCCGGCCGGCGATCACCCAGGCGGCGGCGCGCAGTTCGACCTCGGTCCAGCAGTAGGAGGCGAGAGAGGCGGGGACGCCGTCGAGGTGGGCGACGTCGTAGGGGTTGCGCACGGCGAGATGGACGACGGGGACGCCCGTCCCGAGCAGCCGGGACACCAGGGCGCGCTGGGTGTCGGCGGCGCCGACGTTGTCGGTGGTGACGATCACGGCGTCTCGCCCCCGCGCGGCGGCCACGGCCGCGTCGATCGTGGCCGCGTCGGGCGAGCGGCCTGCGGCGCCTCCAGGGCGAGCGTCCCGCTGCGCGGTACGTGCTCGTGGTGCCCCTCGTAGGCGGGGAAGGCGGGGGCGAAGAAGCGCACGCCGAGGCGTTCGAGCAGGGCGTAGACGGCGTACAGGGTGCGCGGTCGCCGAGGCCGGTCAGGACGGTGTACTGGTCGTCGCCGAGGACGGCGAAGAAGTCCTCGGGCGCGCCGGACAGCTCCCGGCCGGCGGCGAGGAGCCGGTCGGCGGGGAGCGTGTCCGTCCAGCCGGTGCCGGCCCGCAGGGCCACGAAGCCGGTGACGCCCTCGGGGGCGGAGCCGCCGGGAGAGAGGCGGCCGGCGCGCAGCGGCAGCCGGACGCCGGTGATTTGCTGGACGTAGTCGCGCAGTTCGGTGGCGGCGAACCGCGTGCTGCCCCCGCCCTGCCAGAGGACGGTGGCCCTCGCCCTGCCGCGCTGGACCAGGGGAACCCCCCGCTCGGCGCGGCGGCCACGGAGGCGGGCCGCGCGGCCGCGGTCTGCAGGGAGCAGCTTCACACGGGGGGGCGAAAGTGGCCAAGGACGGAAAGTTTTCCATGACTTGACGGTGACCGCGGCGCGCGCGCCGGTGCGCCGTTGACGTGACGGGCGAGCGGACCTACATTCGCCTAGAATGTTCATTCTAGAGGAATCGTTCACGCCATGACCCGCATCCCCGTCACCCAGGAGCAGCGCACCATGACCGAAGCCCGGCCCACGGCCCTCGTCATCGCCGGCAGCAGCGGCATCGGTGCCGCGTCGGCCCGTGCGCTGGCGGCGCGCGGTCACCGGGTGGCGGTGCTGGCCCGCGGCGAGGGGGCGGACGCGCTGGCCGAGGAGCTCGGCGGTCTCGCCGTCCGCGGGGACTACACCGGGGCCGGTGTCGTCGAGGCGGCCGTGGAGCAGGTGGTCACCGCCTGGGGGAGGCTCGACGTGCTGGTCAACAGCGCGGGCCACGGCCCGAAGGGGAAGCTCGAGGAGCTGACCGACGAGGACTGGGCCACCGGGTTCGACCTGTACTTCTACAACGTGGTGCGGGCCTGCCGGGCCGCCCTGGCCCCGATGCGCGCCCAGGGCGGCGGCAGCATCGTCAACATCTCCTCGGCCAGCCCTTCCGAGCCTTCGCCCCGCTTCCCCACCTCCATGGTCGCCCGGGCCGCCATGACCACCTGGACCAAGCTGTGGGCGGACGAGGTCGCCGCGGACGGCATCCGGATCAACAACGTGCTCCCCGGGTACACCGTCGCCGACCCGGAGGCCGTGCCCGCCGCATGGACCTCCGCCATCCCCCTGGGACGGGCCGCCGCCTACGAGGAGGTCGCGCGGACCGTGGCCCACCTGGCGTGCGACGCCACCTACACCACCGGGCAGAACCTGCGCGTGGACGGCGGACTGACCCGCGCCGTGTGACCCCGTACGGCGCGGGCGGCCGTGGGCGGCCCTACTTCCGCTCCTCGGCGGCCCTGCGGGCGTAGTCGTCAACCAGGCCCTCCAGGGCCCGCGCCGCCATGTCCGCGTACTCGGCGAAGTCCAGCTCCAGGTGCACGTCGGAGTTGGCGTGGACGTAGAAACCGTCGGTCAACGCCAGGCTCAGCACGGTGAGTTTGGTGGGCAGGTCCGGGAACCGATCGACGACGTCGGCGGGGACGGACTCGGTGATCCGCTCGACGTCCACCTTGAACATCTCCACCCGCATCCGCAGGTACGCCGCGCGCACCTCGTTGTCCTCGCCCAGGCCGCCCAGTTGCCTGCTCAGTGCCCACACCGCCGCGGCCTTGAGCAGCGCCTCCTCCTTCGTGTAGTGCTCGGGATCGGCGCCGGACAGGCCGGCGATGCCGCGTGACAGCTTGCGGCGCAGCCCCTCGGGGCCGGAGTGGAGTTCCGTCCAGGCCTTGTGGCAGTGCTCCAGCAGAGCGACGAAGAGCTGTTCCTTGCTCTTGAAGTGCCAGTACACCGAGCCGATCGGCAGGCCCGAGGACGCGCTCACCGCCGCCATGGTCGTGCCCTGGTAGCCGTGCTCCAACGCCAGGTCCAGCGCCGCCAGCAGGATCTGTTCCCGGCTCCTGTCCGAGCGTGCCTGCCGCGTGCCCTTCGTGCCCTCGCCCCGCCGTGTGCTCCGCGTCATGCCGCCACCCTGTCGCCGTCAGTCGTCCGTACCCGTGCCACCAGCGCGATCATTCTAGAACCGCGCTACTAGCGATTGACCGGCGCGGGACCGAAGTGGCCGCACAGTACGGCCTACTTCGGTCCCGCCCGCTCCCACGGCGTCCTGCCCTCGTCGCGTCACACGGCGCAGGCGGCCTCGAGGACGCGCGCCACGACGTCGTCGAGCTCCTGCGTCAGGCATTCGGCGGCGATCACATGGTCGGGGCGCAGGATCACGGCCCCCACCGGCCGCGCGTCGAACCATGCCTGGAGGCTCGCCTCGCCCCCGAGGTCGCCGACGACGGTGACGCCGGACGTGGTCCGCTTGCGTGCCCATGGCAGTTGCGCCTTCGGCACCACCTGCACGAGACGGGCGCCGAGCCGGTCCAGCGCCGCGCGCCGCCCGGCGGAGAGGAACGCCGTCGGGTCGTTGTTCCAGGTGAGGACGCGCCAGCCCTGACCGGTCGCCTCGTCGAGCAGCATCTCGACGCCGTCCGCGTCGGTGGCGTTCGGCTGCGGGAAGATCGTGCCCGCCAGCCGGGGCACGTCGCGGACGGGCAGCGACTTGGACACCGGCAGCGGGGTGTGCACCACCACCCCATCATCGAACTTCGGCTGGGGCTTGAACGCCTGCCGCTTCTGCGCCTCCCGCTCCTCCGGGGTGCGGGCGGCGGCGATCCGGTCGCGCTCGGCGGCCTTCTCGGGGTCGTGGTCGGTCATCTCCTTCGCCATCCGGAGGGAGACCGCCACCATCTGCGTGACGTGGCCGAGCCGTTCCGTCTCGTACGTGTCCAGCAGACCGTCGGCCGACAGCCCCTTGACGACGGCGGCGAGCTTCCAGCCGAGGTTGAAGGCGTCGCGGATCCCGGAGTTCCAGCCCTGCCCGCCGACCACGGGCATGACATGGGCGGCGTCACCGGCGAGGAAGATCCGCCCGTGCCGGAAACGGCCCGCGATCCGGGCGTGGTGGCGGTAGACGCGGCGGCGGATGATGTCCAGCTTCGACGGGTCCGGCACATGGGGCGCGAGCAGGCCGAAGACGAACGCGTCGTCCTCGACGTCGGCCTCGCCCTCGTCCTCGAAGAGGGTGAACTCCCAGCGGCGGATGCCGTGCGGCAGCGCGATGGAGGCGTAACTGCGGGCGGGGTCACCGCCGAAGACCGCGTGGGGCGTGCCGATCGGGTCGTTGGCGACGTCGATCACGATGCCGTCGGTCGGCCGGGTCTCACCCTCGAACGAGATGCCGAGGCGCTTGCGGGTGGGGGAGGACCCGCCCTCGGCCGCGACGACGTACCGCGCGCGCACCGTCCCGCCGTCCGCGAGCGTGGCGACCACGCCGTCGGCGTCCTCGGTCAGGTCCACGACCTCGGCGCCGAACCGCACGGCGGCGTTGGGGAAGCGGTCGAGACCGGCGAGCAGCACCCGGTCGACCAGCGGCTGCACGAAGCCGTTGCGGCGCGGCCAGCCGAACTCGCGTGTCGTCGGGTTCACTTCGGACAGGATCGCCCCGGCACCGTTGATCATGTAGATCTTCTGGTCCGGGATGGTGTGCGGAAGCACCTCGTCGACCAGCCCGGCGGTCTGCATCGCGCGCAGTGCCTCGTCGTCGATGCCCACGGCCCGCGGGTAGTCGACGAGTTCGTGCTCCCGCTCGACGAGGAGGACGTCGACGCCCTGCTGCCCCAGCAGGTTGGCCAGGGTCAGACCGACCGGACCAGCCCCGACGACGAGGACGTCGCAGGCCTTGTTCATGTGGTGCTCCGTGCGGATCGGGCCGGGCCCAGCCCGGCGATGGTGTCGCCGAACGCGCGGTTCAGCAGGACGAGATCGATGCCGAGGCCGACGTAGTCGACGAGGCCGTCGGCGAACAGGCCGGCCGCGTACTCGGGACGGCCGGAGTAGATGCCGAGGGTGACGCCGTGCGCGCGCGTCACCTCACGGATGTGGGAGACCGCCTCGCGCACCGGACCCTCGTCCCAGTCGCCGCGCCCGGGGAGGCCGTAGGAGACGGCGAGGTCGGCAGGGCCGATGTAGACCGAGTCCAGGCCGGGCGTCGAGACGATCTCCTCGGCCCGGTCGACCCCGGTGCTCGTCTCGATCTGCGCGACGGCCGACACCGCCCGGTTGCCCGCCTCGGTGTACGAGTCACCCGGGTACAGCGCGGGCCGGGAGGGGCCCAGGCTGCGGTTGCCGGCCGGCGGGTACTTGACCGCGGCGACCAGCGCCTCGGCCTCGGACCGGGACTCTACGGTCGGCGCGACGATCCCGCGGGCTCCGCTGTCGAGGAGCCGCAGGACCGGCGCGGGGTCCGGCGAGCCCACCCGGGCGTACGCGTAGGCGTTGTCCCGGGGGAGGGAGCGCAGGATCCCGCAAGCCGCCTCCAGCCCCAGTTCGCCGTGCTGGAGGTCCAGGATCACGCCGTCGTACCCGGCGGCCACCGCCCACTCCGGGATCGAGAACGACGGCACCGTCTGGTGGTACAGCACCGGGTGCCTGTCGCCGCCGAGAGCTTCCCGCTTCACCGTGCCGGCCCTTCCTGTGCGGCCACGCGCGCCGCGTGGGCCGCGGCGGCCCGGCCGCCGAAGACCGGCACGATCTCCCGGCGGGCGAACAGCCACCGGCCGTCGACCTTGCGGTAGCGCTCGCGGAACTCACCGACCGACGCGGGCAGCGTCTGCGGCTCGTTCGTGTCGCGGAAGGTGAGGTACTGCACGGTGCCCTCGACCTCGTCCCCGTCCGCGGCCCGCACCAGACGGATCCCGCCGATGTGGTGACGGCCGACGACGTCCGTCTGCCGGGCCCGCTTGGCGCCCCACGCCTTCATGGCCTCACGGTCCATGTCGCCCATCGGGCCGACGGAGACGCCGTCCTCGGTGTACAGCTCCCAGGTCGTGTCGGCCCGGTTGTGGTCCAGGCGGTACAGCATCTCCGCTATGAGCTGCTCGATCTCGACGCGGGTGGCCGCGTCGACGGGGCGGTAGTCAGTCATGCTCAGCCTTTCGAATCGGCGGTCGCGACCACGCGACCCAGCCCGGTGACGGTGGCGACGCACTCGACGTCGGCGGGCCACGGCTCGATGTAGCCGATGGAGCCCGACAGCAGCACTTCTCCGGCGCGCAGCGGCTCGCCCGTGCGGATCGCGGTCTCCGCCAGCCACACGACCGCGTTGACCGGGTCCCCCAGCACGTTGCTGCCGACACCCCGGGTGATCTCCTTGCCGCCACCCGTGATGACCATCTCGGCCCGGGTCAGGTCGACCTCCCCGTACGGGTGCCGCTCCTCGCCGAGGACGACCCCGCTGCACCCGGCGTTGTCCGCGATGGTGTCGACGATCTGCCCGACGGAGCCGGCGTAGCGGAAGTCCACGACCTCGAACGCGGGCGTCACGTAGTCGATCGCCGCCTCCACGCTCGCCCGGGAGGCATCCGTGACGTCGCTCTTCAGCACGAACGCGACCTCCGCCTCGATCAGCAGGCGGTTGTACGCGGACAGCGGCAGGCGTACGCCCGAGGCGTGCACCATGTCGTCGTGGATGATCCCGTAGTCCGGCTCGTTGATGCCCACGCGCCGCTGCACCAGGGCGTTGGTCAGGCCGACCTTGCGGCCCACCCGTCTCACCCCCAGCTCGCGCTCGCGGAGGGCGGCGAACTCGGCGGAGATCGCGTAGGCGGAGTCGAGGTCGCGCTCGGGCAGCCGGGGGCTCACGTACGGCACGGTGTACACGCCGCGCTTGGCCTCGAACAGCTCGCGTGCGATCTCGTTGATGGTCTCCCGGGTGACGCTCACTCCGGTCCTTTCGTCAGGCATGCTTCCGGTCGTCAGGCGTGCTTCTGGAGGAAGGCGACGGCCGCGGCGTTGAACTCGGCGGCCCCCTCCCACTGCGGCCAGTGCGCGGCGCCGCGGACCAGCAGGTACTCGCCGTCCGGTATGAGCCCGCACAGGCGCGCGCCCTCGGCCTCGTCGCCGGTCGGCTCGTTGTCGGTCCACACCATCAGGGCGGGGACCGGTACGGCCGCGAAGTCGTCGTCGGTCACGCGGTTGCGCCACCGCCGCTCCGGCTCCCGCAGGGCGGACACGTTCGCCATGCTGAAGCCGTCGCGGGCGTAGATCGCCCGGCGTACGCGGACCAGCTCGTCGGTGATGTTCCGCGGATCGTGGATCACGACCTGGAGGCGCTTCTTCACGTTCTCGAAGGTCGGCTCGCTCACCGCCTTCGCGCTCACCGACTGGGTCCGGTCGAGCTGCGGTTCGCCGATCACCCGGCCGCCCGGCGCGGAAAGGATCACCGTGCGCAGGCGCTCGGGGTGCTTCGGCGCGAACTTCAGCGCCAGCCAGCCGCCGAGCGACTCGCCGGCGAGATGGACCCGGTCCAGCTCCAGCGCGTCGAGCAGCGCCAGCAGGTGCTCCTCGTAGTCGGCGATCTCGAGCGGGTGATCGGCGAGCGCGGTGTACCCGTGGCCCGGGTAGTCGTAGCCGACGACCCGGAACCCCGCCTCGGCGAACGCCCGGACGTTCTGCGTCCACGCCTCGATGTGACCGCTGGTGCCGCTGGCCAGGACGACCGTCTGCGCGTCCGGGGACGCCCCGGCGATGTCGAGGACCCGGGTGCGGCAGCCGCCCGCGTCCACGTACCGCAGCGCGTGCTCCAGGTCCGCGATCTCTTCCCACAGGGTCGCCAGGTGCGCCCTCTCCGCCCCGCTCATGCCGTCACCGCCGCCTGCACGGCGAAGCCCGCGCCCCACTTCTCGACCGCCCAGTACCGGTCGACGGCGAAGCGGTAGGGGCCTGCGGTCGACAGGGCCGCGTAGGCCGCGATCCAGCTGCGCATCTCGTGCGCGGCCGAGCCGCCCTCCGCCACGAACCAGCCGTTCTCCCAGCCGTCGGCCGGGGTGAGGTCGCCGGAGCGGAACGTGTCGAGGACGAGCTTGTCCCACTCCTCGTTCAGCGGGTCGCTCGGAGCCTTGCCGTCGGCGATCGCCTGGATGCCCTTGACGATCATCTGCTCGCGCTCGTGCCGCTCCTCGGGGGAGGGCGCGTAGGCGATCAGGCGTTCCTGCACGGTGCCGGGGGCGCCTTCCCAGCGGGGGATCGGCGGGTTGTGGGAGATGCCGCCCGAGGCGAGGAACAGCACCTTCTTGTCCAGGGTCCGGGCGGCCCGGCCGAACGCCTCGCCCATCAGGCGCACCCGCCGCATGGGGGAGAGGGGCAGGCCGATCGCGTTCACGAACACCGGCACGATCGGCTGCGCGAAGTCCTTGCCGAACACGAAGTCCAGGGGCTGGACGATGCCGTGGTCGACCGTCATCCGCTCGCTGCGGCCGATGTCGATGCCTTCGGTGAGGACGGCCGAGTGCAGGGCACGGGCGGCGTCGGCGTCGACGGGGAGCGGCCCCGCGGTGGTGCCGTAGTCGCCGACGCCCTCGGCGGCCGCCCCGATGACCCACGGGGTGATCAGCGAGTAGAGCTGGCCGTTGAAGTGGTCGGGCCCGAAGACCACGACCAGGTCGGGGTCGTAGGCGGAGACGAACTCCCTGACCTCGTCGATGGCGGCATTGATCTCGGCGAACGTCTCCCCGCCCGGGTCGACGTTGCCGAAGGACGGCGCGTGGGAGAGCGCTGCGACGGCCAGCGGCATGGAGCTGGTTCCTTTCTGGGAGGTGCGGACGGCCGCTACGCGGACGTACCGGTGAGGGCGGGTTCGGGGCGCTGGGCCTCGTCCGCGTCGGAGCGGCGCTGGGCCAGGTGGAGGGCGATGATGCTGACGCCTGCGATCAGCATCGGCAGGGAGAAGACGGTGAAGGCCGCGCCCATGCCCCAGCCGGCGTCGAAGGCCGCGCCGCCGATGACCGGGGCGGCGATGCCGCCGAACCGGCCGACGCCGATGACCACACCGAAGCCGGTCGAGCGGGCCAGCGTCGGGTAGAGCGTCGGGACGATCGAGTAGAAGGCCGCGGTGCCCGAGCAGACGAAGAAGGAGGCGGCGAACAGGGTCCACCAGGCGGTGGGCATCTGGGAGCCGACGACGCCGAACAGCGACAGCGTGAAGGTGGCCAGGAGCAGGAAGACCGGGGCGAGGACGCGGATGCTGATCCTGCCGCCCAGGTACCCGAAGAGGACGTTGCCGAGGATGCCGCCGATGCTGAAGGCGGTGACGAGCTGCGGGGCCAGCGCGGGGTTGTCGTTGGCCGAGGCCACGCTGCTCGGGGCCCAGTTGGTCATGAAGTAGAAGCTGAGCATGTACGCGACGTAGCCGACGATCATGAGCAGCGTGTAGAGGCCGGTCCGGCCGGTGAAGACGGTGCGCAGCGAGCCCTTCGGCTTGGTCCCCGTGGACTCCGGCTCCGGGAGCGTCGACAGCGCGGGCCGGTGCATCTTCGCCAGCAGCGCGTTGAGCCGCTCCAAGGAGTCGGGGCGGCGGCCCTCGGAGAGCCAGGCGAGCGACTCGGGCAGCAGCGCGTACGTGGCGACGGCGGCGATCGCGCTGAGGACGAACCCGATCCACCAGCCGAACTGCCAGCCCCGCTCGTCGAGCATCGGGCCGACGATCATCGATCCGAGCAGTCCGCCGATGTTGATGGCTGCGGCGTAGACGGCCATCACCAGGGCGTACGCCCGCTTGCCCGTGTACTCGGCGAGGATGACGCCGACCACGGCCACCAGACAGCCGACCCCGACGCCGGTCACGATGCGGCTCAGCACCAGGGGCCAGGTTCCGGTCTCCGGAGTGGCGAACGGGCCGATGAACATGCCCACCGCGATCGTCGTGGTGGCGATGACGCCCATCTTGCGCCGGCCGATGCGGTCGGCGAGCGGCGCGACGATGATCGAGCCCACGAGCATGCCGATCAGGGCGCCGGACATGACCAGTCCGAGCTGCGCCTTCGAGACGCCGAAACCACTCTCGATGTACGGCGCGGCGAACGACGTGAGGGAGACGTCGTAACCGTCGAGCACGACCAGGGTGATCGCGATGACGACGGCGCGTTTCTGCAGCCCGCTCATTCTCTCCTGCGGGATGTGGTCGGTGATCCTCATACGAGTTCCCCTGTTCCGGGACAGCGCGGACCGGTGCCGGGGCGGGGTCCGCAAAGGAGGAGGCGGAACGCCGGCCAGCCGCGTTCCATCGACGAAAACTAGAAGTTACGTTCTAGAATCGTCATTACAGTGACGAGGGGCTGCGGGTGGTGTCAAGGGGTGGTGGGTGATCGATCAAAAGGGCCGACCCGGAGCGCGGGGAGGTGCCGACACGCGTGTCGGGAACGTCCGATAGGATGCCGACGCTCGTGTCGTCAAGTGCCAGTAAAGGGCGTGCGTGCCCGGCGCCGCGCTCTCCTCACCCCCGTCGCCCGGAGTTTCCGTGTTCCTTGCCCTACGCGATCTGCGCTTCGCCCGCGGCCGCTTCGCCCTGATGGGCGCCGTCGTCGCCCTCATCGCCGTCCTCGGCGTCCTCCTCTCCGGACTCGCCTCCGGCCTGGCGGACGCCGGCATCTCGGGTCTGCGCGCCCTGCCCGTGACCCACATGGCTTTCGACGAGAAGGCGACCAGCGAGCAGTTCTCCCGCTCCACCGTCGAGCAGGACGACTGGGAAGCCTGGGCCGAGGCCCCCGGAGTGGAGCGGGCCGAACCGTTCGGCAACACGCTCGTCAACGCCCAGGTGACCCAGGGCAAGGAGAAGGGCGAGCAGGTCAACCTCGCCGTCTTCGGCATGGCCCCCGACTCGCCCCTGGCCCCGAGCCCCAGCGAGGGCGAAGGCCTGAAGGGCGGTGACGGCGGCATCGTCATCACCCAGGAGATCGTCGACCTGGGCGTGCGTGTCGGGGACGTCCTGACCGCCGACAAGAGCGAGGTCACGCTCACGGTGGTCGGCCTCGTCGACGACACCGTCTCCTACGGCCACATCGGCGTCGCCTACGCCGACCTCGACACCTGGCGCCACGTGCACTACGGCCTGCCGGGCGAGCTGCCCGAGGCCGCACAGCGCCAGGCCACCGCCGTCGCCCTCACCCTGGAGGACGGCGCCGACGTCACCGCCGTCGAGAAGGCCACCGGCACCCGCGCCGACGACAAGGAGACCACCTACGGCGCGTCCCCCGGCTACACCGCCGAGTCGAGCACCATGGCGCTCATCAAGGGCTTCCTCTACGCCATCTCCGCCCTCGTCGTCGGCGCCTTCTTCACCGTCTGGACCGTGCAGCGCAAGCCGGAGATCGCCCTGCTGAAGGCGCTGGGCGCCCCCACCCGCTACATCCTGCGCGACGCGCTCGCCCAGGTCGTCGCCGTCCTCGTCGTCGCCACCGCCGCCGGCACCGCCGTCGGCCTGGCCCTGGGCAGCGCGATGATCGGCAAGGCGCCGTTCTCCCTGTCCGCCCCCGCCATCGCCACCTCCGCCGGCCTCCTCATCGGCCTGGGCACCGTCGGCGCCGCCGTCGCCGTCCGCCGTATCACCGCCGTCGACCCGCTGACCGCCCTGGGAGCCACCCGATGACCACGCCCTCCACCGACCACCGCACCACCCCGGACGCCGCCGGCTCCGACGGGCTGCGCCTGCACGACGTCAGCCTCACCCTCGGTGACGGCGACACCGCCGTCGCCGCCCTCGACCACGTCGAACTGACTGTCGCGCCAGGCGAGTTCGTGGCCGTCGTCGGCCCGTCCGGCTCCGGCAAGTCCAGCCTGCTGGCCGTCGCCGGCGGCCTCCAGCGGCCCACCTCGGGCGCGGTGCACATCGCGGGCACCGAGCTGACCGCCCTGTCCGACAAGGAACGCACGGCGGCCCGCCGGCGCCACATCGGTTTCGTCTTCCAGCAGTCGAACCTGCTCCCGTCCCTGACCGTCCGGGAGCAGCTCCTGCTGCCCCTGCACATCGACGGACGCCTGGACGGCGCGGCCCGGACCCGGGCCGACGAACTCATCGAGGCGGTCGGCCTGGGGCACCGCGCCGGCTCCCGCCCGCACCAGTTGTCCGGTGGCGAACGCCAGCGCGCCGGCCTGGCCCGAGCGCTGATGACCTCGCCCGCCGTCCTGCTGGTGGACGAGCCCACCTCGGCGCTGGACCGCGAGCGATCCGCGGAAGCGGTGCGGCTCATCGCCGAGCAGACGCACCGGCACGGCACCGCGACCGTCATGGTCACCCACGACACGGCGATAATGGACGCCGCCGACCGGGTGCACGAGATGGTCGACGGCCGGCTGTCCTGACCGGGGACGGCGGCCGGCGTCCCGCCCCCGGCACCGTCCGTCCCTCAGGAGCTCCGCCCGTATGCCGAAGATCAACGCCTCCACCGTCGCCGAACACCGTGCGCAGCAGCGCGAGGCGCTGATCGGGGCGGCGATCGACATTCTGGTGGCCGAGGGCGCCGCCGCCGTCACCCCCGCGGCGGTCGGCGCCCGGGCGGGCCTGGCCCGCTCCAGCGTCTACCAGTACTTCGACTCCTCGGCGGCCCTGCTGGCCACGGTCACCGAGGAAGCGTTCCGGCGCTCCAACGAGGCCCTCACCCGCGCCACCGCCGCCGCCCGGGGCCCGGTCGAGCGGGTCGAGGCGTTCTTCCGGGAGAGCCTTCGCCTCGGTGCCGAGGGCGCTCACCGCCCTGCCGCCGCTCTCATGAACGCCGGCCTCCCGCCCGCCTGCCTGGAACGCTTGATGGAACTGCACCGGGAGCAGGTCGAGCCGTTCCGCTCCGCCGTCCGCGAACTCGGCGTCCCGGAACCCGAGCTCACGGCGGACCTGATCGCCGGGATGCTGCACACGGCCCTGGCGGCCGTCGAGTCCGGCGCCCCCCTGGAGACCGTCACGCGGCGCACCCTGACCCTGGTGCGCCGCTGCCTCGTCGCTCAGGACGGCGCGGAGGAGACCCCGGAAGGCGGGCGCTGAGCACAGCGGTGCGGCGGTCCGGGCCTCACGCCCGGACCGCCGCACCGGCTCCCCCTCGGAACAGGTCTCCTTGCCCGCGGGCCGGTCAGCGCCGCAGCGTCAGCAGACCCGGACGGTAGGGCAGCAGGCCGTAGTCACCTCCGGAGTTGGGGCTGCGGCCCTGGTACAGCAGCTGCAGGTTGCAGGGGTCGACGGTCATCGTCTGGTCGGCGCTGGTGCGCAGCAGCTCGCCGTGGCTGATGTCGTTCGTCCAGGTGGCGCCGCTGTTCGCCTTGCCGGCGAAGGGGTTGCTCTCGGTCGCGGCCTGGGGCGTCCACGTGCCGTCGAGGCTGGTCGCGGTGAACGACCGGAAGTAGCGGCCCTGCGAACCGATCGCCTCCACGATCATCAGGTAGCGGTTCTGGTCCTTCAGCTTGTAGACCTGCGGCGCCTCGAACAGGTTGTTCGTCGTGTCGCTCATGATGACGGTCGAGTTCGAGCCGAAGCTGCCCGGGAAGTTCCCGATCGGCATGCTCGCCCGGTAGATCTTGCCGTTGTCGCCGGCGAAGAACAGGTACATGTTCCTGTCGTCACCGATCAGTGCCTGGTCGATGGGTCCCGTTCCGGAGCCGGAGATGCTCCCGGAGAACAGCACCTGCTCGGACGACCAGCCGTTGGGGTTCGTCGGGTCCGTCGACGTGCGGTACGAGAAGGCGGTCGAGCCCCACTGGTAGGCCAGCACCCAGATGTTCTTCGGCGCGAAGTAGAAGAGGCTGGGCGCGACCGTCGAGCTGTTCATCGCGTTCTGCGAGGCCGAGGCCATCTCCGACCAGTTGCCGAACAGGCCGAAGTTCATCGACCCCCACCGCGTCCCGGTGTCGTGCGTGGTCGCGTAGACCAGCTGCTTGCCGTTGTAGGGAGCGACGGTGAAGTCCTTCAGCGACACCCAGCCCGAGCGGGGCTGCGCCAGCGCGCCGCTGGAGCTCCAGCGGTAACTCGACGGCAGGTCACAGGCGCCGGGGTCGCCGGGGTCGCCGGGGTCCGAACCCACCTTGACGAGCTGCCACTGCTGGTTGGCTCCGCCCCAGTCGTCGTACTGGACGACGTTGGCGTTGTCGGCGGTGGACGCGCCCTGCACCTCGAGCGCCTTGCCGCTGTTCCGGTTGATGAGACGGACGTGGCCGTCGGAGCTGTCGGCCAGCCGCCACTGCTGGTTGGCGGCGTTCAGGTCGGTCCACTGCACGATCGAACCGCCGTTGGCGGTCGACCAGTTGTAGACGTCGAGCACCTTGCCGGAGTGGCGCGACTTGATGCGGTAGTAGCCGTTGCCGGAGTCGACGAACTGCCACTGCTGCTGCGCCTGGTCGTTCCTCGCCCACTGAGTGATCCGGCCACCGTCGTTCGTGGCCAGGTTGTAGACGTCCAGCGCCTTGCCGCTGTTGCGGTTGACCAGTACGTACGAGGCGTTCGTGTCCACGGTCGCGGCCTCGGCCGGCTGGGCGCCGACGAACGCGGCCAGCAGCAACAGGGGGGCGAGCACGGCGAGCAGGCGTCTCGGACGGACCGGGGACGCGTGGCGGAGCCACATGTTGTACCTCCTGGAAGTGGGGGTGAGGTGTCGCCGGACAGGGGGGAGCGGCAGGCGCACCGGAATCGAACGCGTCGAATGTTTCGGATCGATCCCGGTCACGTGTCGCCACAAGCTAGGGAGCCCGGGGCGGCCGGTCAAGGCCTGTGACCGGCCAGAGTGGCGATCCGAAACATTCGTAGGGGAGGCAGAAACTCTTTCTGCCGGAGGGCTTGACGGGTCGTCATCAACCCTCCACCATCTGTTTGGCAAACCGACCACTGTTCGATTCATCGAACAAGCTCGCCCCGCGGATCCCGTGAGTCCCGCGAACCAGGCGAGTTCTCGGAGTCCCGCACGTCACGTGCGGGCGACGCCGCACCAGAGCCGCGGTGCGGTGCACGGTGAGTCCCTCTCCTCTGCCTTGGAGGCACAGTCATGGGCTTTCACGCCCTCCCCAGATCCGCCGGCCGGCGGAAGTTCCGAGTCCTGCTGCCGGCGCTGCTCGTCGGCGCCCTCGGCTTCGCCGGCGCGGTGGCCGCACCGCCCCCCCAGGCCCAGGCCGCCGAGAGCACCCTCGGTGCCGCGGCGGCGCAGAGCGGCCGCTACTTCGGTGTCGCCATCGCCGCGAACCGCCTCAGCGACTCGACGTACCAGTCGATCGCGAACCGCGAGTTCAACTCGGTGACCGCCGAGAACGAGATGAAGATCGACGCGACCGAGCCGCAGCGCGGTCAGTTCAACTTCCAGAACGCCGACCGCATCTACAACTGGGCCGTGCAGAACGGCAAGGAGGTGCGCGGTCACACCCTGGCCTGGCACTCCCAGCAGCCCGGCTGGATGCAGAACCTCAGCGGCAATGATCTGCGCCAGGCGATGATCGGCCATATCAACGGCGTGATGGCCCACTACAAGGGAAAGATCGCGCAGTGGGACGTGGTGAACGAGGCCTTCGAGGACGGCAACTCGGGAGCCAGGCGCAACTCCAACCTCGAGCGCACCGGCAGTGACTGGATCGAGGTGGCCTTCCGTACGGCGCGCGCCGCCGACCCGGCCGCCAAGCTCTGCTACAACGACTACAACGTCGAGAACTGGAACTGGGCCAAGACCCAGGCCATGTACCGCATGGTCCGGGACTTCAAGCAGCGCGGCGTGCCGATCGACTGCGTCGGCTTCCAGTCGCACTTCAACAGCGGCAGCCCGTACGACAGCAACTTCCGCACCACGCTGCAGCAGTTCGCCGCGCTCGGTGTCGACGTGGCGGTCACCGAGCTGGACATCCAGGGCGCCTCGCCGAACACCTACGCCGCCGTGGTCAACGACTGCCTCGCCGTCTCCCGCTGCCTCGGCGTGACCGTCTGGGGCGTGCGTGACATGGACTCGTGGCGCTCGGAGCACACGCCGCTGCTGTTCAACAACGACGGCAGCAAGAAGCAGGCGTACAGCGCCGTGCTGAACGCCCTCAACGCGGGCACCGGCGGCGACCCGGACCCGGACCCGGACCCGGAGCCGGGTGACGGCGCCGCGATCAGGGGCGTCGGCTCTGGCCGCTGCCTGGACGTGCCGAACGCCAGCACCTCCGACGGCACCCAGGTCCAGCTGTACGACTGCAACGGCCGCACCAACCAGTCGTGGGAGCTCACCTCCTCCGGTGAGCTGCGGGTCTACGGCAACAAGTGCCTGGACGCGGCCGGCACCGGCAACGGCGCCAGGGTCCAGATCTACAGCTGCTGGGGCGGCGACAACCAGAAGTGGCGCCTGAACTCCGACGGCACCATCGTCGGCGTCCAGTCCGGCCGCTGCCTCGACGCGGTCGGCGCGGGCACGGCCAACGGGACGCAGATCCAGCTGTACAGCTGCGGGGGCGGAAACAACCAGCGCTGGTCCCGCGTCTGACCTCCACCTCTCCTCGTGTGATCGCGGGGGTCACCGTCCTGTCGGCGGTGACCCCCGCGCTTGTGCTGTCGCGGGCCGGTGTGCGTCGGACCCGGTCACTCCGCCCGCCTCCGGTCACTCCGCCCGCCCCACCAGCGTCCGCCGGGCGAAGACTCCAGCGCCCGCCGGGCGAAGACTCCGGCGTCCTGGCCGAGGGAGGATGTGTGGCGCACGCAACGTTCACATGCTGAGATCCGAAATCGGAACGTGGAAAACCGATCTTATTCTGGATCCATGTCCGCACCCGCCCGCCTGCTGTGCCTCGCCCTGATGGCGAACTCGGCGTGGTGCGTCGACGACGGCCTCTGTCGCCGCTGAGCCGGACCGGCCCGTTCCCCGTGCCGTGCGCCGCCGCCCGAGCCGCGGCGCTGCCCCCGGCCTCCCGCACGTGTCGTGCCCCACCCCGACTCGTCCACCTCCCGGAGTCCACCTGTGACCATCGCCCCGTCCCCCCGGGCGGCGAAGACCGCCGCACTGCTGCCCCCGTCACCGACCTCCGTCCCGCAGCCGCCGGCACCCCCCGCGCCGCCGGTGCGCCGCGGTCCGCTCGCGGTGTCCGGGCTGCTCGCCGCGGCACTGACCGCCTTCGTGTGGTCCGCCCACGGGGCCGAGCCCGGGGTCCTGCTGCTGCTCGGCCTCGGCCTGGGGACCGCCCTGTTCCACTCCCGCTTCGGCTTCACCTCCGCCTGGCGGCAGTTGATCGCCGTCGGCAACGGCGCCAATCTGCGGGCCCACACCCTGCTGCTCGGCACCACGGCGACGTTGTTCGCCCTGATCATCGGCACGGGCACCGGACTGTTCGGATCCGTGCCGGCACCGTCGGCCGGACCCCTGGGTGCGGGACTGCTGATCGGCGCGTTCGTCTTCGCCGTCGGCATGCAGCTCGGCGGCGCCTGCGCCTCCGGCACCCTTTTCGCCGTGGGCTCGGGGCAGACGTCGATCCTGCTCACCCTCGGCGGTTTCATCGGCGGCGCGACCCTGGCCGCCTGGCAGTTCGACCTGTGGAAGGACCTGCCCGCCCTGGAACCGGTCGTCATGGCCGACCACATCGGCTGGTTCGGCTCCTGGGCGGTGACGATCATCGCGCTCGCCGCCATCGTCGTGGTCACCCGTGCCGTACAGGCCCGCCGCAACCCGCCGCCCATCGGCGCCGTCCCCTCCGCGCGCGGTGCCGCCCGCGTGCTGCGCGGTTCCTGGCCGCTGGCCGTCGGCGCCCTGGCGCTGGCCGTGCTGGGCGCAGGCGTGCTGCTCGTCTCCGGCGGCGCGTGGGGCGTCACCAGTGCCTTCAGCCTGTGGGGATCGGAGCTGGTGGGGGCGCTCGGAGGCCATCCCGAGGGGTGGACATGGTGGCAGCAGCCCGGAAACAAGGAGATGCTCGCCGGGCCGGTCCTCGCCGACAGGACCAGCCTCACCGACATCGGCATCATGATCGGCGCGGCCGTCGCCGCGGCGCTCGGCGGCACGTGGGCGCTGCACCGCGGCGTTCCGTGGCGGACGGCGGTCGCCGCGGTGCTGGGCGGGGTGCTGATGGGCATCGGCGCCCGGCTGGCGGGCGGCTGCAACATCGGCGCGTACCTCGCGGGCATCGCCTCCGGCAGCCTGCACGGCTGGATCTGGGGCGCAACCGCCCTCCTGGGCACCTGGGCCGGCCTGAAGCTGCGACCGCTGTTCGGGCTGGGCAACCCCAAGCCGGGGGACGGCGTCTGCTGAGAGCGGCCGCCGCGGAGTCGCACGCCGTGCCCGGCCGACGGCGGAACGACGTGCGGCGCCGCCCGCTTCCCGCCACTGCTCTGGCCGGATAAGGGCTCCGGAGATCACCCCCGCGTCAGCCAGACTTGTTGTCTCACGCCACATGCGCACCGCTGCCGCGGTGACCCGTGCTCGGGAGGCTCCTGATGACGTCGGACGTGCGGCCGGACGAGGACGGGGCGGTGACCACGCCCGCAGGGCGGCGGCCTCCGGGTGACCGCGTCGCACTGCGCGGTGACGTGCGGGCCGCCCTGCCCGACGCCACCGCGGCGGTGGTGGTCACCGTGCTCGTGTTCGCCCTCCTGTGGGCGCGTATGGAGTCGGGAGCCTCGGACACCGTCGCGGTCATGCCGTTCATGGACGATCCCGGCACCTACTGGATGTACCTGCTCAGCCAGGCGTTCGGCTGGTCCGCCCTGCTGTGGGCGTGGGGCACGGTCGTGCTGGGACTGCTGCTGTCGGGGCCGCGTCCCGCCCGGCTGCCGGTCTCCCGCCAGGTGCTGGAGCGCTGGCACCGCACCACGAGCCTGACGACCACGGCGCTCATGTTCGCGCATGCGCTGATGTTCGCGGCGGAACTCGTCCGCTACGAGACGCGGGTGGACTGGGCGGAGCGGCTGTGGGTGGCCTTCGCGGACACCTTCGTGCCGGGCTGGTACGACTCGGGAACCGGCCAGGTCGCCATCCCGATCGGTCAGGGCGCCCTTTACCTGGCGATCCCGCTGGGGCTGCTGTTCTACGTCCGGCACCGCATCGGGGCGAACACCTGGCGCCGGCTGCACCGTTTCGTGATCGTCGTGTACGTGCTGAGCGTGTGGCACACGCTGCTGTACGGGACCAACGTCTGGTACGGGGAGTGGCCGCGCACCGTGCTGTGGCTGCTGCAACTGCCGGTGGCGGCGCTGTTGTCGCTGCGTCTCCTGAGGCCGGCCCGGCGGGCGGAACGGCTGGGTCCACGTGGCGGGGGCGCCGGCCGGCCGGGATGGTGGCTGCGGCTGGGGGGACGGGTCGCCGTCGGGGCCGTCGTCGTCGGGCTCGTCGTCGTGGTGGTGTCCGGCCGTGACGGCGGACGGGACCGTCCCACCCATCCTCCCGCGACGGCCCCCCACGTCCAGGAGACGGACTGACGGCGGACGTGAGGTCGCCGACCCGGACGGAGACTCACAGGGGAGGCGGCGCGAGGGACCGGGCCGGGTGGTGCGGGCCGAGGAAGACGACGACGCCCTTGCCGCCGGGGGAGGGGTGGGTGGCCTGCGTCCACCCGCGGCGGCGGTAGAAGGCCATGGCCCGTCCGTTCCGGACCGAGGTGAGCAGCCATGCCCGACCCTCGGGCGCGTCCGCGGTCACCGCGTCGAGGAGACGGCCCGCGAGCCCCGTGCCGTGGGCGACGGGCCGGACCGCGAGTTCGTCGACTTCCCGGCCGCCGCAGAGCCATTCGGCGGTGTGGTCGTCGCCGAGGCCGGCGGCCACCTGGGGATAGCAGCGGTCGGTGGGGAAGGGCGCCGGTGTGGTCCACGCGGTGGCGAAACCGACGGCCTCCCCGTCGTGCACCGCGATGGCGGCGGTGAACCCCGCACGCCGCACGTCCGCCGACAGCCGGGAGACGAACCCGGTCGCACGCGCCTCGTCCTCGCGCCAGGGCGGGGCGGAGAAGGCGTCGACGTACACGGCACGCAGTGACTCGCTGTGCGTGAGTATCCCGGCGTCCCGGTGCACGCGGATGCCGTCGGCCACCGGTCGGTCACCGCCGTTCCCATGTCCCATGGAGAGCCTCCTGCCAGTGCTATGTTGTTGCAACAAGTGTGCAACAAGCTCGCGCAGCCGCACAGTGCGCGTAATGACGTCGGAGGATCTTGGACATGGCGGTGTACACGCTCCCGGAGCTGCCCTACGACTACTCGGCGCTCGCCCCGGTCATCAGTCCGGAGATCATCGAGCTGCACCACGACAAGCACCACGCCGCGTACGTCAAGGGGGCCAACGACACGCTGGAGCAGCTCGCCGAGGCACGGGACAAGGAGCAGTGGGGCTCGATCAACGGCCTGGAGAAGAACCTGGCCTTCCACCTGTCCGGCCACATCCTGCACTCGATCTACTGGCACAACATGAGCGGCGACGGCGGCGGCGAGCCCCTGGCCGCCGACGGTGTCGGCGGCCTCGCGGACGCGATCGCCGACTCCTTCGGCTCCTTCGCCCACTTCAAGGCGCAGCTCACCAAGGCCGCCGCGACCACCCAGGGGTCGGGCTGGGGCGTCCTGGCGTACGAGCCGCTGAGCGGCCGGCTGATCGTCGAGCAGGTCTACGACCACCAGGGCAACGTCGGCCAGGGCTCCACCCCGATCCTGGTCTTCGACGCCTGGGAGCACGCCTTCTACCTGCAGTACAAGAACCAGAAGGTCGATTTCATCGAAGCCATGTGGGCCGTCGTCGACTGGCAGGACGTGGCCAGGCGCCTCGAGGCCGCCAAGGCCCGCACCGACGTGTTGCTGCTGAACCCCTGACCGCGGGGGCCGCATGACGTCCTGCTCGTGATCGTCTTCTCACCCTTCACCTGCAGGCGGCACAGGAAGGGCCTTCGGCCGGCACATCCCGGCCGGAGGCCCTTCCGGCGTGCAGGGGTCCGCCTCACGCGTGGCGACGTCGGCGCCGGTTACGCGGAGGCCCGAACCGGCCGACTACAGCCAGTCGTGCGTCCACGCGTAGCGCGCCGCCTCGTGGCGGGTGCGGGTCTGGGTCTTCTGCATGGCGTTCGACAGGTAGTTGCGTACGGTGCCCTCGGCCAGGTGCAGGCGGGCCGCGATGTCGGCGACGGAGTAGCCGTCGCGGGTACCGCGCAGGACGTCCACCTCACGGCCGGTGAGCGGGCAGTCGTCGACGACGGCGAGCGCGGAGACGTCGGGGTCGATCCACCGCTTGCCCGCGTGCAAGGTGGTGATCACGGCGGTGATGTGCGCCGGCTCCGCCGACTTGCTGACGAAGCCCTGGACGCCGAGCTTCAGGGCCTTGCGCAGCACGCCCGGCCGCGCGTGCCGGGTCAGCATGAGAATCACCTGGTCAGGCCGGGCACGGCGGATCTCGGCGACCGCGCCCAGACCGTCCACCCCGGGCATCTCGAGGTCGATGACGAGCACGTCGGGCCGGTGCTGGAGAGTCGCCCGGACCGCGGATTCGCCGTCCTGAGCCTCGGCGAGCACGGTGATCTCGCCCTCCAGGGTCAGCAGCGCCGCCAGTGCCTTGCGCAGCAGGGCCTCGTCGTCCGCCAGTACCACCGTCGTCATCCGTCCGACCTCCCGCTCGGGAACCGGGCGCGGGTGAGGAAGCGCCCGTCCCTCTTCTCGGCCGTCAGTTCGCCCCCGTTGTCGGCGACGCGCTCCTTGAGCGTGGACAGTCCGCCGAGTCCGGTCAGGGGTGTGGTGCCCGCGCCGTCGTTGAGGACGGCGATGCCCGCCTCGGAGAGTGTGATCCTCACGTACGTGGCCTGCGCATGGCGCAGGATGTTGGTCGTCGTCTCGCGCAGTACCTGGCCGAGCAGCTCGTTGGCCCGCTCGTCGACGTCGGCCTCCCGCTCGACCCGGACGTGGATGCCGGCGGCCTCGAAGAGGTTCTTGGCGTTCTCCAGCTCGGCGGAGAGGTTGAGCCGTCGCTGTGCGTGGGCGAGCTCCTTGGTCTGGGCGATGGTGTCGCCGACGAGGACGCGCACCTCGCTCAGTTCCTCTCCCGCGCGCCCGACGTCGGTCCCCAGCAGCTTCTCGGCCAGGGTGATCTTCAGTTTCACCACGTGCAGGGTGTGCCCCTGGATGTCGTGCAGATCGCTGGCGAACCGCATGCGTTCCTTCACGACGGCGAGTTCCGCCTCCCGTTCCCGCGCGTCCTCCAGTTCCTCGACGAGGTCGTAGTAGACCTGGCCGGCGAACAGGCTGCCGACCATCACCACGGTGACGCCCGTCGGGAGCAGGACGAACAGGAGCAGGACGTCCGTCGCGCCGTCCGGCGCGGTGAGTGCCTTCACCGCGCCCACGAGGGCGACGAAGACGACCAGTCCCACTCCGGCCACGACGCGTCGGTGTCGCAGTTTCGGGGCGTAGAGCGAGCCGACGACGGCGACACCGTAGAACGCGGCGTGGGCGTCGACCACCAGCGCGCCGACGACCCACACGGCCGCCGTGACCGCCAGGCACGGTCGAACGACGCGCGGGATGCCGACCGCCGTCCACCGCACGGAGGCGATGAACGCGGCGATCGCGCCGGCGCCCAGGACGACCGCCTGAGGCCAGGTCCGGGCGGTGACGGCCACGACCAGCGTCCCGGCCGGGAGGGTGACGACGGCCATCGTGACGACGTTCAGCCGGCGCAGCCGCTCACGTGTCTGCGCACGGGGTCCGGTCGTCACGGCGCCGGCCCGCCTCGACGTCACCGCGGGATCCGCCGGCCGTCCAGCCATGGCTCCATGGGACCAGGACAGGGACCGGCGCCGAGACGCCGGAGGGTGACGGCGGCGGTGCTGCTCGGCGGCAGGACGCGCTGGGACCGGATGTCCACGGGAGCTCTCTCCGGAATCGGACGGTGGGGCCGGTCTTGAAGTGTTCCGCGTTTCCTCGGGCGCCGCCAGTGACACCACGTCATGCCCGCACCCCGACAAATGTCACCGACCGCCGGTGACACCACGCCACTGCCGGGCATCCCGAGCCTCGTGTGCAATCGGTACATGACCTCCACGACCGTCATCGACGTTGACCGGCTCAACCTCAGCTACGGCGGCTTCCACGCCGTGAAGGACCTTTCGTTCCAGGTGCGGAAGGGAGAGCTGTACGCGCTGCTCGGAACCAACGGGGCCGGCAAGACCTCCACCCTGGAGACGGTCGAGGGTCACCGTGTGGCCGACTCGGGCACCGTGCGCGTCTTCGGGCGCAGCCCGCGGGAGCGGCGGGCCGTGCGCTCCCGCATGGGCATCATGCTGCAGGAGAGCGGATTCTCCCCAGACCTGACGGTGAAGGAGTCCGTGACGCTGATCGGCACGCTGTCCCGACGCGCCGACACTGTCGAACGCGTGCTCGATATCGTCGATCTGAAGCGCAAGGCCGACACCAAGGTGTCCCAGCTGTCCGGAGGAGAGAAGCGGCGTCTGGACTTCGCCACCGCCGTCTACGGCCGGCCCGAGCTGATCTTCCTCGACGAGCCCACCACCGGTCTGGACATCCAGTCCCGCGACGCCCTGTGGCGGTCCGTGGACAAACTGCGCGAGGACGGCTCCACCGTGGTGCTGACCACCCACTACCTGGAGGAGGCCCAGCAGCACGCCGACCGCATCGGGCTCATGCACAAGGGCGCCTTCCACCAGGAAGGCACCGTCTCCGAGCTGACCCGGACCCTGCCGGCCACCATCCGCTTCTCCCTGGCGGCGCCCGCGCCGGCGCCGTTGCCGCTGTTGGCCGACGGCGACGGCGACGGGAAGCGGTTCCTGATCGAGACCTTCGACCTGCCGCGGGACCTCTACGTCCTGCTCGGCTGGGCGCACTCCAACGGAGTCGAACTGCGCGATCTCGAAGCCGGACCGACCCGGCTCGACGACGTCTTCCGGGCGATCAGCAGCGACTGATGCACCGGGGCCTCCGGCCGACCACCGGCGGCGGCCGCTCCTGACCCCCATGCGCCGGAACCACACAGAAATGAAAGATCACGATGCTCTCCATCGCTCTCAGCGAGCTGATCCAGATCTTCCGCAACCGGCTGGTGCTGCTGACCAGTTTCGTCATCCCGGTCGCGCCGTGCGCCTTCTTCGTCTACCGGCACGAGGTCTTCGCCGACCTGGGCAGCCTCGGATACATCGCCGCGGTGGTGATGTTCACCGTGGCGGCCTTCGGGCTCTACACCACCACGGTGACCACACTGGCCTCGCGGCGCCAGAACCTTTTCCTCAAGCGGCTGCGCAGCACCCCGGCGAGTGACGCGGCGATTCTCGTCGGGCTGATGCTCCCGGTCACCGTCCTCGCGATCGTGCAGGTGGTCGTCATCCTCGCCGTGCTGGCCGCTGTCACCGGAGCGCCGGAGAGCGTCCCGCTGCTCGCGGCGGCGGTCGCTTCCACCGTGGCCATGATGCTCGCCCTGGGCCTGGCCACGGCAGGGCTGACGAACTCGCCGGAGCACGCGCAGGTGACCACCCTGCCCGTCAGCCTCGGCGCCATCGGTGTCTCCACCTGGGTGGGGATCACCGGCACCCAGGAACTCACCGAGCTCAAGCGGATCCTTCCGGGCGGTGCGGCCACCGAACTCGTCCTCAACGCCTGGAACGGCGGTGCGGCCGTGGCGGACTCCCTGCCGCTGCTGCTGCCGACGTTGCTCTGGGTCGTCGTCGCCTTCGTACTCGCCTCCCGCATGTTCCGATGGGAACCGCGTCGCTGACCTCGCCTTCCGTCCCGCGGGATCCACTACCGGAAGGACGTCATCAGTGCACGAGACGCACCCATGGACAACCGGTCCTTGCCGCGCGGCGGACGTTCCGCCGGGGGCCGCGCACGTGAGGCGGGCATGAACCGGACGGTCCGGCCCGGTGAGGCGGGCACGACCCGGACGGTCCGGCCCGTCGCGGAGCACGAGGGCCGAGGTTTCGGCGGGATGTCCGGGCCCGGATACGAAGGGCGGCGACGGACCAGGACCGGGAGAGCGGATATCTACGGCCGCGGCATCGTCTACGCGGCGTCCGGCCTCGTGCCGCTCGTTTCGGTCTGCATCCCCGTCCTTCTCGCGGTTCCGGCCCAGCCGCTCCCGCTCGTACTGGCCGGACTGGTCACGGTCGTCGCATCGGCGCTGGCCGGTGCCGGTATCGGCGCGGTCCGACAGGCGCTGGCCTGCCACACGCACAGAGGAACCGCGCCCTGGACCCGTCTGGAACTGTGCGCGGGGCTGCTGGTGCTCCTCCTGGCCACGTTCGTCGGCTTCGCGGCACTGGTGGGTCCGGACGGCTGGGCGGTGCGGACGGCGCTGCTGTTCGCCCCGGTTCCGTTCGCCACCCCCCTCGCCATGGTGGTGCCGGTGCGGGTCTACGCCGTGGTGTCCGGGACGTCCGTGCTCCTGGGCGCGGCCCTCCTGGCCGTGGCGGGTCAGACAGGCGCAGCTGTGGCGTCGGCGTCGGTGATCATGCTGACCGGCTTTCTGCTGTCGGCGTGCGTCGGCCGGTTCGGCGCGTGGTCGCTCTCACTCCTGCGGGAGCTGGAACGGGCCGAGGGCACCGAAGCGCGGCTCGCCGTGGCCGAGGAACAACTGCGGTTCGAATCCGATGTGCGCGACGGGCTGGGAAGGAAGCTCACGGTGATGGCCCTCGAGAGCGAGCTGGCCGTGCAGATGGCACGGCGGGGCCGGCCGGAGGCGGTGGACCGGATGGTCGAGGTGCAGCGTCTCGCACGGATGCGCGGGGCGAGGCGTACGAGGCCGTCCGTGGACACCGGAAGGCCGGGCTGCGGGACGAACTCATGAGCGTGGCGGGCGTGCTCGAGGCTTCGGGAGTGCGCTGCCGCATCTTCGTGACCGACCTGCCGGAGCTGCCGGGTGACGTCCGGTCGTCCTTGGCGCGGGTGGTGCGCGAGGGGACGACCGACGTGCTGCGGTACGGGAACGCCCAGTGGTGCGAGATCACGCTGGCGGTCACGCGAGCGGTGGCCGAGCGGTGGGCGGTGCTCACCGTCGAGCACGACGGCGCCCCGGTGGGACCACCGGGCACCGCCGGCTTCGGACTCGCAGGCCTCCGCGGACACCTGGAGGTCCTGGACGGCACGCTGCGGGCGGAGGCCGGGGAGGGCACGTACCGGCTGACGGCAGAGGTACCGCTGGAAGAGGTGACGGCGTGACCGGCGGCGGGGCTCGGCAGAACACGCGGGCCGGGGGCGCACCGCCGTCCGCGCCCGCGGACGACGCACACACTGTGCGCGCCACGATGGCCGCCATGTTCTCCCTGGAGGACGACCTCACGGTCGTCGCCGGCCTGAACGAACGACTGGCCTCCCTGAACGACATCCCGGAGGCGGAACCCGTCGACCGGGTGTGTTCGGAGTGCTCCACATCGACCGACAACATCCACGCGGCGGAAGAAGGTACTGACGAATGAGCCGGCAACCCGATGAACGACCCGTCGAGGCACGGGCGGATGCGGCCTCCGAGCCACACAGCTCCGGCCCTCCGACCCTGCCCGAGGACCTTCTGCTCCTCCTCTTCCGCCCCGAGCACGGCGTGATCGCGGGGCACAACGGGCGGCGGGCCGGCCTCGTCAAGGACGTCCGCGACGTCCTCCTCGACGGCAAGGAGCCCACCGCTCGTACCTCCGCACTGGCCGCACTGATCTGGGGCCATGGCACGCTCCACCGGTTCGACCCGGAGATCCCCTGGAACTCATCGTGATCGACCGGGCGCAAAGGCTGGAACAGGGCAACTGGGGCGCCGGAGCAACCGGCGAAGCGGTCACACGCACCATGACCGCTGCCATCGTCGACAACGTCATCAGCGCGACGGTGTAGGTGTCGCCACGGCAGTGAGCTCTTGCAGCTGTGCGCAGGCGGCACCGGCCGAATGGAGCACGCGCCGATGATCTCGCTACGCTTCCCCCATGAACGCAACCCCGCGGTGGCTGACCCCGGAGCAGCAGGCGGCCTGGGACGGTTTCATCCGCATGCAGGAGAAGCTCATCGGGCGTCTCGCCCGTAGGGTCCAGGCCGACTCCCGTATGTCCGCCGCCGATTACATCGTGCTGGCCAAGCTCACCGAGGCCGGCGGGCGGATGCGTTTCATGGACCTGACCAAGCTGGTCGAGTGGGAGAAGAGCCGCATGTCCCACCAGGTCGGGCGGATGGTGAAGCGCGGGCTGGTGGCGAAGGAGGAATGCCCGGACGACGGGCGCGGAGCCTTCGTCGTCGCCACCCCGGCCGGCTACCAGGCGATCGAGGACGCCGCGCCCCTCCACGTCGAGCACGTCCGTCGACTGTTCGTCGACGCTCTCACCGAGGAAGAGCTCGCCACGATCGCCCGGATCTCGGCCCGTGTCCTCGAGCACCTGGAGAAGCAGCCCGACTGAGACGCCGGCTCATGCCCGCCCTTCCGTGCCGGCGGCCGGACGGGCACTCAGCCGAGCTGTGTCCTCAGCCACCGCCGGACGTCCGGGGTGACCCGGTCGGTGATGTCCGCGAACTCGTCGTGGCGCTTGAGGAACGTGGAGACGTAGGGGCAGACAGGGACGATCCGCATCCCGGATGCGCGGACGTCGTCGAGTGCCTGCTGGACCAACTGCGAGGCCAGCCCTTGGCCGGCGAAGGCCTCGTCGATCTCCGTGTGGTAGAAGACGCGCTGCCCGTTCAGATCGCGGTACGCGGTCAGACCCGCGCGACGCCCGTCGACGAGGATCTCGTAGCGGTGGTCGCCGTCCTTGCGCTCGACGGTCGTGGTGGTGGAGGAATCGCTCATGGTGTGCCTTTCGTCAGGGGACTCAGCGGGTCGGTGGGTTCCGGCGCGGTGTGATGACGGCGTTGGGCAGGGCGGGTGCGGGTAGCCGGCCGACGGGGGAGTCCTCGATGACCCCGAAGCGATCGGAGGAGGCTTCCCAGTCCTCGCGGGCTCTCACGATGTCCTCGTGACTGCGGCCGATGAAGTTCCACCACATGACGATCTCCTCCCCGAAGGGAGGCCCTCCGAGGAGGACGGCCCGCGCCGGGGCGTCGGTCTCGTTCGCCATGGTCACCGTCTCCGCGCCGGGCGGAAGGTAACCGAGTTCGGCGGACCGCAGCGGAGTGCCGGCCAGGTCGATCTCCCCGGTGTCCACGAGAAGGCCGTGCTCGAAAGCCGCGTCCACGGACAGAGCGAGCGTCGCGCGGGGTTCGAGGACGATCTCGGCGCCGAGCAGCGGCGTGAAGGTCCTGACCGGGGAGGTCTGTCCGGCGAGCGAGCCCAGGAAGACCCTGATGCCGGCTCCGTCGACCCGGGTGAGTTCGGGTGCGTGGTGCTGGAAGTCGCGCGCGGCGTCGCGGTGTTCCTCCGGCAGCGCGACCCACAGTTGCACGCCGTGGATGACGGTGGTGTCCGGGGTGGAGACCTCCGAGTGGGCGATGCCGTGACCGCCGGTCATGAGATTCACTTCGCCGGGCCGGATATGGGCGTGGGTGCCCAGGGTGTCACGGTGCTCGAACGTGCCGCTGAACAGCCAGCTCACGGTCTGCAGGCCGGTGTGCGGATGCGGAGGCAGGTCCATGGATCCCTGTGCCGCGACCTCGTGCGGGCCGAAGTGGTCGGCGAAGCACCAGGCGCCGATCAAAGTGCGCGCACGCTGGGGCAGGGTCCTCCGCACGTGCATCGCTCGTGGACCGCCGAGGGGGACCTCTCGCGCCGACAGGACGTCGACTCCGAGGGACCCTGCGGGACGGCCCCCGTCGACGGAAGCGCCGCAGCGCAGAGCGGCGGCATCGGTCTCCGTGTTGCTCACGAAAGGTACCTCCACGATTTGGTTGTCAGGTCAACTAGAATGTCATGGCGGCGTGCAAACGGCCACTGGGGCCGCCTGCGACGCTGTCAGGCCGTCTTCACCGGATGACCACTCATGATCGAGACGCGGTTGAACGCGTTGATGCTGATCGCGACCCAGAGGACGGCCGAGATCTGCTCGTCGGTCAGGTCGTCGCGTGCGGCTGCCGCCGCGGAGCCTCGTGCGGAGTCCTGAAGGTTCGTCGTCGCCTCTGCCAACGCCAGTGCGGCGCGCTCCGCGGGGGTGAAGACCTCCGTCTCGCGCCAGGCCGGCAGAAGACCCAGGCGCTGCGCCGTCTCGCCGGCCTCGAGCGCCGTACGCGTGTGGACGCGCAGGCAGTACGCGCATCCGTTGATCTGGGAGACGCGGATGTTGACCAGTTCCACCAGGCCGGCCGACAGGCCCACGCGAGTGGCCGCCGCACCTGCCGCCTGCGCGGTCCGAGCCAGGGCGCGGAACACTTCGGGGTCGGACTTGTCGATGAAAACGTGCTGGTCACGGGATGACGTCGTGGTGACGGCCATGGTGCTCCCTGGGTTCGTGTGCGGACGGGAAGACGATGCGGTTCGCCGGGCGACCGGCTCCGCCGAGTGGGTTACGCCGTCACGGCAGAGGGCCTTCGTGGCGCAGCCAGAAGTCGACGGCGTCCGGCCGGGGCCGGGGCGCCACGGCGCTGCCGGCGTCGAATCTCATGACCTTGTCCGTCTCCTCCTGGAAGGTGGGCCAGTGCGGAAGCCCCGGCCCGTTCGGATCCCCGGTGCGCGCGAAGTTGATCCAGTAGCCGCTCATCTGGTCGCGCAGGGTGAAGTCACGCTCGTCGTACGCGGCGTCGCCGTCCTCGCCGAGGTTGTCGTACGCGTACATCACCTCCGCCCCGTGATAGGCGCCGAACCGTCGCAGACCGGCCTCCGGGGGGACGTGCGTGAAGTGGTAGGTGTAGGCGTCGGCGTTGCCCGAGTGCGTCTGCAGCATCGCCCATCGGCGCATGGCGCGGGTCATCACCTTGTCGGTCTCGGCCCGGAGGAGGGAATCGAGTACCTGCTCCTCGGTGTCGCCGGGGTAGAGGCGGAGGAACAACTCGGCGTCAGAGCCGTGCTCTTCGCGGACCGCCTGCCGGTAGTCGTCGACGTCGGCGTCCGGAGGACTGAGCAGAGCGAGGGAGGCCTCGTCCGCGTTGCTCCCGACGAGGACCGGTACGTCCGACTGGTCGCCCGCCGCATAGATGTCCGCGGGCACCCGGTCGAGGACGTACCCGTCGACGGACGGGCGCCAGTGACCTTTCAGGGGTTCGGCCGCTTCCACGACCCGGTCCGCGGGCATGCGGCGCATCTCCTCCACGGTGGCGCCGCCCAACCGCTCACTCAGGTCCGTCCCCGCCGCTTCCGCCGCCGGCCGGGTGTCGTACTGATCGCCTCGGTCGGTGTCGCCGAGCGTCCCCATGCAGGCTCCGCTGCCGCCGATGACACCGTGCACCAGTCCCTTGGCACGGGGCGTCGCGCCGAGGATGCAGACGCTTTCACCGCCCGCGGACTCGCCGGCGATCGTCACACGCTCGGGGTCGCCCCCGAATGCCGCGATGTTCTGCCGCAGCCACCGGAGGGCGGCGATCTGGTCGAGCAGCCCGTAGTTGCCCGAGGCGCCGACACCGGACTCCTCGGCGAGGCCGGGGTGCGACAGGAAGCCGAGCACGCCGAGGCGGTAGTTGATCGTGACGGTGATCGCCTCGCCTCTGGACGCCAGCGACTCGCCGTCGTAGAGCGGCAGGGCTCCGGAGCCGGTGGCGAATCCGCCGCCGGGGATGTAGACGATGACGGGAAGCTTCGCCGCCGAGGGGTGGGTGCTGCGCCAGATGTTGAGGTACAGGCTGTCCTCACTCACCGGATACGGATTGAGGAGGGTCCCCTCCAGCGGTGCTTCCACCACCTGGGACAGCGCGCGGGTGAGGAAGGTGGACGTGCCCTGGACGGGAACATCGGAGAACCGGTCGGCGGTGAGCAGATCCGAGCGCGGTTCGGGAGGCTGCGGCGGTCGCCATCGCCGGTCGCCGACGGGAGGCCGGGCGTAGGGGACCCCCGCGAAGATCTCGACGTCGCGCTCGTCGTTGAGGACCCCCCTGACCGGCCCCTCCCGCGTGGGAACGGTCCGGGACGGCCGGGGATCGGCGCTCCCGGCGGCGCGGTTCTCCGCCGGGGGGTAGGCGAGTACGGCAGTGGTGCACAGGACCGCTCCCGCGAGCAACCAGGCCCCTGCCTTGAGCAGGGCGGGGCCCCGGAGCCACCAGCGGGTGGTGAGACCGAGCGCGACGAGACAGGCGACGACCAGCCCCCATCCCCACCACGGTGCGCGGTTGAGCCAGGCGACCGAGAAGGCCGCCGCGCTCAGAGGGAGGAAGGGGATCCACCTCCAGGCGGAGCGCCTCGGCCCGCGCGGCTCGCGCGGGCGATCGCCGAGGAGGCGTTGAGCGGCCGGAACCGCCCGCTGTCTTCTTCTCATGTCCACCGCTGCCTCGCGCTCGGGACTCGCGTGGGCCGGGCGCTTAGTTGACGTGTCAAGTTCTGGTCCACTGTAACCCACGCGCGCACACGGCTCCGGCGTCGGCGGCTCGCCCGAGCAGACCGCGAAGAGTCCGGGAACAGCCGGCCTGCACCGCCGCTACGAACGCAAGGCCGAACACTTCCTCGCCTTCGTCGGCATAGCCGCAGCCCTCATCGCCCACCGCCGACTCGCCAAGTGAAACAACGTGTTACTCGGCTGGCCCGGCCTGAGCCATGGGGGTGTCCCCACACCCGCTCGGAGGCTGCCGCCATGGGCGCAGCCGACCCGCCGCGACAGAGTGTGAAGGCATGAAGGCAATACGGAAGACCTCGCGGGCCCGCCTTGCCACCGCCGCTCTCCTCGCCGGCGCCGTCGCGTCCACGGCACTCGCGCCTGGTACTGCGGCCGCCCCCCACCCGGCGTCTGCGGACACCGCGGCCTCCGCGGCCGGCCGGCTCACCTCCCGGCAGCTCCAACGCGAGACGGCCCGCGTCCTTGCAGAGGGTGGGTTCGTCGGCATCACAGTGCGGGTGCGTGACGGCGCCCGCACAGTACACGCCCGAGCGGGCAAGGCCGAGCTGCACACCGGCCGCCCAGTGCCCCGCGGGGCGGAGTTCAGGATCGGCAGCGTCACCAAGACGTTCGTGGCCACCGTGGTGCTGCAACTCGTCGCCGAGGGCCGCCTGTCCCTGGACGACACCGTCGAGCGCTGGCTGCCGGGTGTGGTGAGCGGCAACGGCAACGATGGCAGCCTCATCACCGTCAGGAATCTATTGCAGCACACCAGCGGCATCCACAACTACGGTCCCGAAGAGGACACCGGGAACACCGCAGCTGATTTTGAGCGGACACGATTTGACCACTGGGACGCCGAGCAACTGGTCGCCGGCGCGGTGCGCCACCGGCCGGATTTCCCACCCGCACCGGCCGATGCGCCCAAGCCCGACTGGAACTACTCCAACATCGGCTATGTCCTCGCCGGGATGGTCATCGAGAAGGCCACCGGGCGGCCCTGGGCCGAGGAGGTACGCGACCGCATCGTCCGGCCGCTCGGCCTGACTGGCACCTACGCCCCAGGCGACGACCCGTACCTGAAGCCGCCGCACGCCCACACCTACCACCTGTTCCCCGGCTCGGTCACCTGGACCGACACCACGGCCAGGAACATCTCCCAAGTGGACGCGGCCGCTGCCCTTGTCGGCACCGAACGAGACGTGGACCGCTTCTTCACCGCCCTGCTCGGCGGGCGCCTGCTGCCTCCCGCCCAGCTTGCGGAGATGCGCAGGACCGTGCCCGTCAGCGACAACTTCCAGGTGGGGTTTCCCGGCCTGCGGTACGGCCTGGGACTGATGCAGCAGCCGCTGACCTGCGGCGGCGATACCTGGGGCCATGGAGGGGACCTGGAGGGATTCACGGTGCGCACCGGCTTCTCCGCAGACGGGCGCCGCTCGGTCGTCGTCGTCGCCAACGGCACCGGCAGCGGCGAGCAGCTGCTCGCCGCCGAGCGGGCCGTCCGCGGGCTTGTGGACCGCGCCCTGTGCGCCGGTACCCAGGACATCGCCGGCTCCAGGCCGTCGGCCACCCCCCACAACAGCCGGTAGCGTTCCGGGGGCTTCAGGTGCCGGATGTCGACCTGCTGTCCGGCCGCCCTGCCGCCGGCGCGGGTGGCGATCAGCAGACGGTCCGGATCGGCGATCACCAGCGGACGGCGGATCCTGCGGTAGCGGCCGGCGGACTGGGCATCGGCGATCACCTCGGCGCGGTCGACGTCGCGGTGGTCGGTCAGGCCCCTCGCCACCGAGCCGGGACGCTGCCCCAGCGGGCCGACACGCCCCTCGCAATCGCCCCCGGCCGCCAGAACTGCGAGATCCGGCAGCAGTTCCTGGCCCCGCCGGCAACTCCACGCCGGTCACCGCTGACTGCTCGGAGATCCGCGTGCCGGTGCGGACCATCGTTTCGAGGCGTGCTGTCATCGTTCCTCCTTGCTGCCCGTGTGCGGGACGTCTGCCTCGGCGTCCACCAGGTGCACGCGCGGCGGGACTGGGTCCTCGCCGAACCGCTGCGCTGCCCCTGGCCTCGGTGGCGCGCAGCCGGCCGTGGGGCGCGGATCACGCCGGCTATCGCCGGCGGCAGGGAGGGGTCGGCCCATGAGTCTTCACGGTGGCCGGCAGCTCGCCGACGCAGCTCATGGAGTCCCACGGGCCGATTGTGGGAGCGAGTTTCCAGTGGTCGGGTGAGCGGGCCTCTTGTCCACGCGGCTGAGCGCAGAGCCGCGGTGTCGCGGGAGATCATCGCGTCCACGGCCCCCACTGGCCGGACAGCCTCTTGACTTACCCGACAAAATCATCAGGTACGTCAGCATCCAGTCAGCATCTGGCCGGGGCAGTCTGGCATTCGTACTCCCGGTCGGCGGCTTCACGGCAGCTTGCTTCGCGCATGTCGCACGGGTGAGAAGCCCGCTCGCCACGGCGCACGATGTTGTGGAGGGTCGTTGTCATCTGTCTCGCGGACGCGTACTTGCTCAGCCACCTGCACAGCTTCCCTGTTGTGCACTGCTGGTGAGTGTCATTCCGCCGGCGTGCCGATCCGAAGCCGGTTGCCGTCAGGGTCGTGCAGCTCAATCTCACGCGCCCACGGAGCGTCCTTCGCCTGCACCCCGAACTCGGAGGCAATGGCCTCGACATCACGAACGCGGAGGTAGACGAGCGTGTCGGGACTGGCATCGCCCTTGTGCTCCGACAAGAACAACCGCACCCCGCCCCGGGCGACCTCGACGAACGCGGGAAGCCCCGGTTCGTAGCGGTGTTCCCACTGCTTGGCGAAGCCCAGCCGCTCGTACCAGGCGACCGCCGCAGCGGCGTCCTCGACGCGAAGAATGGGAATGACGCCCTCGTCCATGGCGTCATCGTCGCAGATCGTCCAGGGTGTTCGTCGCCCGATGCGGCACCAGGTCGCGCGGACGCACGCGGTAGTCGGGGGCCTTCAGTTGCGTGGCTCTTCGGGGAGGAACGTCACCTGCGGGGCGCCCGTGCGCGGATGGGTGGATACTTCCGCCGCCACTCCGTAGACCTCGGCCAGGAGCCCGGGGGTGAGGATCTCGGCGGGTGGGCCGGAGGCGGTGACCTCGCCGTGGTGCAGGACGTAGAGGCGGTCGCAGTAGTAGGCGGCCAGGTTCAGGTCGTGCAGGGCGAGCAGCACGGTCGCGGGCAGACGGCGCAGGGTGTCGAGCACGGACAGCTGGTGCCGGACGTCGAGGTGGTTGGTGGGTTCGTCGAGGACGAGGAGGGTGGGCTGCTGGGCGAGGGCGCGCGCGATGAGGACGCGCTGGCGCTCGCCGCCGGAGAGCCGGTCGAAGGGGCGGCCGGCCAGGTGGACGGCGTCGACCGCGAGGAGCGCGGAGTCGATGAGGCCGGCGTCCTCGGGGGTGTCGCCGGCGAGGAGCCGTTTGTGCGGGGTGCGGCCCATGGCGACGACCTCGCGGACGGCGAGGTCGAAGTCGGCGGCCGAGTCCTGGACCACCGCCGCCACGGTGCGGGCCAGTTGCCGCACCGGAAGCGACCAGGCGTCGCCTCCGTCGACCCGGACCTGACCGGTGTCGGGGCGCAGGACGCGGTAGACGGTGCGCAGGAGGCTGGACTTGCCGCTGCCGTTGGGGCCGACGAGCCCGATGGTCTCGCCCGGGCGGGCGGTCAGGGAGACGTCGCGGACCAGGTGGCGGGCTCCGGCGGTGAGCGTGACGCCGTCGACGCTCAGTTCGGTCGCGGTCATGCCACTCCTCGGTCGGTGCCGCGTCGGGCGTCCCGGCGCATCAGCCACAGGAAGAACGGTCCGCCGCACAGGGCCGTGAGCACGCCGACGGGTATTTCCATCGGTGCGGCGATGGTCCGTGCGGCGATGTCGGACCAGATGAGGAAGACCGCTCCGCCGAGTGCCGCCGTCGGCAGGACCCGGCGGTGGTCGCCGCCGACGAACAGGCGCACGATGTGGGGCATCATCAGGCCGACGAAGCCGATCGGTCCGGCCGCTGCGACCAGCACACCCGTGACGAGGGAGAGCAGGACGAACAGGCGGGCGCGGAACCGGGCCACGTCCAGCCCCATCGTGGTGGCCGCCTCCTCGCCGGCCAGCAGCAGGTTCAGGTTGCGGGCCTGGATCATGAGGACGCCGATGCCGAGCAGGAGGGCCGTGCTCGGCAGCCACAGCGAGCCCCAGTTGACGCCGCCGAGACCGCCGAGGGTCCAGGCGAGGACCGCGCGGGCCTCGTTGCCCCGGGCGGTGGTGAGCAGCAGCAGATCGAGGACTGCGGTGAGTACCGCCGCGATCGCTACTCCGGACAGCACCAGCCGTGCCGAGGTGATGCGTCCGCCGGTGCGGGCGGTGGCGTACACGAGCAGGAGCGCGCCCAGGGCGCCCACGAAGGCGGCCATCGACAGGGAGAGGGGCCCGAAGAAGGTGACCCCGAACACGATCACGGAGACCGCGCCGAGCGACGCCCCCGAAGAGACGCCGAGCAGGTACGGCTCGGCGAGCGGGTTGCGCACCAGTGCCTGCAGAGCCGTACCGATGACCGCCAGGCCGGCGCCGGTGACCGCACCGAGCAGCACCCGCGGCGCCCGCACGTCCACCACGATGGTCTCCCGGGCCCGCGACCAGTCCGGCTGCTGCCAGTCGGCGCCCAGCGCGTGCGTCACGATGCCCCACACCTGGCCGGGCGGCACCCGGACGGAGCCGATCGCGAGGCCCGCCGTGGCGGAGACGACGAGCAACGCCGTGAGTGCCAGCAGTGTGACGGCCAGCCGTGTACGGCCTGTCTCCGGCCTGGTGGTCTTCCGCCGAGGCGCCGCCTCTTCGGCGGGCGTGCCCGTGGCGGCCTGGGTCACCGGAAGCTCTCGGGGTGCAGTCCGCGGGCCAGGTCCTCGACCGCGTAGGCCGAGCGGATGCCGACCAGGGTGGCGGTCAGCGGCAGGACGACGAACCGCTTGTTCCTGATGGCGGGTACGTCGGCGAGCGCGGGCTGGGAGAGCAGGTACTCCTTCTTCTCCTTCACGCTTCCGGCGCCCGCGTAGTCGTAGATCGCGATGACTTCCGGTTTGCGTTCGACGACCTGCTCCCAGGAGACGTCGCCGAAGACGTCGTCGAGGTCGGCGAAGACGTTCTCGCCGCCGGCCAGCCGGATAAGCTCGGTGCCCAGGCTCTTGCCGCCCGCGGTGAAGGCGCTCTTGTCGCCGCTGTCGTAGACGAAGACGGACAGCTCGGGCTCGCTCTGGACCTTGTCGGCGGCCTTGGCGACGCGGACCTCGAGGTCGGTGACCAGGTCGTCGGCCCGGTCCGGGACGCCGAAGATCGTGCCGATGGTGCGGATCTCGTCGTAGGTGTCCTTCATCGTCACCCGCTTCCCGCCGCAGTACTCGCGGTTGAGGTAGGTGTCGATGCCCGCGTCGGCGAACGCCTTGCGGGAGCGGCCCTCCTTCTCGTCGAAGGCGCTGCCGTAGCCGCCGTAGACGAGGTCGGGTTCGGCGTCCAGGACCTTCTCGAAGGACGGTTCCCTCTCCGCCAGTTCCGGTACGGACTCGTAGTCCCTCTCCAGCTCGGGCAGGACGGCGGAGTCGGGGAAGGCCGTGCCGACCATGCGGTCCTTCAGGCCGAGGGCGAGCATGAGTTCCGCCGGGTGCTGGTGGATGGTGACCACCCGAGACGGAGGCTTGTCGTACGTCGTCTTCACGCCGCAGTTGTCGACGGTGACCGGGAAGCCCTCGGACGCGGCTGCGGTGGCCTTCGCGTCCCCGCCGCCCTCGTCGGACGCACCGCAGCCGGTGGTCAGCAGCATGGACGACAGTGCCATGGCAGCGGCCGTGGCACGACGGAACCCGCGCGTGCGGGCAGGGGTGAACAGCTGGGACACGTGAAGCCTCCTGGAGTCCGCGCTCCTCGGATCGGGCCCGCGACGGACCAGTGTCCTGACTCCCGGATCGACGTTCCCTCCGCCTTCCCGCGCGGTGCGCAGTGGCATGTCGGAGGGGCGCTCCCCGGTCACAGTGGCGGGACCGTGCCGGATTCGCACCGGCTTCCTGTCTCCCGTCGCGGCGATGACCAGGTGATCCTACGGTCCTCCGAGCCGACGGCAAAGGGCGTGCGGACCCGGCCGCACGCCCTTTGCCTCCCTCACGCTTCGCAGACCGCCCGAGGGACGAGCCGCTCGGCACTCTCGTCGTAGGGGCGCCCGTCGAACCCGCCGAAGACCTCCACGCGGCCGAAACCCGTCTCCTCGGCCATCCGCGGCAGCTCCACCGCGCTGTACGCGAACCACGTCAAGGTGGCCCGCGTCACTCGCTCGCCCCGGACCAGCGACCAGCACCCACTCGCTGCGCAGGCGCGCCCACTCGTCCAGCACGGTGTCGGTCTGCACCATCAGGTCGTCGCCCCGCCGCACCACCTTGGGCGGGGTGACCCTGCGGGCCAGGAGCTCCTTCCCGGTGAGGTCGAGGACGAGCTTGCCGCCGGGAGCCAGGCAGGTGTACATGGTGCGCAACACGCGCGCGTTGTCGGCGGGGTCCTCGAAGTACCCGAAGGAGGTGAACATGTCGAGGACGACGTCGAAGCCACCCGGTGCCTCGTACTCGCGGGCGTCGGCCCGCACGTACGTCACCTCCGCACCGGCGTCGGCCGACCGCTTGCGTGCCCGGTCCAGCATGGCCGGGCTCAGGTCCACTCCGGTCACGCGGTGACCGCGACGGGCGAGCGGCACGGTGAACACCCCGGGTCCGCATCCGGCCTGTCCGCAGAGGTTGTACAACTGCCCACCCAGCACGCCGCTCGCGCAGGCGCGCGGCCAGCGGCTGCTGGCCGAAGACCACGGCGTCGGAGCGAGGGCTGCGGCGCAGTGCCTCAAGCGGTGTCCGGTCGGCAGATGCTGTCGCCACTGACTACCTGCCCGAGGGCCAGGGCGAGGTGCCCTGGCATCAGATCGTCGACACCCGTCTGAACGACGCGCTGGTGGCGTGGGTGAACGTCTCGACCGGCAACCTGATGCTGGCGGCCACGGACTTCGACATCGCGGGCGTCGGCCAGAGACTCCAGTTGACCCGCACCTACAACTCCCTGGAACCCCCGTGGGGGAAGGTGTCGCAGCCGTGGTGGCAGGCGTATGAGTGCTACCTCCAGGTGAAGGACGGTGAGGTGGGCGTCTTCGACGCCACCGGCGAGCTGCTGCACTCCACGGCCAACGCCGACGGCACGTACACGACGCCGGCCGGTTACTCGAAGGACCTGAGGAAGAACGCGGACGGGATCTACACCCTGACCGACCGCAGGTCCGGCTCGAAGGACACGTACAGCGAGCACGGCACCCTCACGAGGGTGACGGACAGGAACGACGGCACGATCACCGTCGACCAGCACGACGAGGGCGCCGAGCACAAGGGCTTCAAGCTCACCGAGACCCGCTCGGGCCGTTGGATCGACCTGGTCAAGACCTACCCGAACCAGTGGCAGGCCAAGGACCACACAGGCCGCACCGCCGTCCTCGACCTCGACGGGGCCGGGAACCTGGCCAAGGTGACGGACACGGCCGGCAAGGCCACCGCCTACGAGTACGACTCCTCCGTCGGGTGACGAAGGTGACCACCCCCGAGGGCACGGTCACCCTGTTCACCTACGACGGCCACAACCGCGTCACCTCCATGCAGCGCGCCACCGAGTCGACGTCGAGCGGCCACACGGGCCCGACCTGGCGCTACGACTACACGGCCGCCACATCGGCGGATGCGGCGACGACCACGGTCACCGATCCGGACGGCGACGCCACGAAGTACATTCACGATGCGGACGGCGAAGTCACCAAGGTCACCGACCCGCTCGGCCACTCCCGCCACGCCACGTACAAGAACCACCTCACCCAGACCGCCATCGACGCCATGGGCACCGGCGCGGACGGCACGGGCGGGAACACGACCACGTACGGATGGGACGGCCGCAACAACGCCCTCTCCCAGAAGCTGCCGCTGGGCGCGACGGCGTCCGTGTCGGCGTACCAGACGGTCGCGGGGACCGACCTGCCCAACGACTTCACCACCGCGGACGGCCGCAAGGACTTTTTTGAGTACCGGCCTGTTTCTTGCGCCTCTCATATGGATCGCCGCTGCGGTTCCGTGGGTGATCCTGCACAGCACCCTCGGAAGACGTCACCGCAGGGCAGCCCTGACTGCAGGGCTCATCTTCACGCTGTGGTTCACCTGGTTCCTTGTCACCTGGCTCGGCATGCCGGACTCCTACACCGCCCCGTTGTGCCCGGGCAACGTCCCGCCCTGGTGGCCGAGCTTCATCCCGGCATGACTACGGCGTAGCCCGTGAACGACCTCGGCACCGGCGACCTACTCAACAGCGCCCCCGGACCAGCCGCAGCACACCAGCAAGATCGTGTTACGAGTTCTCGGCATCTTCGAGTGCGAGGAGTGTCGGTGTACAGTGAACAACGCCCTTGACCTGCACAAAGCAGGCAGGGAGCCACGACTTCCAGGAGTCCAACGTGCTGCGCACCATGTTCAAGTCCAAGATCCACCGTGCCACCGTCACCCAGGCCGACCTGCACTACGTGGGATCCGTGACGATCGACGCGGACCTGCTCGACGCCGCCGATCTGCTGCCCGGTGAGCTCGTGCACATCGTCGACATCACCAACGGCGCCCGGCTCGAGACGTACGTCATCGAGGGGGAGCGCGGATCCGGTGTGGTCGGCATCAACGGGGCCGCCGCCCACCTCGTGCACCCCGGCGACCTGGTGATCATCATCAGCTACGCCCAGGTGACCGACGCCGAGGCGCGGGCACTCGAACCGCGCGTCGTCCATGTGGACGCCGGCAACCGTATCGTCGCCCTCGGCGCCGACCCCTCCGAGCCGGTACCCGGGTCGGACCAGGAGCGCAGCCCGCAGGCGGTGGCCACGGCCACGGTCTGAGTGGTGCCGGGGCGACGACCGAGGAGCAGGGGAGTGACGGGTATGGACGGGATCGAGATCCGCGACGACCGGGACGCCGGGCGCCTCGAGGCGGTCGAGGGCGGTGAGGTCGTCGGACGGATCGAGTACTTCGTTCTCGACGAGCCGGCCTCCGCTCTGGTGCCGGTGCACACCGTCGTCGAGCCCGCCCACGAGGGCAAGGGAATCGCCGGGTCGCTCGCCCGTGAGCTGTACGTCCTCGCCGCTCGTGAGGGTGTCGTGGTCGCGCCGCTGTGTCCCTACGTCGTCCGGTGGGCCTCACGGCATCCGGAGGAGGCTCCCGCTGCCGATCCGGAGCTGCTGCGCGCGGCCAAGGCGTGGCTTGCCGCGCATCCCGAGCGGTTCTGAGAGGTACGTCCGAACGGCCCCGTGCGTCCTCTCGTCACGCGCCCGGGTGACCCGGGTGACTGTGCGCGGGGGCGCCGGGTAGGCGGGGAGTAGTCCGGAGCACACGTCACGTCGAACGGACGGTCGGAGGACACGCGTCATGACGAACCCGTACCCGGATCCTGTGCCGCCGGGGCCTACGCCTGGTCCCGCTCCGGGGCCGGATCCCGCACAGCCGCCGACCCCTGAGCCGGGTCCTGCACCTGAGCCAGGGCCTGCGCCGCCCCAGCCGCCGCCTGGACCTGGGCCTCAGCCGCCCGGGCCCAATCCGCCGGGGCCTCACCCGCCCGGGCCCAATCCGCCGCAGCCGGAGCCGCCGCCTGAACCGTCGCCGTCCCCGATTCCGCCGGGGCCGGAACCGGTGCCGAGTCCGGAGCCTGGGCCTCCGCTCACCTGAGTTTCCGCAAGAGCGGGTGCGTCGGGGTTGCTCGCGCAGTTCCCCGCGCCCCTTGGGGGCGGGGCCCGCTTGCGCTGGTGCGGGTGTGTGGGGGTTGCTCGCGCAGTTCCCCGCGCCCCTTCGGGGCACGAGCTGCTTCCGCCCGTGTCGGTGTGTGGAACTGCGCGAGCAGCCCCCACCGGCCCACGCGGGCGGGGTTGCCGGGCCTCGCCGCAACGCGATCAGGGGCGCGGGGAACTGCGCGGCCGGCCCTCGCCTGCCCGCGCGGGCGGGAGACGGCCGGCCCCGCGCCCTACGCCGACACCTCCGACCGGTCCCCGCCCCACAGCGTGTGGAACGAGCCGTCGCGGTCCGCGCGGCGGTACGTGTGTGCGCCGAAGAAGTCCCGCTGGCCCTGGGTCAGAGCCGCAGGGAGGCGTTCCGCGCGGAGTGCGTCGTAGTAGGCGAGGGCGGCCGCGAAGCCGGGGGCCGGGACGCCCTGGCGGGTCGCCGCGATCAGGACCTCGCGCCAGTCGTCCTGAGCCTCCGCGATCTCGCGGGCGAACGTCTCGTCCGACAGCAGGCTCGGCAGGTCCGCCCGCGTGTCGTACGCCGCCCGAATGCGGTCCAGGAACGCCGCGCGGATGATGCATCCGTCGCGCCAGATGGCCGACACCGCGCCGAGGTCGATGTCCCAGCCGTACTCCTGGCTGCCGGCGGCGATCTGGTGGAAGCCCTGGGTGTACGACACGATCTTCGACGCGTACAGCGCCTGCTCCACCCGGTCGGCGAACGCCGACGCCTCCGACTCGCTCATCGGCACCGGCTTCGGGCCCGCCAGGCCCTGCGAGGCCTCCCGCAGCGCCGCGTGGCCCGACAGGGAGCGGGCGAACACCGCCTCCGCGATGCCCGACACCGGCACGCCCAGGTCCAGGGCGATCTGCACGGTCCAGCGGCCCGTGCCCTTCTGCTCCGCCTGGTCCACCACCACGTCGACGAACGGCTTGCCCGTCGCCGCGTCCACGTGCGACAGCACCTCCGCGGTGATCTCGATCAGGTACGAGTCCAGCCGGCCCGTGTTCCAGGTGCGGAAGATGTCCGCGATCTGCGCGGGGGAGTACCCGGCGACGTCCCTCAGCAGCTGGTACGCCTCACCGATCAGCTGCATGTCCGCGTACTCGATGCCGTTGTGCACCATCTTCACGAAGTGGCCGGCGCCGTCCGGGCCCACGTGCGTCACGCACGGCGAGCCGTCCTTCGCCTTCGCGGAGATCTTCTCCAGCATCGGGCCCAGCGAGTCGTACGACTCCTTCGGGCCGCCCGGCATGATGCTCGGGCCGTTCAGCGCGCCCTCCTCACCGCCGGAGACGCCCATGCCGACGAAGTGGATGCCCTGCTCCCGCAGCGCCCGCTCCCGACGGCGGGTGTCCGCGAAGTGCGCGTTGCCACCGTCGATGATCATGTCGCCGGGTTCCAGCAGCGGGGCGAACTCCTCGATCACCGCGTCGGTCGGCTCCCCGGCCTTCACCATCACGACCAGGCGCCTGGGCCGCTCCAGCGCCGCGACGAACTCCTTGGCCGTCTCGGCCGCCACGAAGCTGCCCTCGTGCCCGAACTCCTCCACCAGCGCGTGCGTGCGGGACGCGGTCCGGTTGTGCACCGCGACCGTGTAGCCGTTGCGGGCGAAATTCCGTGCGAGGTTGCGGCCCATGACCGCGAGCCCGGTGACGCCGATCTGCGCTGAACTGCTCATAAGGGTGACTCCTGGTGACCTCGGTATCGGTGCCGCCGGGTGCCGGTGCTGCCGGGTGGACGCCCGCCGGTCCTGACATCGACCATCCTCGCGTGCCGCACTCGCGTGCGCATGCGCGGGTCGTCCGGGACCCGCGCAGGCACATACGCACGAAGGTGCCCTCCGTACTCAGCGTTCCGGCCGGTCATCTGATGCCCGGCCCGTCCCGTTGCGGCCGGCCACCCCCTCCGCGCGCCCCTCCGGCGCGCGCCGCGACACGCACCCGCGCCCGGCGGCAGGCGCCCGCGCACGCTCCCCTCCGGTGGCAAACAAGGGCGCAACGGGCGTATCAACCACGCCATTTGGCGCATCCGTGCGGCCGATAGCCGCCTTGTCACGGCCTGTTCGCAGCGCTTACTTTTGCCCCTCCTGACGCATTGTCGAGGGGGATTCCATGGCCGTGCGCGGCCGGCACCGCCGGTATCAGCCGAACAGGATCAACCGGGCCTCGCTCACCGTCACCGTAGGTGGCGCGGGCATGGCCCTGCCGCTCATGGGCACGGGAACGGCGCAGGCCGCCGACGTGGAGACCTGGGAGAAGGTCGCCGCCTGCGAGTCGACCGACAACTGGGACGTCAACACCGGCAACGGCTACTACGGCGGACTGCAGTTCAGCCAGTCCACGTGGGAGGCGTTCGGCGGTACCCGGTACGCGCCCCGGGCGGATCTGGCCACCAAGGACCAGCAGATCGCGATCGCCGAGAAGGTCCTCGACGGACAGGGCCCCGGCGCCTGGCCGACCTGCTCGGTACGCGCCGGACTGACCCGCGACGGGGCGGATCCGGACATCCGCCCGGCCACCGGCCGCCCGGACCGCGCCCAGCGCGACGACCGCCGCACCTCCGTCGAGGACGTACGGCCGCAGACCACGCCCCAGGCCCGCGCCGGCCGCGCCGAGATGTACACCGTGGTCTCGGGCGACACCCTCTCCGGCATCGCCGAGCAGGAGCGCGTCCGCGGGGGCTGGCAGGGGCTCTACGAGGCCAACAGATCCACCGTCGGTGCCGACCCCGACCTCATCATCCCGGGCCAGCGGCTCAGGCTCACCGGCGGAACCGCCGCGTCCGGCGGCACGGCCGAGGCGCCCGCCGGGCCCGCCGCCCCGTCACCGAAGCCGTCGGGCAAGAAGGCCGCCCCCAAGAGCGAGAACGACAGGAAGACGGAGAAGAAGGCCTCCTCCAAGACGGAGAAGAAGGCCCCCTCCAAGACGGAGAAGCGGACCCAGGACCGCGCCGACCGCTCCGGTTCGTCCTCCGCCTCCACCGCCGCCAACCGCGTCGCCCCCGTCAGCGCCGCCCTCGGCACGCCGTACCACAAAGCCGGGTCCTCCTGGTCGAAGGGCTACCACACCGGCGTGGACTTCCCCGTGCCCACCGGCACGCCCGTGAAGTCGGTCGGCGCCGGCACCGTCGTCGCCGCGGGCTGGGAGGGGTCGTTCGGCTACCAGGTCGTCGTGCGGCACGCCGACGGCCGGTTCAGCCAGTACGCCCATCTGTCGGCGATCTCCGTGAAGAACGGCCAGTCCGTCGGCGCGGGGCAGCGCATCGGGCGGTCCGGTTCCACGGGCAACAGCTCGGGCCCGCATCTGCACTTCGAGGTGCGGACGGGGCCCGGATTCGGATCGGACGTCGACCCGCTGGCCTACCTGCGCGCCGGCGGCGTCAAGATCTGACCGAGCGGTCAGGTCCTGACGCGGGCGGTCACGGTCTGACGCGGGCGCTCACGGTCTGGCGCGTGCGGTCACGGTCTGGCGCGGGCGCTCACGGTCTGGCGCGTGCCAGGTGCCGGTCGCCCACCGGCACCGGCACGTAGGGGCCGCCGTAGAAGGGCGCGTACGGCATGACCGGTACCGCCGCCGGGTCCGCCGCGTCCGGCCCGGCCGCCGCCGCGGGCACGGTGGCGGGCGGCGGGACGACCTCGGGGAGCGTCACGTCCTCCGGCACCTTCAGATCCGCCAGCAGCAGCTCGGCTGCGGCATCCTCCGCCTCCCGCCCGGCCGTCGCCACCGGTGCGGGCACGGTCCGCGTCTCCACGGGAACCGCCGCGCCCGCGGCACCCTCCCGCGCCAGCCGCTCCGTCGTCAGCAGGATCAGTCCGCCCGCCGCCACCACCCCACAGCTCAGCGCCAGCGCCGTGCCGGTCGTGCCGTACCGGAAGGTCTCTCCGAACATCGTGATGCCGACCGCCGCCGCCACCACCGGGTTCACCACGGTGAGCGTCGCCAGCGGGGCCGCCAGGCCCGCGCCCCGGTAGGACGCCTGGGACAGCAGCATGCCCGCCGTCGCCAGCACACCGATCACCGCGAGGGACGGCAGGTCGCCCGCCGACACCCCGCCCGTCCAGTCCACCGCGACCGTCTTGGTGAAGACGGAGGACATGCCGAACGCGACACCGGCCGCCGTCGCCAGCAGGATGCTGCGCACCGCCGGGTGCCGGTGCACCGCGCGCGCCGCGACCATCAGCGTCACGACCGCCGCCGCCGTGGCCACGGCCGCCGCGACCCGCTGCGGGCCGTCCAGCGACTGCGAGCCCGACGCGCCGACCAGCGCCAGCAGACCAGCGAGACCTACCGTCGCCATCAGGGCCCCCCGCCAGGCGGTCGCCCCGGCCCTGCGGCCGACGAACAGCGCGGCCATCGGCAGCGCGAACACGATCGTGAGGGCGCCCAGCGGCTGGACCAGACTCAGCGGGCCGTAGGCCAGCGCCACCACGTGCAGGAGTGCGCCCAGACCGTTCAGCGCGACCGCGGCCCACCACGCCGGACGGCGCAGCGGGGCGTACTGCCGCGCGCCGGACGACGACAGCGCCACCTGCTCCTGCACGATCGCGCCCCCGGCGTACGCCACGGCGGACACGAACGAGAGGACCACGGACAACGCGAGGGCGCTCATCGGCTGCTCCTCTGCGTGAGGCGGGGGCGGTCTGCCCGGCGCGGCGAACGGTCGTCATCCATGACCAACACCTTGCCGTGTCAGGGTGTTCCCCGTCGTCGTCCCTGAGCACCCAATGCGTCCTACTGCCGATGGAGTACCGGGACGCCCCTGTCATCCCCTGGGTGGGCGTCGGAAGGCCGAGGCCCCTGACAACCACCCCTGAGAGACTTGGTACTACTGCACGTCGTGGACCTCGACCCCCGCCTCACCGCCCTCCGTGCCCTCGGTGGCTTCTTCGCGCTGCGCGCGGGGGAGGACGCCGACCGCCACCTTCCCACGCTCGCCCAGGCATACGGCCCTGCCCGCCCGGACGTTCACCGGGCCGACCCCCTGACCGTCCGCGTGGGCCGCGTCGCCGCGGCCCTGCGCACCCAGGAGGTCCGCGTCGCCGCCTCCGTGGCGCACCAGGGTCTCGCCGCGCGTCTGTGGTCCGTGGCCCTCGGCTGCGCCGCCCTCCACGGCTCCGTCCCCGACCTCGCCCCGGACACGGTCCGTTGGGACCCGGAGGGCAGCGCCCCCGACGACCTGCACCTCCCCGAGGTCCGCCCGCTCCCCGGTGACGCGGCGACCGTCGCGGCCGTCGTCCTGCACGGCCACCTCGAACCCCTCTCTGCCGCCCTGCGCGCCCGTCACCGCGTCGCGCCCGCCCTCCTGCGCGGCAACGCCGCCTCCGCCCTCGCCGCCGCGGCCCGCGAGATCACCCGCCACGCCCGCCCCGACGACGCCGCCCGCGCCGCCCGGCTCTCCCGTGAACTCCTCGCCCACCCCCTCCTCTCCGGCGCGGGCAACCTCACCGCCACGGGCTTCCGCCGGCGCAGCTGCTGCCTGTACTACCGCGTCCCCGGCGGAGGCGTCTGCGGCGACTGCTGCTTCGAACGGCCGCCCCGGTCTTCCCCGGGCGCCCCGTCTGCGTGACCATGGGAGGGACGTCCGCGCAGACAGGGGGTTCAGGGTGCGAGTGGGACTGCTGACCCGGGAGTACCCCCCGGACGTGTACGGCGGCGCGGGCGTCCATGTGGAGTTCCTGGCCCGGGAGCTGCGGTCCCTGGTGGACCTGGAGGTGCACTGCTGGGGCGAGGGCCGCGCCCCCGGCGTGCTGCGTCACCGCTCGTGGCCCGCGCTCGACGGCGCCAACGACGCCCTGCGCACCTTCTCGACCGACCTCGCCATGGCCGCCGCCCTCGAAGGCCGCGAGCTGGTCCACTCCCACACCTGGTACGCCAACCTCGGCGGCCACCTCGCCAAGCTGCTGTACGGGATCCCGCACGTGGTGACCGCGCACTCCCTGGAGCCGCTGCGTCCCTGGAAGGCCGAGCAGCTCGGCGGCGGGTACGCCCTGTCGAGCTGGGCGGAGCGCACCGCCTACGAGGCCGCCGACGCGGTGATCGCCGTCTCGGGCGCCATGCGCGACGACATCCTGGAGTGTTACCCGGCCCTCGACCCGGCCGGGGTGCACGTCGTCCACAACGGCATCGACACCGCCCTGTACCGCCCCGATCCCGGCACCGACGCCCTGGACCGGGTCGGACTCGACCGCTCCAGGCCGTACGTGCTGTTCGTCGGCCGGATCACCCGGCAGAAGGGCGTGCCGCATCTGCTGCGGGCGGTGCGGGACGTCGACCCGGCCGCGCAGGTGGTGCTGTGCGCGGGTGCCCCGGACACCCCGGAGATCGACCGGGAGTTCCGCGAGCTGTACGGGGAGCTGAGCCGGGTCCGCGAAGGCGTGCACTGGATCCCGCAGATGCTGCCTCGGCCCGAGGTGATCCAGCTGCTGACGCACGCCACCGTGTTCGCCTGCCCCTCCGTGTACGAGCCGCTCGGCATCGTCAACCTGGAGGCGATGGCGTGCGGAACCGCCGTGGTCGCCTCCCGCGTCGGGGGCATCCCGGAGGTCGTGGACCACGGGCGGACCGGCCTGCTGGTGGACGTGGACGACGGCTTCGAGGCGGGGCTCACCCGTGCGCTGGACGCGGTGCTCGGCGACCCGGACACCGCTCGGGTCATGGGCGAGGCGGGCAGGGAGCGCGCGGTCACCGAGTTCGGCTGGGACGCGGTGGCCCGCCGTACGGCCGGACTCTACGAGGAGATCCTCCGGCAGGCTTAGCCCGGCCCGTCCGGGGCAGTCATGGGAAAACTCGGCGTGAGGAGACGGGCATGCGTCGTGGTGGTCCTTCGGTCCTGGGAATCGTGCTGGCGGGCGGCGAGGGCAAGCGCCTGATGCCCCTCACGGCGGACCGTGCCAAACCGGCGGTCACCTTCGGCGGCACGTACCGCCTGGTCGACTTCGTGCTGTCGAACCTGGTGAACGGCGACATCCTGCGGATCTGCGTGCTCACGCAGTACAAGTCGCACTCGCTGGACCGGCACGTCACCACCACCTGGCGGATGTCCAGCCTGCTCGGCAACTACGTCACCCCGGTCCCCGCGCAGCAGCGGCTCGGCCCCCGCTGGTACCTGGGCAGCGCCGACGCCATCCTCCAGTCGCTGAACCTGATCTACGACGAGCGTCCGGAGTACGTGGCGGTGTTCGGCGCCGACCACGTGTACCGCATGGACCCGCGCCAGATGCTCAACCAGCACATCGAGAGCGGCGCCGGGGTCACCGTGGCCGGCATCCGGGTGCCGCGCGCGGAGTCGTCCTCGTTCGGCGTGATCACCCCGGGTTCCGACGGGCGCACCGTGGAGCGCTTCCTGGAGAAGCCCGCCGATCCGCCGGGGCTGGCCGACGACCCCGACTGCGTGTTCGCCTCCATGGGCAACTACATCTTCACGACCAAGGCGCTCGTCGAGGCGCTCCAGCGGGACGCCGAGGACGAGGACTCGGTGCACGACATGGGCGGTTCGATCCTGCCGCAGCTCACCGAGCGGGGCGAGGCCCATCTGTACGACTTCAGCACCAACCACGTGCCGGGGGAGACCAGCCGCGACCAGGGCTACTGGCGGGACGTCGGCACGCTCGACGCGTACTACGACGCGCACATGGACCTGATCGCCGAGCGCCCCGCGTTCAACCTCTACAACCGCCAGTGGCCCGTCTACACCCACTCCGGGCAGCTCTCGCCGGCCCGGTTCAACGCGGGCGGCATCGCCAGCGAGTCGATCATCAGCGCCGGCTGTCTGATCCGGGGCCAGGTGACGCGGTCCGTGCTGTCGCCGGGCGTGGTGGTCGACCCGGGCGCGGTGGTGCAGGGCTCGGTGCTGCACGACAACGTGCACATCGGGCGGGGCGCGGTGGTGCGCGGGGCGGTGCTGGACAAGAACGTCGAGGTGCCGCCGGGCGCGACGATCGGCGTCAACCCGGACCGTGACGCGGAGCTGTACACCGTCTCCAAGGGCGGCGTGATCGCTCTCGGCAAGGGGCAGCTGGTGCCGTAGCGGCTCCCGACGAGGCCCCGGTCGCACGAGACGGTCCGGCGACTACGGCTTCCTCGGGCCGCGGATCGACCCGCGGACCGGCAGACGCCACCGGGTCTGGGCGTTCGTCATGGTCCTGCCGTGTTCGCGGTACACGTTCGTCCGGCCGGTGCTGCACCTGCACCGGCATGCGCGGACGGAAGCGCACCTCGCGGCCTCCCGCTACTTCCAGGGTGTCCCGCACCGGCTCGTCCCGGACAACCTGAAGACCGAGGTCGACAAACCCGACCTCTACGACCCGATGGTCGCCGTAGGGGAACGAATCTAGACCCTCACCGAACACGTCCGCCTGAAACAGCAGCGAGGTCGATGATCAAGCTCAGAGATTGCGCGAGACCGGAGCCAGTCCGGTCACTGGTTTCCTGCCGAACAGGGCAGGTCAACGGGCTGGGTCGTCCTGCTGACGGATCACGACGACGGGGCAGGCCGCGTGCTGGGCGCAGCGCTGACTGACCGAGCCCAGCATCGCCCGGGCGAAGCCGCCACGCCCGCGGCGGCCCACGACGAGCATCTCTGCCCCCTCCGAAGCGCGGATCAGCACCTCCGACGGATCGCCCTCGACCAGGTGCCGCGTCAGACGGTCCGGGAGCCCGTCGGGGAAGACCTCGTGCATTTCCTGCTCGAACAGCTCTCTGGCCTGTCCGGCGTCGAACTCCGGGTCGATCGCCGGTCCGCTCCAGCCTCGGGAGGACGGTGTGTCCCATACGGAGACGGCTTCTAGGGCACCGCCGACGCCCTGCGCGTAGCGGTCTGCCCATCGCAGTGCGGCGTGCGACGAAGGGGAGCCGTCGACGCCCACGACGATGCGTGGCCCTTCAGGTGATTGCATGGCCCACCTCACCGGCAGTCGTGACTTACCAGTTCCACGCTGCCGGTAGCGGCGCCACCCCGCCAGCGGGGCCAGGCCGGGCAGGAGGGAGACTGCGGAGTTCGTCCGGCACGAGGCTGTGCATCGGACTCCTTCCAACACACCGAAGCGCCGGGGGTGGTGCCAGGTACGTGCGGTCCTCCCAGGGGTCTGCGCGACGATGCGCGCGCGTCCCGGCCGGGCTCGTCGTTCGGCCCCGCGCCGTCGGTCGAACCGCCAGGCGCCACGGCCGGGCAAGTACCGTCCCCGCTCCCGACAGGCTGTGGCGTGGCGTCGACGGGCGGCGGAGACGAGTCTGGAGGGATGGAGAACGGACGTCACGAGGACCCTCCGGAGGCGTCATGACCGGTACCGACGGGCGTCGCCCGCTCGTGGGCGTCGATCCCGACCCCGCGAAGCGCCTGGCGCTGTCCTGGGCCGCCGATGAGGCGGACCGGCGCAGGCTGCCGCTGCGGCTCGTGCACGCCCAGGGCACTCCGACCGGCGGATACCGGTCGGGGGAGGTACGCCCCTCCTGGGAGGAGTGGAACCGGACGCTGCACGAACTGGGCGACCGGGCACTCAAGGACGCGGTCTCCTTCGTGGAGTCCCGGCAGCCCGCGGTGGAGACCGCGACGTTGCTTGCGGAGGGGGAGCCGGCCTGGGTGCTGCGGGAGGAGGCACGGAGCGCCTCCCTGGTCGTGCTCGGTTCATGGCACCTGAGCAGGCGGCGCGGCGTCTTTTCCGCCGCATCCGTGGCGCTCCCGCTCGCGGCTCACGCCGCGTGCCCCGTCGTGGTCGTTCCCGAGCCGGAGCACATCACTCAGCAGCCCGCGTACTTCTTGGTCGGTGTCGACGGCAGCGCGCACTCGGCCGCGGTGGTGGACCTGGCCGTCGAGGAGGCGGCCCTGCGGGGAGCGGGTCTGCGGGCGCTGTCTGCGTGGCATCCGCCGTTGCTGGGTGTCCTCGACGAGCACGTGGCGGTGCAGGAGTGCCGCCGGGTCCTGGCGGAAACCGTGGCGGGGCGCACCGAGGCCCACCCGGATGTCGACCTGCACCACGAAGTCGTCCGTGGCCATCCGGTGCAGGTCCTGACGGAAGCCTCCGAGCACGCTCCGGGCCTGGTTGTGGGCACCCGGGGGCACGGCGGTTTCAAGGACGTGGTGCTGGGCTCAGTGAGCCAGGGTGTGCTCCACCACGCCCGCTGCCCGGTCGTCACGGTTCCCGCATGAGCTGTCCGGAAGCACCGAGGACGTGTGCGGTCGGTCCTGTCAGTGACCTGGCGAGTGAGCGTCTGCCGACGACGGGCGGCTCGGTGTCGGGACGACCGCTGGGGCGCCGGGGCGGTCGACGAACGACGCCACGGGACCGCGGACACGGGCGGCGGGAAGGGCGAGGTCTGCGGCCCCGGGCCAAGTCCTCCGGTAGCGGAGCTTGCGGTGGACGAGGCGTTCGTCGCACTGGAGACGTCACCGCGAGGGCTGACGGCGGCACAGGCGGCCCAGGAGCGCCTGGCGACACACGTCGCCGGCGAACTGCCCAGTACGGTACGCCGGGCCGTGGTCCGCCCGCGTGCGCCTCACTCACGGCGCAGTGCCACCTTGAGCGCGCCGGACGTCGCGCCGTGAGAGAACACCTCGTAGGCCTCCGCCGCCCGTTCCAGCCCGAAGGTGTGGGTGACCAGAGGGGCCACGGGCAGGCGGCCGAACTTCAGCACCTCCAGCAGCCAAGGCGTGGAAGAGGTGTCGACCTGGCCGGTGCTGACCGTGACGTTCTTGCGCCACAGGGACTCCAGATGCAGTGTGGCGGCCTTGCCGGGTGTGCCGACGACGGCGATGTGGCCGCCCGTGCGGACGGCACGGGTGCACAGGACGAAGCCCTCCGGCTCGCCCGACGCCTCGACGACCACGTCGGCACCGGGCCCCTCGGAAAGCTCGGCGATCATCGTTCCGGGCACCTCGGCGGCGTCGGCACCCATGCGGACGGCGGCCTCCAGCCGGGCGGCGGACAGGTCCACCGCGATGACCCGGCGGGGCTGGCAGAGCCGGGCGATCGCGACCGTGGCGAGACCGACGGGGCCCGCGCCCACCACGACGACGGTGTCTCCCGGGCCCACTTGTCCGTTGCGCACGCCGACTTCGTAGGCGGTGGGGAGGACCTCGGCGAGCAGGACCGCCACGTCGTCCGGCAGGGCGGGAGGGTGGCGGTGGGTGGAGTGGTCGGCGAAGGGCACCCTCACGAACTCGGCCTGGGTTCCGTCGATCAGATTCCCCAGGATCCATCCGCCGCCCCCGCGGCACTGCCCGAGTAGTTGCTCGTGGCACGGTCGGCAGTGACCGCAGGCGGAGACGGACGAGACGATCACCCGGTTCCCCGGGCGCAGGTGGTGGACGTCGCTGCCGATGTCCACCACCTCGCCGACCGCCTCGTGACCGAGGACCGTCCCCGGCTTCACCTCGGGCAGGTCGCCGCGCAGGATGTGCAGATCGGTGCCGCAGACGGTCGTGGTGTCGACGCGTACGACGGCGTCGGCGGGATCCTCGATAACCGGATCGGTGACGGTGTCCCAGGAAATCCGACGGGGACCGTGATAGACGAGGGCTCGCATGGCACCCACTCCCTTGCGGCTCGGCCGGCTCCTTCCACCGTGGCGTCGGGCCGCCGCCCGGGCAACCGGGGTCCGCGCCGCAGAGCAGCACCGACCAGGTGCATTCACCCGCAGGGTTGTTCACACGACTGAGCGGCGACCGGCTGCCGAGTGCGGCCGTGACGCGGACGACGAGTTGAGCGTGCCCGTGCCGGCTCTCCACGGTGGTCTTCTGGCCGTCACGGGCGGCGTCCTCGGACTGCAGGTCGAGGCAGCCGGGCCGGAGCCTCCGCGATTGTGACGGTTCCCCCGCCGTCAGGCGAGTGCCGACGGGTGCCCGAGGACAACGGCCATCAGCCCGGCTCCATGTAGGGACGCCGGAACACCGGCGCCTGGGCCGCCCTCCACGGGCGTACGACGTCCAGAGCCCTGGCAACCGCGAAACCCAAGGAGCCACCGGTGTCGACTGGTACGGCCTCCGGCCACGGCGGCTCCGCCGCCCCCATCGCGGCGGCGACGGAGGCGTCGGCGTCGGAGGGCCCCGACGTACGCGCGTCGAGCCGGGACACCGCCACATCGTCAGGCACGTGGCAGTGCAGGGCCACCAGGTCGGCGCTGGTCCGTCCCGCGACGCGCAGGGCGGCGTCCCGCTGCGCCGCGTCGGACCAGGAGGCGTCCAGGACGACGGACTCCCCCTCGGCCAGCAGCGCACTCGCGCGTTCGAGCAGCGCTGCGTAGGTCCTGGCCGTCCACTCCGGTGTGTAGATGCCCTCGCGGTACCCCGCTGCAGCGGACCGCTCCGCGGGGATGCCCGCCAACTCCTTGCGAAGCCGGTCGCTGCTGAGCAGCGTGACTCCCAGGCGGTCGGCCAGTGCCCCGGCCAGGGTCGACTTGCCGCTGCCCGGCAGTCCACCGACCAGCGTGAGGCCGACGGCTGCGGCCCGCAGGTGCCGCAGCGTCGTGGAGACCAGCCGCCGGAACGCCGCCTCCGCACCCGGTGCGCCCTGGTGCGCCTGAATGAGGGAGACCTTGGCGCGGACGAACGCACGGTAGGCGACATAGTGGTGCCACAGGGAGGGCGGGGCCGGGTCGCCGGAGAACTCGCCGTACCGCGCCAGAAAGGTGGCCGCGGCCTGTGGAACGCCGAGCTGTTCCAGGTCCATGGCGAGGAAGGCGGCGTCGTCGAGGCCGTCGACGTGGCGCAGGTGGTCGTCGAACTCCAGGCAGTCCAGAATCCGGGGACCGTCGTCGAGACAGAAGATGTCCTCCGCGAGCAGATCCCCATGACCGTCGACCACCCGGCCCTGCTCGATCCGCGCGTCGAACAGAGGCTCGCGGCCCGCCAGGTAGCGACGCACGAGCCGCTCGACCTCCGGCACTTCGTCCGGCAGGCCGTCACCCTTGGCCAGCTCACGCACCTGCCGGAAGCTGTCCTCCCAGCGTGAGGACAGTGCGTCCCGTGTGCCCTGTGCGTTCACCTGTGGGCCCCGGGGCGCCTGCGCGTGCCACGCCGCGAGCTGGCGGGCCACGGCCCGCAGGACATCGTCGACGGCCGACCCCTGCTGCACCAGGCGGGAGAGACGACGGTCCGAAGGCATCCGGCGCATCACCACGAGCGGTTCCGGCGCCTGTGCACCGGGGTCGCGCAGTTCACCGAGTCCCAGGTAGACATCGGGGGAGAAGCGGCGGTTGAGAGCCACTTCATGCTCACAGGTCGTCCGGCGGGCCTCCACCGTCGTGTGATCCACGAACCCGAGATCCACAGGCTTCTTCAGCTTGTAGACCCGGTCACCGATGAAGAACAGGATCGCGGTGTGGGTCTCGGACACCTCCGCGCGCGGCGGCAGGACATCACTCACGCTTCGGTCCTCCGCCGCTCGAGAACGACTGACCACATGGCGGTGCTCCCCCGTCTCGTTGGAAGGTGGAAAGTGGGACGGATCGCCACGGCCCCCTGCGCGCGAACGACAAGAGTGGCGGCCGGGTGCGCGTAGCGGTTATCTCGTTCGACAAGTACCCCAAACCGGGCCGGGGCGCATGTGCGCCGTGGCCCGAGCCGTCACAAGCCGCCGCAGGAGTGGCCCACAGCCGCCGCCCGCCGGGCCCGGACACGGGGGGGGCAGGCGGCGACCGTCCCGTCCTGTCGCGAGGACCTTCGGCCCTGTGAACGATGCGCCCACTTGCCCGATGCTGGAAACGGTGATTGACAAGCCGGCGACATGCTGGAGGTGGAGTCATGAGTGCACGACATCCGCCACCCCGAGAACCCCGGCCGCGCCACCATGTGCCCAAGAAGTCGAACCCGCTGCGCCGCCGCTCCGATCACCTCGAGGCATGGATCAGCCGCTTGCTGCTGCTGATCCTCCTCCTCGGCCTTCCGGCAGCAACCCTGGGCACGGGACTGGCCACGTACCGTTCGGCCATGGGAACGGTGCGAACCCAGTCGGCGGAGCGTCACGAAGTGGACGCCCGAGTCGTGTCCGCCGTCAGGACGGTTACCGCCAACGAGGAACAGCGGGCCCAGGTCCGCTGGATCGATGACGAGGGAACCACGCGGACGGACAACGCCCTCGTGAAGCCGCATACACCGAACGGCGCCACCGTGCGGGTGTGGGTCACGCGCGACGGGGCAGTGACCGGCCCGCCCATGACCGAGAACCAGGCGATGACCACCAGTTGGTTCACGGGCGGGGCTGCTGCGACCGGCTTCGTGGCGATGATCTACGTGACCCGGGTAGGGGTACGGCACAAACTGGACCGGGAGAGGTACGCGCTGTGGGACGCCGAGTGGGAGCGCGTAGAGCCCCTGTGGGCCGGACGGTTCCGCCGGTGACCAGGCGGAACCGGCCAGACATGAAGATGCGGCGATGCACATGTCCGACGCGACAACCGCCGACGCACAAGGCGGCGATGGCCATGGCCGGCCCGCGGCCTTCACTTTCTCTCCTCAGAGCTGACTGGAGTCCCGCTGCGCGCTCACGGCGCGGTGTCCGGCCGTCCGACGTCGTCGGTCCGGTATGCGAGGTGCTCGGTGACCGACACCACGCCGTCGACGCTTCGGCACAGTCGCTCGATCACGGGGATCAGGCTCCGGTACTCGACCGATCCCGTGAGCTCGACGCGTCCGTCGTGCACGTCGGCCGTCACCTCCGCGGGAGCCAACCGCATCGTGCGCGACAGTACGTCGCTGGTGATCTCGTCGAGAATGGCGTCGTCCCGCCGCAGGAAGACCCGCAGCAGGTCGCCACGGCTGACGACGCCCAGGAGCCGGTCCGTCTCGTCCACGACCGGCAGGCGCTTGACGTGCTGGGTCTCCATCAGGCGTGCGGCTTCCACGACGCTCCACTCCGGTCGCGCGCACACCGGGGGTGCCGACATCAACTCCTCGGCACGAGAACCCTCGGCCTTGGCCCGTTCCCACGCTTCCAGGCGCGGAACGGCAATCCTGCCTGCAGGGTCGGCCTGGTCGGCCGTCTTGCGCAGCAGATCGGCCTCGGACACTACGCCCACGGGGCGGTCCAGGTCGTCCACCACCGGTACGGCGGTGACGTCATTCTCCGCCAGCAGCCGGGCGATCTCCTTGAACGGCATGTCGCGCCGTGCCTTGACGATGTTCCGGGTCATGAGTTCCGCGACCGTTCGGTGCTGCATGTCGCCTCTCCCGTCCACACGGTGACCGCCGCCAACCGGCCCACCGCCCGCTCCCGCAGTTACGCGCCGGTCGTGCCGTGCGGTGGGGTGCCGACCGTGGCACGTTGGATACAGCACCATTGTGAGGAGAGGGCGGCGATCATGCGAGCTCACCTTGGCGACAGGCTCGTCGTTGAGAGCCCGGCGACCGGCGTCGTCCGGCGCGACGGTGAGATCGTCGGACTGCACCACGACGACGGAACGCCTCCCTACGACGTGCGCTGGTCCGACACGGACGACATCACCCTCGTGTTCCCCGGCCCTGACGCGCACATCCAGCACACCGACACCGAGCACGAACACGCCGACGGCGCCGGCCGGTCCTCCCCGCCGGCCGTGACCCGTCCAGTGCCGGAGGAGGACCCAGGCGACATCGGCCGGCGCGTGGCCGTCGAACGCCGCAGGCGAGGGCTGAGCCGGGAGGAGACGGCGCGCCGGGCCCGCATCTCCCCCCAGTACCTGGCGTACCTGGAGGAACAATCGGCCGACCCGAGCACGGCGACCCTCCTGGCGCTGGCCGCCGCACTGGGCACCACCGCCACGGCGCTGCGCGGAGCGGGTGTCGATCTGCCACCCGGGCAGGGGCACGCCCTGCTGCGTCCGCAGTTGCGGGACCTCGGCCCGGAGGAATGCCGACGCCTGCTGTCCACCCATGGCGTCGGGCGTATCGCCGTGACGGCGTCCGGCGGACGCCCCGCGGTCGTCCCGGTCAACTACGAGGTCGTGCAGGACGAGATCGTCTTCCGCACCATGCCCGGCTCGGTGCCGGCGGCCGCGGCCGGCACCGAGGTCGCCTTCGAGGTCGACCACGTCGACGATGCGATGAGCCGAGGATGGAGCGTCCTCGCCGTCGGTCCGGCGAGCGTCGTCACGGAGCCCGACGCCGTGCGTGAACTCACCCGGCGCGCCCACACAGAACCGTGGGCGGGCGGTACCCGCGATGTCTGGGTGGCGATCCGGCCCACGCGCGTCACGGGCAAGCGCATCACTCCGGCCGAGTAGCAGGCACCCACGAGCACCGGTCCGAGAGGGGTGGCTTCGGTGACCCGACCGACACCGGCCGACAAGCAGGTGACGTCGCTTGTCCGAGATGCCACGGCGGCTCCGTCCATGCACAACGCGCAGCCGTGGTTCTTCCGCTACTTCCGTAGCAGCCGTACGTTCGAGATCCATGCAGACCAGGCACGCGCCATGCCGCACTCCGACCCCCGGAACAGAGGCCTGCACATCGGCTGCGGCGCCGCGCTGCTCAATCTGAGGGTCGCCGTCCTCCATGAAAGTCTGCACCCGGAAACGCTCCTGCTGCCCGACCCCACGACCCCCTCACTGGTGGCGACGGTACGGCTGACCGGCTCCGCAGCAGGCACGAGCGGACTCGGCGCGCTGTACCCGGCGATTCACCGGCGTCACAGCAGTCGATTCCCGTTCGAGGAGAGGGACATCCCCGGTGCCGTCCGGGAGGAACTCCAGGCGGCGGCCGCCGCCGAGGGAGCGACACTGACCTTCCCCACGTCATGGCACCTGCAGGAGGTGCTCGAACTGGCGCGCGAGGCGGAGGCGCGAAACATCACCGACCGCCGCACCGACGAAGACCTTGCCCGGTGGACGCGTACCGACGCGTCCTCCGCGGCGGCCGCCGACGACGGGGTGCCCTACTACGCCTTCGGGCCGCGCCGCCGGGGAGGAAGGACGCCCGTGCGCGACTTCGCAGGCTCCGGGAGGGTTCCGGGTCGTGACGCGGCCGACTTCGAGTACAACCCTCAGATGGCGCTGGTCAGTACGGCCTACGACCGTCCGGAGGACTGGCTCCGCGCGGGTCAGGCCGTGGAGCGGGTTCTGCTGCTGGCCACTTTGAACGACTTGGCCTGCTCCTTCGCCAGCCAGGCTCTTGAGTGGAGTGATCTGCGCTGGCCCCTGCGGGACCCTGTGACGGGGACGGGCCACGCCCAGATGCTCCTGCGGCTGGGCTATGGCCCTCAAGGGCCCGGCGCACCGCGTCGGCCGGTGCCGGACGTGCTCGACCTTCAGCCGTGACGGTGACGCACGACTGACACGGCGACGCACCGCCCACAAGGAGCGCGCGTGGTCAGCGCAGTGTCCCACTCCCGTGCCCGCCCGACGGCTCCCCGCCGAGCCGCGGTTCGACGTCCACCACGCCTTCTACCGCACGCGCCAGCCGCACCGCGAGCGGGATGAGCGAGGTGTCCCGGACGTGTCCGTCGAGAGTGACGACTCCCTCCTCGACGTGCACGTGGATGCCATGGCTCAAGGCAGGGAAGAGGTCGGACACCACCGTGCGGCGGACCTCCTCCTCGATCTCCTCGTCCGGGCGGAGGTACACCTTCAGCAGATCGGCCCGGCTCACGACGCCCTGAAGCCTGCCGCCACCGTCGACCACGGGAAGTCGCTTGACGCGCCGTACAGCCATGATCCTGGCCGCTTGCGCCAGCGTGGCGTCGGGGCCGACTGTGACCGCCGGTGTGCTCATGAGCTCCTGCGCCGTCACCGCCCCGGCCTTGGCGACATCGGCCAGGCGACGGCGCTGTACGACGAGACTCGGGTCGCTGTCACGAAACTCTTCCTTGGGCAACAGGTCGGCCTCGGACACCACGCCGACGACACGGTCCTCCCCCTCGAGGACCGGCATCGCGCTGACCTTCCACTGATCCATAGTGCGCACGATCTCCTTGAACGGCGCACCGCGTTTGACGGCTACGACCCTCCGGGTCATCACGTCGCCGACAGAGTGCGGGGTAACAGGCACTGCGGTCCTCCTCCGGCCGCCGGACCGCGTTTTCGCGCTCATCCGGTGCGTTCGGCCATGACGGTGACCAGGGATCGGGGCCTGCCAGCTCGCCCTGTCTCCGGCCGTACAACTCCACGATGGCCGCGAAACGGCGCAGTGCAACCGGGCCGCCCGTCTCGACTCGGAGCCGGGCCACGCCTGGCCCGTGCAGCAGTCGTACGTCGACGTCGACCCGGCGAGCTACACCGACGACTACCTCACCAAGCCCGACGAGGTGCGGGCGCTGGTGTGCCGGGGCAGCAACGGCGCCGTCTACACCCAGATCTCCGACGTGGAGGGTGAGCTGAACGGTCCGCTCACCTACGACCGGTGGGTGATGAAGCCCGACGTGGAGCGGGTGCGGGCCGCTCAGCGGGACCTGATCCGGGACGCCTCCCGGGCCAGGCCCGCAGGCTGCCCGGCCACGGGCTGACGGGTCCGCGGCCAGGGGCGCCGCCCGTCCGGGTGGCGTGCGTCACTCCGCCGGACGGCCGGAAAGCCCTTCGGGCCCCGCATGTCATTCGGTTTCCGCCCCTTCTGCCGTAACAGCGGAAGGGGCGGAGACGTCACATGCTGTTAACTATGGGTAGCCAGATCGTACTTGACCGTAATCGGCCGGGAGCGATTGACTGCTGATCCGTTCCCGTCGTCGATGCGAGGCCCCCGCTCATGACCGCAGACCCGCTCGCCCCCCTCGACCTGGCGTTCTGGAACCTCGAGTCCGCAGGTCATCCCATGCATCTCGCGGCGCTCGGCATCTTCACGGCCGGCTCGCCCTCCGCGGCCGCCCACGCCGCGGACCTGCTCGCCGCGCGGTCCGCCGCCGTACCCGGACTGCGCATGCGCATCCGCGACACCTGGCAGCCCCTCGGACTGCGGCGCTCGCTGTCGGCGCTGCGCCGCTCCCTGCCCGCCCCCGGTGAGCCCCTCACCGCCGCGCTGGGCCGCCCGCTCACCTCCGTCGTCCGCGGCTCGCTCGCCTTCGGCGGCGCCGCCCGCGAGCCCGACCCCGGCTTCGACCCCCTGGACCACGTCCGGCTGCACACGCCCGTCGCCGACTTCCACGCCGCCGCGGGCGAGCTGATGGGACGCCCCCTGGAACGCACCCGCCCGCCGTGGGAGGCGCACGTGCTGCCGGAACAGGGCGGCGCCCGCTTCGCCGTCCTGTTCAAGTTCCACCACGCCCTCGCCGACGGACTGCGCGCCCTCACCCTCGCCGCCGCGCTGATGGACCCGATGGACCTGCCCACGCCCCGGCCGCGGCCCACCGAGCCGCCCCGCGGCGTCGTCCCGGACGTCCGCGAGGTGCCCGGCATGGTGCGCGAGGCCCTCGCCGAGGCCGGCCGGGCCCTGGACATCGGCGCCGCCGTCGCCCGGTCCACCCTCGACATGCGCTCCTCGCCCGCCCTCACCTGCGCGCCCAGCGGCACCCGCCGCACCGCGGGCGTGGTCGTCGACCTCGACGACGTGCACCTCGTCCGCAAGAGCGCCGGCGGCACCGTCAACGACGTCCTCATCGCGGTCGTCGCCGGCGCGCTGCGCCGCTGGCTCGACGAGCGCGGCGACGGCAGCGACGGCGTAGCCCCGCGCGCCCTCGTCCCCGTCTCCCGGCGCCGCCCCCGCACCGCCCACCCGCAGGGCAACCGGCTCTCCGGGTACTTGATACGGCTCCCGGTCGACGAGAAGGACCCGGTCACCCGCCTGACCCGGGTCCGCACCGCCATGGACCGCAACAAGGAGGCGGGCCCGCACCGTGGCGCGGGCGCGGTCGCACTGCTCGCCGAGCACGTGCCGCCGCTCGGCCACCGGCTCGGCGGACCGCTGCTCGGCCAGGCGGCCCGGCTCTGGTTCGACGTCCTGGTCACCAGCGTGCCGCTGCCCGGCTTCGGCCTGCGCCTCGGCGGCGACCCGCTCGGCGCGGTCTTCCCGCTCGCGCCGCTCGCTCCCGGCCACTCCCTCGCGGTCGCCGTCTCCACCTACCGGGGGCGCGTCCACTACGGCCTGGTGGCCGACGGCGCGGCCGTGGACGACCTCGACCTGCTCGCCCGTGCGGTGACCGAGGAGGTGACGGCACTCACCGTGGCCTGCGCTCACTGAGCGCAGCGGTTTGGTGCTGCGGCCCGGCGCTCCGTAAAATCCCCCGTTCGACAGCGGACGCGGACGGAGCGCCGCGCGAACCGAAGCGGGAACGGCAGCGGCGATGACGGTGACACAGGACGGCCCCGGGACCACGGACGAGGTGGCGTACGGGCCGGGCATCGACCCGGAGCGGCTGGCCGTCTGCCTGAGCGTGCTCGAGGAGCTCGACAAGATCGACGTGGACCACCCGGACGCGATCAAGGTGCGCCGGGCCACCTCGCACATCTACCGCACGGTCAAGCAGCGCCGCCGCCAGGAGCGCCGGGCCGCGAAGACCGCGCACGACAAGGCGGTCACCGAGGCCACCGCCACCGGCTCCGCCGAGCGCATCGACGACGAGACGGAGGGCATCCTGCCCTCCTCCCGCGTCGAGCCGGGCCGGATCGCGGGCATACTCCAGCGCCCCCGCTCCTGCTACGTCTGCAAGACGCGGTACGTCGAGGTCGACTACTTCTACCACCAGCTCTGCCCGAAGTGCGCCGACGAGAACCGGACCCGCCGCGAGGCCCGCGCCGACCTCACCGGCAAGCGCGCGCTGCTCACCGGCGGCCGCGCCAAGATCGGCATGTACATCGCGCTGCGGCTGCTGCGCGACGGCGCCCACACCACGATCACCACGCGTTTCCCGAAGGATGCCATTCGCCGCTTCAAGGCGATGGACGACTCCGCGGACTGGATCGACCGCCTGGAGGTCGTCGGCATCGACCTGCGCGACCCCGGCCAGGTCGTCGCGCTCGCCGACCAGGTCGCGGAGCAGGGCCCGCTGGACATCCTGATCAACAACGCCACCCAGACCGTGCGCAGGCTGCCCTCCGCCTACGCCGCGCTCGTCGAGGGCGAGAGCGCACCGCTGCCGGCCGGCGAGCTGCCCGCCCACCATGTCATCGGCGCCTTCAACTCCGGTGCGGTGGACGGCCTGACCGCGCTGCCCGCCGGGACGAGCGGCCTGGACGCGCAGGCGGTGGCCGACCTCGCCCTGGTCGCCGGCAACGCCAGCGTGGAGCGGCACCGGGACGGCACCGCCATCGACGCGGGCGGCCTGCTGCCGGACGTCGTCGACTCCAACACCTGGGTGCAGACCATCGAGCAGATCTCCCCGGTGGAGCTGCTGGAGACCCAGCTGTGCAACTACACGGCGCCGTTCATCCTGATCAGCAAGTTGCGCCCGGCGATGGCCGAGGCGGCCCGCCGCTCGTCCTCGAAGCGCGCCTACGTGGTCAACGTGTCCGCGATGGAGGGCGTGTTCGCCCGCGGCTACAAGGGGGCGGGACACCCCAACACCAACGCGGCCAAGGCGGCCATGAACATGGTGACGCGGACCAGCGCCCAGGAGATGTTCGACTCCGACCGGATCCTGATGACCTCGGTCGACACCGGCTGGATCACCGACGAGCGCCCGCACTTCGACAAGCTGCGCCTCGCCGAGGAGGGCTTCCACGCCCCGCTCGACCTGGTCGACGGCGCCGCCCGCGTCTACGACCCGATCGTGCGCGGCGAGGAGGGCGAGGACCTGTACGGCGTCTTCCTGAAGGACTACGCGCCCGGCCGCTGGTGACCGGCCACACCCGGCACACCGACGACGGTCGGCGGCGCTCGCACCGCGCCCCGGCCGTCCGGAGTTGTCCGCTGCTTCGGGCCGCGCGTACTCCGATCGAGTGAGCTACGGTGCGCATTCTGTCACGACATGCCGGGAAATAGCGCCTGATGATGGGCGATCTGTCATGTGATTGTTACAGCCAGTTTGCAGCCCCATCGAGCAGGGGGCCGCTCATTTGGTTAATCTGAGGCGGACGGACAGCAACAAGGGTCCTACCCGCACCCACGATCCGTCATGGGACCGCCGGTTCACCACGGCCTGCCCTCCCTCTGAACGACCGGCGCCACCGCGTCCGAACGGCATTGGACTCAGACCCGCTCGGGCGCCGGGCGCCGGCCGCAGGGCCGACGCGGTACGTCCCGAGGGTGACCGACACATAAGGAGTGCGCGGTGACACCGGAGCAGACGAAACTCGAACAGCGCCCCGAGGAACGCACGGAGCGTTCCGGCCGCAGGCCGGGGGAACTGGGAAGCCTCGACGTGTGGGCCCGCTCGGCCCCCATCCGCCTCGCCGGGTACGAGGAGGACCTCGCGGAACCGCACATCCTCCCCAGCGTCGACTGACACGTCACCCCCTCGGACCCCCCGCCCGCACCGGCGTGCCAGACTCGCATCCATGCTGATCAGGGAAGCGCGCCCCGACGACTGGCCGCGCATCTGGCCGTTCTGGCACCGCATCGTCGCGGCGGGCGAGACCTACACCTGGGACCCGGGCACCTCCGAGGAGGACGCCCGGGCCCTGTGGATGAGCCCCGCCAAACGGGTCTACGTCGTCGAGGACGACGACCGGACCGTCGTCGCCTCCGCCTACCTCACCCCCAACTACGGCGGCCCGGCCGCCCGCATCGCCAACGCGGGCTTCATGGTCGACCCCGGCCGGGCGGGCCGGGGGACCGGACGGCTGCTGGCCGAGCACGTGCTGGCCGAGGCGCGCGACGCCGGGTACCGGGGCATGGTGTTCAACGCCGTCGTCGAGACCAACCCCGCGGTGAAGCTGTGGAGTTCGCTCGGCTTCACCGTCCTGGGCACGGTCCCTGACGCCTTCGACCACCCCCGGCACGGCCGGGTCGGGCTGCACATCATGTACCGGTCGCTCTGACCCGGGGGCACGCTCAGGGCCGGACGTACGGCCGGGTCATGATCTCCATGTTGTGGCCGTCCGGGTCCTCGAAATAGGCGCCCTTGCCGCCGAACAGGTCGTTCACGCGGCCCGGTTCGCTGTGCCGGGGGTCCGCGTAGTACGTCACCCCGGCTTCCTCCAGGCGCCCGATCATGGCGTCGAACCGCTCCTCGGGCACCAGGAACGCGTAGTGCTGCGACTGCACGGGCTCGTCGCGCAGCTCGTAGTAGTCCAGGGTCACGCCGTTGCCCAGGTCGACCGGCAGGAACGGCCCGAACGGCGCCCCCACCTCCAGACCCAGGATCCCGGCGAGGAACTCGGCGGAGCGTCTGCGGTCACGGGCGTACACGGCGGTGTGGTTCAACTCGATGTGCGCTGCTGCGGGCATGGTCGTCTCTCGTCTCCGGTGTCGGTGTGCCGTTCCCCGCCGGCGGAAGCACGGCGGGTTGAAGGAACGACCGACGACGGAGGCGCACGCGCCCGCCCCGGACTCACTCCGGAGCCGGGAGCGCCTTTCGTGAACGGCGCAAGGCCGACCCGGCAGTCACGCGCCCGACCTTAGTTCGTGAGCGAGGGGCGGGGCAACGGGGTACGACGGACGGCGGTTCCGCCCCCGTGGGCCGGGGCCGCGCGTTGGTGCGGGAGGCGGTTCGAGGAAGGCGTGGGAGGGGAGTGGTACCCGGGGGTCCCGTCCCGCGGGGCGGGACCCACGTACGGCAGCGAACCGGCCACAACCATGGAGCGCCGCATGCATGACGACCGCACCCTGGTCGAAGCCCGTCTGAGGCGGGTCCTCGACGAGCGCGTCCGACCCGCCGTGTACCCCGAGTCCGTGCCCCTGGAGGTATCGGTGTGGCACGCACCGGGGGAACCGGTCCCGGTCGCCGAGGGACTGGCCGCCGACGTCGAGCCGATCACCGTCGGCTCCCGCTGGGGCGCGCCGTGGGGCACCAGCTGGTTCCGGGTGACCGGGACCGTCCCCGAGGCGTGGGCCGGCCGCACGGTGGAGGCGATCCTCGACCTCGGCTTCGACGAGAACATGCCCGGCTTCCAGTGCGAAGGGCTGGTCTACCGCCCCGACGGCACGCCCGTGAAGGGCCTCAACCCGCGCAACCAGTGGGTGCGGGTCGGCGCTCCCGTCGAAGGCGGGGAGGAGGTCCGCCTGCACGTCGAGGCGGCATCCAACCCCGTCATCATGGGCCACCGCCCGTTCACACCGACCCCGCTCGGTGACCTGGAGACCGCGGGCCGCGCCCCCCAGTACACCCTGACCCGCATGGACCTCGCCGTTCTGGACGAGACGGTGTGGCACCTGGTGACCGATCTGGAGGTGCTCGGCGAGCTGATGGCCGAGCTGCCCGTCGACTCGCCCCGCCGCTGGGAGATCCTCCGCGCCGTCGAGCGCGCCCTGGACGCCGTCGACCTCCAGGACGTCAACGGCACGGCCGAACGGGCCCGTTCACGCCTCACGGAGGTGCTCTCCGCGCCCGCCGTGCCGTCCGCGCACCGCATCAGCGCCGTCGGGCACGCGCACATCGACTCGGCCTGGCTGTGGCCGCTGCGTGAGACGGTGCGCAAGGTCGCCCGCACCGCCGCCAACATGACCGCCCTCCTCGACGACGAGCCCGACTTCGTCTTCGCCATGTCGCAGGCACAGCAGTGGGCGTGGATCAAGGAGCACCGGCCCGAGGTGTGGACGCGGGTGAAGAAGGCGGTGGCGGACGGACGGTTCGTGCCGGCCGGCGGCATGTGGGTGGAGTCCGACACCAACATGCCGGGCTCCGAGGCCATGGCCCGGCAGTTCGTGCACGGCAAGCGGTTCTTCCTCGACGAGTTCGGCGTGGAGAACGACGAGGCGTGGCTGCCGGACACCTTCGGCTTCGCCGCCGGACTGCCCCAGATCATCAAGGCCGCGGGCTCCACGTACCTCCTCACGCAGAAGATCTCCTGGTCCCGCACCAACCGCTTCCCGCACCACACGTTCCGCTGGGAGGGCATCGACGGCACCCGGATCTTCACCCACTTCCCTCCCGTCGACACCTACAACTGCTCCATGCGCGGCGCCGAGATCGCCCATGCCGTCCGCAATTTCAAGGACAAGGGCGCCGCCCGGCACTCCCTCGCGCCCACCGGCTGGGGCGACGGTGGCGGCGGCACCACCCGCGAGATGGTCGCCAAGGCCGCCCGGCTGCGGGACCTCGAAGGGTCGGCCACGGTCGCGTGGGAGACCCCGTCCGCCTTCTTCGCCAAGGCCGCGGCGGAGAACCCCGAACCGCCCGTCTGGGTCGGCGAGCTGTACCTCGAACTGCACCGCGCCACGCTCACCAGCCAGGCCGGCACCAAGCAGGGCAACCGGCGCAGCGAGCATCTGCTCCGGGAGGCCGAACTGTGGGCGGCCACGGCCGCCGTGCGCACCGGCCTCCCCTACCCGTACGCCGACCTGGACCGGATCTGGAAGACGGTGCTGCTGCACCAGTTCCACGACATCCTGCCGGGCTCCTCCATCGCCTGGGTGCACCGCGAGGCCCGCGCGACCTACGCCCGGGTCGCCGACGAGCTGAACGCGATCATCGACGCCGCCCAGCGCGCCCTGGCCGGCGAGGGCGACGTACCGCTGGTCTTCAACGCGGCGCCGCACACCCGCGCCGGAGTCCCGGCGGGCGGCGCACGCCCGGCCGAGGCGCCCGGACGCACCACGCACACGGAACGCCCCGACGGCGGACACGTCCTGGACAACGGCCTGCTGAGGGTCGGCATCGACGCCCGGGGCCTGGTCGACTCCGCTCTCGACCTGGAGAACGACCGCGAGACCGTCGCCCCCGGCCGCGCCGGCAACCTGCTCCAGCTGCACCAGGACCTGCCGAACATGTGGGACGCCTGGGACGTCGACGAGTTCTACCGCAACACCGTCACCGACCTCACCGACGCGGAGGAGGTCGCCCCCGGTGACGACGGCGCCTCGGTGCGGATCGTCCGCGCCTTCGGCGGCTCCCGCGTGACACAGGTGCTGTCGCTGCCACCGGGGGAGAAGCGCCTGGTGGTGGACACCGAGGTCGACTGGCACGAGACGGAGAAGTTCCTCAAGCTCGCCTTCCCCCTGGACCTGCACACCGACCGCTACGCCTCCGAGACGCAGTTCGGCCACTTCTTCCGGCCCACCCACACCAACACGTCCTGGGAGGCCGCCAAGTTCGAGGCGTGCAACCACCGTTTCGTCCACCTCCAGGAGCCCGACTGGGGCGTCGCCGTCGTCAACGACGGCACGTACGGCCATGACGTGACGCGCGCGGTCCGCACCGACGGCGGCACGACCACCACCGTCCGCGTCTCCCTGCTGCGCGCCCCGCGCTTCCCCGACCCGGAGACCGACCAGGGCGTCCACCGCTTCCGGCACGCCCTGGTGCCCGGCGCGTCGATCGGGGACGCGGTACGCGAGGGCTGGCGGATCAACCTGCCCGAACGGCGTCTCGACGGGGCCGCCGAGGTCGCCCCGCTGGTCAGTGCCGACCGGGACTCCGTCGTGGTCACGGCGGTCAAACTGGCCGACGACGGCAGCGGCGACGTGGTGGTCCGCTTCCACGAGGCGCACGGCGCCCGCGCCCGTACCACGCTCACCGCCGGTTTCCCGATCGCGGGCGTGGAGGTGACCGACCTGCTGGAACGGCCCCTCGCGGACACGGCCCCGCCTGCCGTCGACGACGGGCGGATCGCCGTACGGCTACGGCCCTTCGAGCTGAGGACGCTGCGGCTGAAGCGGGCGTGACCGGGCGACGGGGCCACGTCCGGCGCCCTGGCCGCAGGACGGTGCGGCGCGCGGCCGCGGGCCCCGTATGCTCGGCCGCGTCCGGCCCGTGATCACGACGAGGAGCAGCCCGCCATGAGTGACTCCGCAGTCCCGACGGGCCCGTCCGAGCCGGTCCGCCGGAGACTCGGCCGCAGCGGTGTGGAGATCACCCCGCTCGCACTCGGCACCTCGGGGATCGCCAACCTGTACACCCCGGTCACCGAGGAGCAGGCGCGGGAGGCGGTGCGGGCCGCGCTGCGGCGGGGCATCCGCTACTTCGACACCGCCCCGCACTACGGCCTCGGCCTCGCCGAACGCAGGCTGGGCGCCGTCCTGCGGGAGCTACCCCGCGACTCGTACACGGTGTCCACCAAGGTGGGCCGCCGTCTCGAGCCGTCCGACGCCGGCGGCGACGACCTCGCCAACGGCTTCGCCGTGCCCGCCACCCACCGCCGCGTCTGGGACTTCAGCGCCGACGGCGTCCGCCGCTCCCTGGAGGCGAGCCTGGAACGCCTCGGCCTCGACCGCGTGGACGTCGTCTACCTCCACGACCCCGACGACCACGGGGACCAGGCCTTCCGCGAGGCCTACCCGGCCCTCGAAAGGCTCCGCTCCGAGGGTGTCGTCGGCGCCATCGGCGCCGGCATGAACCAGACCGCGATGCTCACCCGCTTCGTCCGCGACACCGACGCCGACGTGGTGCTGTGCGCGGGCCGCCACACCCTGCTCGACCACAGCGCCGCCGCAGAGCTGCTGCCCGCCGCGCTGGAACGCGGGGTGTCCGTCGTCGTCGGCGGCGCCTTCAACTCCGGTCTGCTCGCCGACCCCCGGCCGGGCGCCACCTACGACTACGCGACCGCTCCCGCCGCCCTCGTGGAGCGCGCCCAGCGGATCAAGGAGGCCGCCGAGCGGCACGGCACCTCGCTGCGCGCCGCGGCCCTGGCCCACTGCGCCGCCCACCCGGCGGTCACCGCCGTCCTGGTCGGCGCCCGCTCGGCCGCGGAGGTCGACGACTGCGCCGACCGTTTCGAAGAACCCGTCCCGGACGCCCTGTGGGAGGAACTCCGCGCAACCGGCCTGCCGGGTGCCTGAGACTCACGGCCGCCTACGACTTCCGCGCGCTCCCGGCCAGCCGGGTCGGCGGGAAGAACTCCCGCACGTACGTCCGCTCCCAGCACGCGCCCGTCTCACGCAGCTCCCGCCAGGTGGTGAAGCGGTAGCGGAACAGACGGGCGCGGACGTGGCGGGGCGGGGCGTCCGCGGGGAAGGGGGAGCGGCGCAGCAGGCGGAGGGTGTCGGGGTCGTTCTCCAGCAGCCGCTCCACCAGCCCCCCGAACCAGGGACTCGCGTACGAGGGGGACAGCGCGGCGAACCACATCAGCCAGTCGAGCCGCAGGTGGTACGGGGCGAACTGGCGCGGCCACCGCCGGGGGTCGCCCGGCTTGCCCTTGAACTCGTACTCCCGCCAGTCGGAGTCCTCCCGGGGCGTCTCGTCCGCCGTGCCCTCCAGCACCACCTCGTGCCGCACCCGGCTCACGCTGCCGAACGCCCCGTAGGTGTTCACCAGGTGCAGCGGGTCGAAGGAGCGGTTCATCACCTGGCGCCGCGAGAGCATGTTCCGCACCGGCGCGTGACTGAGCGCGAGCAGCAGCGCCGACACTGCGAGCACGACCACCACGTACCAGAGCGGGGCGTCGCCCACCGGCGGCGGATCGGACGGCCAGGCCACGACGGGCAGCGCCAGCACGACGGTGACCCAGTTCAGCCAGGCGAAGTTCCCGGACAGCACCAGCCACAGCTGGGTGGCGATCATCAGCGCGGCGGCCGCCGACGCGACCGGCTGCGGAGCGAACAGCAGGAACGGCACCACCAACTGCGTGACATGGTTGGCGGCCGTCTCGACGCGGTGCAGCGGTTTGGGCAGACGGTGGAAGAACCAGCTCAGCGGCCCCGGCATCGGCTGGGTCTCGTGGTGGTGGTCCAGACAGGTGAGGCGGCGCCAGCACTCGTCGCCGCGCATCTTGATCAGCCCGGCGCCGAACTCCACCCGGAACAGCGCCCACCGCAGCAGGAACAGCACGACGACCGGCGGAGCCACCTCGTCGTTGCCGAGGAACACGCCGAGGAACCCCACCTCCAGCAGCAGCGACTCCCAGCCGAACGCGTACCAGGTCTGCCCCACGTTCACGATCGACAGGTACAGCGCCCAAGGCACCAGCCACAGCAGCATCGCCGCCCACAGCGGCACGAGCGCGTCCGCCCCCGCGAGCAGCGCCGCCGCCACCGCGCACCCCGCCCACGCGCACCCGGCGAAGAAGCGGTCCGAGTAGTGCAGATGGAAAAGGCTGGGGGAGCGACGCGCGGGCACCCGCGCCACGAAGCGCGGCACCGGCAGCATTCCCCGCTCCCCGATCAGCGCGCGGAACTGCAGCGCCGCGGCCAGGAACGCGACCAGGTAGAGCGCGGCCAGCCCTTTCTGGAAGACCAGCCGGCTGGTCCAGTACTCGGTCGCCCCGAACCACTCCACGGCCGCACCCTCCGTCCTGCGCCGGCCCGTCGGACGGGCCCCGGCACGCTCCCGGGCCCGTGGGCGCCCTGCTGCCTGTGACTTCCCGTGTACCACCGGGCGTCCCGGGATACCCGTGCCCCTGGCGTCCCAGCGGTCGAAGAATCGCCCGAATCCTGGCAAGGTGGCCCCATGGCTGATCGGGGAGCGAGCCCCCTGTCACTCCCGGACGACTGGCCGGAACACCCGGATCCGATCCTGGCGCTCAACCGCATGGGCAGTTTCGACTGGGACCTGGACGCCGGGGTGATGCAGATGGACGCCCAGGCGCACGAGATCTTCGACATGCGCCCCGACGAGTACGACGACCGGCCGGAAACCCTCGCCATCCGCGTCCCGCCCGCGGAGGCGCGGCGGCTGGACGGCGTCGTGGCCCGGGCGCTCAACACCGGCCAGGAGAACTACGGCGCCTACTTCCGCGTCCGCTGCCGCGACGGTTCCCTGCGCTGGACCCACACCCAGGGCTACATCAGACGGGACAAGGCCGGCCGGCCCCGCCGCATCATCGGCATCGTCCGCGACGCCACGCAGGAGCTGCGCGAGAGCGGCGACCGGCGCGCCCAGGCCCTCCAGGAGAGTCTGCGCCGTCAGCAGACCAACGTGGTCCAGCTGACCACCGCGGCGCTCGCCCACGCCCGGACCGTGAAGGACGTCATCGACGTCCTCAAGGACACCCACGGCCTCACCCATCTGGGTGCGACCAGCCTGGTGATGGGGCTGGTCGAGGCCGGCCGCATCCGGCTCATCGCGGAGGGGCCGGCGGACAGTTTCGTGCCCGGCACCGAACTCACCGGGATCGACGAGCGGTATCCGATGAGCGAGGCGGTCCGCACCCTCAGCCCGCGCTTCATCGAGTCCCCCGAGGAGTTCGCCGAGCGCTATCCGGAGCTGTGGCGGGGCATCACCGGGCTGAACATCACCTCGGCCGCCTATCTGCCGCTCATCGTGCAGGCCCGCCCGATCGGCGCGATGGGCCTGCTCTACAGCGACCGGCGCGGCTTCACCGCCGAGGAGCGCAACATCCTGGTCGCGCTCGGCAGCAGCATCTCCCAGAGCCTGCAGCGCGCGATGTTCTACGAGCAGGAGATGGACCTCGCGCAGGGGCTCCAGCAGGCCATGCTGCCCCGCACCATCCCCAGCGTGCCCGGCGCGGACCTCGCGGTCCGCTACCGTGCCGCCACCTTCGGCGGCTCCTTCGGCCGGGACATCGGCGGCGACTGGTACGACCTGATCCCGCTGCCCGGCGGCACCGCGGGCGGCAGCCGGGTCGGCGCCGTCATCGGGGACGTCCAGGGCCACGACACGCACGCCGCCGCCGTCATGGGCCAGCTCCGCATCGTGCTGCGCGCCTACGCCGCCGAGGGCCACACGCCCGCCACCGTCATGGCCCGCGCCTCGGTCTTCCTGAACGAACTCGACACCGACCGCTCCGCGACCTGCCTCTACGCCGAGGTCGACCTGTCCACCGGCGTCATCCAGGCGGTCCGCGCCGGGCACATCGACCCGATGGTGCGCCGCGCCGACGGCTCCTGCTGCCGGGTCACCGTGCCCGGCGGCCTGCCCCTCGGCCTGTCCGCCGAGTTCGACGGGCTGGAATACCCGGTGGGGCGGATCGAGCTCGAGCCGGGCGAGACGCTGGTGCTGTGCACCGACGGCCTGGTCGAGCAGCCCGGCGCGGATCTCGACGACGGTGTGGAGACCCTCGCCGCGCTGATCGCCGTCGGCCCCGACGACGTACGCGACCTGGCCGACCGGCTGATCGACGTGGCCGACGAGCGGGGCGGCGACGACGACGTGGCGCTGCTCCTGCTGCGCCGCCGCGAACCGGAGGGCCCGCGCTCCGGCGGCCGGCTCAAGCAGCTGGTTCCGTCCGGCGACCCGGAGGCGCTGTCCGACACCCGGCGCATGATCCGCACCGCGGCCGCCGCGTGGGGCGCACGGGACCGGGCCGACGAGATCGAGCTGGTCGCCGACGAGATGATCACCAACGTGCTGATGCACACCGAGGGATCCGCGGAGGTCACGCTCCGGGTGCTCGACGGCGCCGAACGACGGCTGCGCGTCGAGGTGGAGGACTCCTCCAGCGCCCTGCCGCGCCGCCGCGAGGCCGGCGAGGGCGGCGTCTCCGGCCGGGGGCTGCTGCTGGTGGAGACGCTCACCGACCTGTGGGGAGTCGAGGCGCGCGGCGGCGGCAAGTGCGTGTGGAGCGAGTTCGTGGTCGTGAAGGACCCGCAGCCGGCCGGAGGCCGGAAAGCCGGCACGGGCTGAGGACACCCGCCGCCGGTGGCACCCTTGACGCATGCCGGAACTCCCCGAGGTCGAGGCGCTCAAGGACTTCCTCACCGAGCACCTGACCGGCCACGAGATCGTCCGGGCGCTGCCCGTGGCGATCAGCGTCCTGAAGACCTACGACCCGCCGCTCACCGCCGTGGAAGGGCGCGAGGTCACCGCCGTGCGGCGGTACGGCAAGTTCCTCGCGCTGGCCACGGACGGCGGCCCGCACCTCGTCACCCATCTGGCGCGCGCGGGCTGGCTGCACTGGAAGGACCCCCTTCCCAGCGGCGTGCCCCGCCCCGGCAAGGGCCCGCTCGCGCTGCGCGTCGCCCTGGAGACCGGAGCCGGCTTCGACCTGACGGAGGCCGGCACCCAGAAGCGCCTCGCCGTGTACGTGGTGGCCGACCCGGCGGAGGTCCCGGGGATCGCGCGGCTCGGACCGGACCCGCTGGCCGACGGCTTCGACGAGGCGCGGCTGGCGGAGCTGCTCTCCGGGGAGCGCCGCCGGCTCAAGGGCGCCCTGCGCGACCAGAGCCTGATCGCGGGCGTCGGCAACGCGTACAGCGACGAGATCCTGCACGCGGCCCGCATGTCCCCGTTCAAGCTGGCCTCCTCGCTCACCCCGGAGGAGACGGCCCGGCTGTACGAGGCGCTGCGCACCACCCTCACCGACGCGGTGGAACGCTCGCGGGGGCTGGCGGCCGGGCGGCTGAAGGCGGAGAAGAAGACCGGCCTGCGCGTTCACGGCCGCACCGGTGAGCCCTGCCCGGTGTGCGGGGACACAATCCGCGAGGTGTCGTTCAGCGACTCCTCGCTCCAGTACTGCCCCACCTGTCAGACGGGCGGCAAGCCGCTGGCGGACCGGAGACTGTCGCGGCTGCTGAAGTGACCCCCGCACACTCCCCGCCGCGGACCGCCGGGGTCACTCGGGCCGCAGCACCACCAGCGTCTCGCCCTCCGTGGAGCGCACCTCGTACCGCTGGATGTCGTCGGAGCGCATCGCGGAGCCGCCCGGGACGGTGTTCGGGCGTGCGTCGTGCCGGGGCACCGCCCAGTTCGTCATGACGTGCTCGGAGCCGTCGCGGCCGATCCCCACCAGGACGCAGTCGCGTGGTCCCGCCGCGTCCTTCACCCGCAACTCCACGCTGCTGCCCCAGTCGCGGTCCTCGATCCTCACCTGGGCCCACACCCCGGAACGCTCGTCGGTCGCCTCCACGGTCAGCGGGCGCGGCCCGGCGTCGCCCCGCGCCACCACCGTGACCGCCGGGGCGGACACCGCGAGCACCACGGAAGCGGCCAGCGCCAGCAGCACCCGGCGGCGCCCGACGCGCCGCCGGGCGGACACCTGGGTGAGCAGGCGGTCCAGCATCCGCGGCGAGGGCTGCGCCGCCGGGTGGACCGTGCGCGGGGTCGCACTGCGGTAGAGCATCAACTGGCGTGTCGCGGGGCCGAACTCGGTCACCTGGACGGCGCAGCTGGGGCACTCCATGAGGTGGTCCTCGAAGCGGAACGCCTCCGCCTCGTCCAGCACGCCGAGCGCGTAGGCGCCGACGTCGCGATGCCTCTCCAGGGACCTCATGCCGAATCCTCGTGCCGTTGGGTGCGGGTGGGGTTACTCCTTGCTCCCACCGGTACGCACCAGGCAGCCGATCGACTCAGCGACGCACCGAATCGTGACCTAAGGATTCGGAGACCTCGGGCCCGCGGATTGGTCGGATTTTCCGCGGACCTCGGAACGGGCCGGGACGGCCTAGAAGAGGTGGATGGCGAGATGCCCGAGCGGCAGTCCGAGCTGCCACGCCGGCGTCCACACCTTCGGTCCCTCGTCCTCGCCGCCCGCCGCGCCGCCCGGCACCGCGTTCAGGTCCGGGGCCAGCAACTCCGTCTCCCGCAGCCAGCGCCACGCCTCCACGGCCAGCTCCAGGTCCGGGCCCGGCGCACCCCTGCCGGACACGGCGGCGTCCGAGGCCAGGTCGTCCAGCCGCCGCTGCACCCACTCCTGCCACGGCTGGTCGTACGCGGTCAGCGACAGCCAGGTCTCCAGCTGGGTGATGACCCGGATGCCGGACAGTTCGCCGTCGGTGTCGGACAGGAAGACGGTCAGCGCCAGCGCGTCCCGGCCGGCCCGGAACTCCACGGACGTCGGCGGCATGAGGTCGCCGGTGCGCAGCAGCTCGTCCGCGATGTACTCGGCGTAGAACCAGGCCATGGGGACGGCGGGTCCGCCGTCGCCGTCCGTGTTCTCTCGACCTCTGTGCAGCATCCCTTCCTGCCTCCTCCGGTGCGTGCGCGTCGCCCGAGCCCGGATGTCCGGTCCGGAACACGGATGAGGACAGCCGATCCCCAACCGGGTTCCACGGCAAGGCGCTTTACGGAGGTTTGACCCGACGGCCGGTTTCACCGCATGTCGGAGGCGTAGCCCGGAAGCACCCGGCGCAGGGCGCGCAGCGCGTAGTACGCGCGGGACTTCACCGTACCGGGCGGGATTCCGAGGGCCGCCGCCGCTTCCGCCACAGTCGCCCCCTGGAAGTACACGAGCACCAGGACGTCACGGTGCTCGGGAGTGAGAGTCTTCACAGCCTCCCGCACGTCGAGCGTCGCGGCGGCCCGTTCCGCGTGGTCGGAGATCACCCGGGCGTTCTCCAGGACGGCGTCGCCAACCTCGGCGGGCCGCGCCTGCCGGGCCCTGCGCGCGTCGATGGCGAGCCGCCGCGCCACGGTCAGCAGCCAGGGGCGTACGGAGTCGAAGTTCTCGGCGCGCAGGGCCTCGGGGTGCTGCCAGGCGCGCACCAGCGTCTCCTGGACCAGGTCCTCCGCGCGCTGCCGGTCCCCGTCGCAGAGCCGGAGCAGCAGCGCGAAGAGCGGCCGGCCGTGCTCCCGCTGGAGCGCGGCGAGCTCGTGCTCGGCGGTGGTCCCGTTCGTGAGTGTCATTCCGGCCGTCATGGCCGTATGGCAACGCACCCCGCCGCCGGGGGACAGGGCGCGCACAGGAGTGTGCGGCGGACGGTCGATCGCGTCGACGAACGGTTCGACGAACGGTCGGGACGGCCGTTTCCGCACGCCGGACGGCCTAAAGAGCGTGTCGGAGCGCCGTTCGCCGCAATATGGCTTTTTACCTGTTCATCCATAAATACGACCACAGCGGGGTGACGTGATGATCGCACGCAGCAGACAGCTGGCCCTCGTCCTGACGGCCGTCCTCGCCGCGGGCGCCGCCTGCCAGGCCGGCGACCACACACCGCCGGCCCACGGGCGTCCGGCCCCCTCGGCGACGGCCCACCGCGCCTTCACCCTGGTCGCATCGGGCGACGTCCTGCCCCACACCTCCGTCATCGAGCAGGCCGCGTTCGACGCCGGGGACGACGGCCACGACTTCCGGCCGATGCTCTCCGGCATCCGCTCCGTCGTCGCCCCCGCCGACCTGGCCCTGTGTCACATGGAGACCGTCTACGGCGCCGACGGCGACTACAGCGGCTACCCCCTCTTCAGGTCGCCGCCCGAGGTGGCCGCCGGCCTCGCCGCCACCGGCTACGACGGCTGCTCCACCGCCTCCAACCACACCCTGGACGACGGCGAGGAGGGAATCCGCCGCACCCTCGACGCCCTCGACCGGGCGGGCGTGCGCCACGCCGGCTCGGCCCGCTCCGCGCAGGAAGCCGCCGCACCGACCCTGTTGGACGCGGGCGGCGCCCGGGTCGCGCACCTCGCCTACACCTTCGACACCAACGGAATCCCGCTGCCGCAGGACCGGCCCTGGGCGGTGAACCTGATCGACGAGCGGCGGATCGTCGCCGACGCCCGCGCCGCCCGCAAGGACGGGGCCGACGTCGTGGTGGTCTCCCTGCACTGGGGCACCGAGTGGCAGGACGCGCCCGACGACCTCCAGCTCTCCCTCGCCCGCTCCCTCACCGCCTCGAGGACCGGCGACCGCCCGGACGTCGACCTGATCCTCGGCACCCACGCCCACGTCCCGCAGGCGTACGAGAAGGTCAACGGCACCTGGGTCGTCTACGGCATGGGTGACCAGATCGCCGGCGAGATGACCAACCACGACGGCGTCCACGACCCGCGCGGCAACCAGGCCACCGTCGGCCGCTTCACCTTCTCCCCGCCGTCCCGCCCCGGCGGCCGCTGGGAGGTCACCCGCGCCGAGTTCGTGCCCCAGCTGTACGACGTGGACGCCGGCCGGGTCGTCGACCTCAACGCGGCCCTCGCCCGGGGCGCCGAACTGCACGCCGTCCGCGACCGCATCCGCGACGTGGTGTTCAGCAGGGGCGCGGCGAAGGACGGGCTCGTGATGGCGGGCGGGACACGCGAGGAGGGCGACGGCTGAGCGGTGCGCGCAGGACGGGAGTGCGGTCGTCAGGACGTCCACGACCAGGGGTAACGTCTCCGCATGCACGTCGCGACCGACCAGCCGCCCGCCCCGGACTCCCGCCCGCCCGCGCGCCCGTCCGAAACGGCGGCGATCGGGACGGTCGACCCGTTCGCGTACGCGGTGCTGGGGCCGGTCCGCGTCTCGCGTCACGGCGAGCGGGTGGACCCGGGCTCCCCTCAGCAACGCGCGGTCCTCGTCGCCCTCCTGCTGCGCGAGGGACGGCGGGCGTCCGTCGACGAACTGACCGACGCCCTGTGGGGCTGCGCGCCCCCGCGCTCGGCCGCCCAGACGATCCGCACCTACGTCCACCGCTTGCGCAGGGTGCTGGGACCGGTGAGTCCCGCGGACGCCTCCCCCCTCGTCTCCGACGACCACGGCTACGCGCTGCGGTTCTCCCCGGACCGGCTCGACCTCCACGCCTTCCGCCGGCGGGTGGCCGGCGCCGAGGCGGCCGCCGACCAGGGGGACCACGCCGCGGCCGTGACCGGCTTCCGGGACGCCCTCACGCTGTGGCACGGGGAGGCGCTGGCCGGCATACCCGGCGAGTACGCGGCCGCGCAGCGGGCCGCCCTGGAAGCCGCGCGCCTGTCCGCCGTGGAGAAGCGCATCCGGTCCGAATGGGAACTGGGCCGCCACGGCGAGAGCACCGGGGAACTGGCCGGCATGGTCGCCGCGCACCCGCTGGACGAGCAATACCTGGAGATGCTGATGCTCGCCCTGAGCCGGTCGGGACGCCGGGCGCAGGCGCTGGAGGCGTACCGGGAGGCACGGGCGCATCTGGTGAGCGAGCTGGGCGTCGAGCCGGGCGCACGGCTGCGACGGCTTCACGAGCGGATACTCGCGGCGGATCCGGCGCTGTCGGCGCCGGCCGCCCTCCCCGTGAAGAGCGGGCGCGCCGCCCGGGAGCCGGGCGGCACCGGCCCCGTCGCCCCGGTCCCGGACGGACTGCCCGCCGACCCGCCCTCGTTCATCGGCCGGCAGCACGAACTCGCCACGCTGGACGCCCTGCTGACGGAACAGGAGACGGCCTCCGGGACCGCGATCGTCGTGATCGCCGGCATGGCCGGGGTGGGCAAGACCAGTCTCGCGGTGCACTGGGCGCACCGCACCGCGCACCGCTTCCCGGACGGCCGGTTGCATCTCGACCTCCGCGGGTTCGACCCGTCCGGCCCCGCCGTGTCCGCGTCCGACGCGCTGGGATCGCTGCTCCAGTGCCTGGGCGTGTCCCCGGCACGGCTTCCGGCGGACCCTGCCGCACGGACCGCGCTGTGGCGGACCCTGCTCGGCGGCCGGCGAGTGCTGCTCCTGCTCGACAACGCCAGGGACGCGGAACAGATCCGTCCGCTGCTGCCCGGCGGGCCGGGGCCGCTGGTGCTCGTGACGAGCCGGCACCAGCTCTCCGGTCTGACCGCCCTCGAAGGCGCCCGCCCGCTGCGGATCGACACGCTGGACGCCGCCCGGTCCACGGCCTTCCTCGTCCGCCGGATCGGCGAGGCGAGGGCCGCGGCCGAGCCGGGCGCCGTCGACGACATCGCCGCCCGCTGCGGCGGCCTCCCCCTCGCGCTGGCCGTCGTCGCGGCGCGCGCCGTCTGCAATCCGGAGTTCCGGCTGGGCAGACTCGCCGACGAGCTGCGGGACGCCCAGGGCAGCCTCGACGCGTTCACCGACGCCGATCCGTCGGCCGATGCGCGGGCCGTCTTCTCCTGCTCCTACCGCGTCCTGACCCCTCCGGCGGCCCGGCTGTTCCGCCTGCTCTCCGCGCACCCCGGCACGTTCGGCGTGAGCGCCGCGGCCGCCCTCGCCGACGCGACCACGGAGGAGACCCGGGGGCGGCTCGTCGAGCTGGTGCGGGCCCATCTCCTGCAGGAGCCGGCGCCCGGCCGGTACGCCTTCCACGACCTGCTGCGGGTCCACGCGTCCGAACTCGCCCGCGCGACGGACCCGCCCGCCCGGCGGGACGCGGCCGTCCGGCGCATGCTCGACCACTACGTGCACGCCGGTTTCGCCGCCTGCCGGACCCTGTTCCCCCACCGGCGTCCGGTGGGGCCCTGTGTCCCGCTCGCCGAGAGCCCCGTCACCGCCCCGCCCGACCGGGACAGGGCCCTGGCCTGGTTCACGGCCGAACAGCACGCGCTGACCGAGCTGACCGCCCGGGCCGCCCAACTCGGGGAGGACACCCGGGCCTGGCAGCTCGCCTGGGTCTGCAAGCACTTCTTCTACCTGACGGGCATGCGGCACCCCCTGCTCGCCGCGCAGCGCCTGGCCCTCGAGGCGGCCCGGCGGCTCGGCGACCCGGTCGCCCTCGCCCACACCCACCTCACGCTGGTGCGCGCCGAAGCACAGCTGGGCCGCCGGGACGCGGCCCACGACCACGCCGCTCAGGCCCTCCGGATCTTCACCGAGGCGGGAGACGCCGCGGCGTGCGCGGAGACCCACCGGGAGGCGAGCTGGGTGCGGGAACTGGAGGGCGACATGGACGCGGCCCTCGCTCACGCCCGGAAGGCCCTGGCCCTGGTCGAGGCCGGCGGCGACCGGCTGCGGCACGGCCTGGCGCTCAACGCGGTCGGCTGGTACCACGCCCGGCTGGGCCAGGAGGAGGAGGCGCTCGACCACTGCCGGCGGGCCCTGCGCGAACTGGAGGCCGTCGGCGACGCGGAGGCGCAGGCCGATGTCTGGGACACCCTCGGCTACGCCCACCAGCGCCTCGGCCGGCACCGCGAGGCCGCCCGCTGTTACGAGCGCACGCTGGATCTGCACCGCCGGGTGCGGGCGGGCCACGCCGAGGCCGGCACGCTCATCCGGCTCGGGGACGTCAGGCTGGCCCTGGGCGAGGAGGAAGAGGCGGGCACGGCCTGGCGGCGCGCCCTGGGCATCCTCGACGAAGTCGGACCGCCGCACGGCGCGGAACGGCAGGAGACCCTGGACCGGCTGAGCCGGCTGCGTTGAGGAATACGGCCAGTGGAAGAACGGGCCGCAATGACAATAGCGTTTCCGTGTGCACAGGAAATAGACACCCGATGGACGTCGCGTCAACATGCCGCGGAACGTGCAATTCGGTCGGTCGCCAATGTGTTTCACGGGAGTTACTCCAATTTGAGAGAACCAGCAGGTCAGATGGGTCGTCAGCGTCCTCTCGCGCTGGACGGTGAAAACCTGGGACCCGTGCGGTGAATTCCGATCGTATTCAAGGCTGTACTTTTCCTCCCGTGAAGTGATCCACTGCGCCTCGTCATCGTCCCCTGGAGGCACAGTGAGATTTCCCCCGCCCCGACGTGCCGCGGCTCCTCTGGCCGTCGCGCTCGTCGCCGTACTCATGACCCCGGCCGCCGCCTCAGGTGGCGGCAGGTCCCAACCGCCGCCTCAGGCACCGGTCTCGGCCGGTGAGGCCGCCCGCCCGCCCGTCGTCGTCACCCTGCTCACCGGCGACCGGGTGACGGTGACCCCGGGGAGCGGCGGGCCGGCCCTGACCGTGGACGCGATCCGACGCCGTCCGGGCGCCACGGGTTCGGTGCGCGTCGCCGTCGAACGCGGGGACACCTACGTGTATCCCGAGGAGGCGCTGCCCTACATAGCGACGGACCGGATCGACCGGCAGCTGTTCAACGTCAGCCGGCTGGTGGCCGACGGGTACGACGACGCGCACAGCGACGAGCTGCCGCTGATCGTCACCCGCGAGGCGGCCGGGTCCGCCACCGCCCGGGGCGCCGGCACCGGCCGGATCGGCGCGCGTCTGCCGGGCGCGGAGACTGCGCTGGACCTGCCGTCCGTCGACGGCGAGGCCGTACGCGCCGAACGCTCACGGTCCGCGGAGTTCTGGTCCGCCCTCACCGGCGGCGGGGACGGGTCCGCCCGTTCCTCGCGGAAGGCGTCCGGCGAGGCCCCCGAGGACACGCCGCCCTTCCTCGACGGCGTCCGCAAGATCTGGCTGGACGGCAAGGCGGAGGCGGCCCTGGCCGACTCCACCGCCCACGTCGGGGCTCCCGCCGCATGGTCGGCGGGCGGCACCGGAGCCGGGGTGCGGGTCGCGGTGCTGGACACCGGGGTGGACACGACGCACCCGGACCTGGCCGACCGCATCACGACGACCAGGAGCTTCGTCCCGGGCGAAAACGTCCTCGACCGGCACGGCCACGGCACTCACGTCGCCTCCACCGTCGTCGGGACCGGCGCCGCCTCCGGCGGGAAGGAGCGCGGCCTGGCCCCCGGCGCCGACCTGGTGGTGGGGAAGGTCCTCGGCAACGACGGAATCGGGTCGGAGTCGGGGATCATCGCCGGCATGGAGTGGGCGGCGCGCGACACACACGCCACGGTGATCAACATGAGCCTGGGCAACAGGTTCTGGCGCACCCAGAACGACCCGATGAGCGAGGCCGCGAACCGGCTGAGCGAGGAGACGGGCGCCCTCTTCGTCGTCGCGGCCGGCAACGCCGGACCCGGCCCCTCCACCGTGACGTCACCGGCCACCGCCGAAGCCGCGCTCGCCGTCGGCTCGGTGGACACCTCCGACGTCCTCGCCCCGTCCTCCTCGGCCGGACCGCGCGCCGGCGACGACGGCCTCAAGCCCGACCTGACCGCCCCCGGCGTGGGCGTCCTCGCGGCCCGCTCGCAGTACGCGGGCGAGGGCGAAGGCACCTACATGGAGCTGAGCGGCACCTCCATGGCCGCACCGCACGTCGCCGGCGCCGCCGTCCTGCTGGCACAGAAGCACCCCGGGTGGACCGGGCGCCAGATCAAGGACGCCCTGATGAGCACCACCGTCCGGACCCCCGGCTACAGCCCGTACCAGGCAGGCACCGGCAGACTCGACGTGGCCGCCGCCTACCTCGGTGACCAGGTCGTCGCGACCGGGTCGGTGGACGCCGGACCCGTGACCGTGCCGCACGGCGGCGCGGACCCGGCCCCGGTCGAGCGGAAGATCACGTACACGAACACCACGAAGAAGGCCGTCACCCTCACCCTCGGGGTCGACCGGGGCGACACGCCCGCCGGGGTGTTCACCCCGGCCGCCGACCGCGTCACCGTCCCGGCGCAGGGCTCCGCCACGGTCGGTCTCCTGGTCGACGTCGAAGGGCTGGCCACCGGCCGCTACACCGCGCAGGTCGTCGCGCGGCACGCGGGCGGCACGGTGCACACCGTGGCCGCCGTCGCCGTGGAACCGGAGAAGCACCGGCTCACCGTGCGGTTGAAGGGCCCGGACGGGAAGCCGCTGAGCGGCGAGGTGGAGATCACCGGCCCCGACGGTGACACCTCGGTCCGCTGGGCGAAGGACGGCGTACTCACCGGCCGCTGGACGCCCGGCTCGTACACCGCCGTCGCCGCCGTGGAGGTCAGGGGCGCGCACGGGCCGCACTCCCTCGGCTACGCGCTGCTGACCCTGCCCGAGATCGACCTGACGAAGGACAGCGAGGTGGAGCTCGACGCCTCGAAGGCACGCCAGGTGAAGGCGGAGACGCCCCGTGCGGCCACGGTCGTCGACCGCAGGATCGACGTCTACCGCTCCACCACCCTGCGGGAACCGGCGCCCGGCGACAGCAACGCCCTGCACCAGATCATCTGGCCCGCCGTCACCTACGACAGCGTCTGGGTCCTGCCGGGCAAGGACAAGGTGAAGAAGGGCAGCTTCGTCCTGACGACCCGGGTCCGCGCCCTGCAGACACCGCTGCGCATCACCTACCCGGGGCAGCGTCTCGACGACGTCCTCGTCCCGCAGCCCGGCTCCGCGCCCCTGGCCGACGGCGCCACCCGCCTGGACGCGGTCGACGCCGGCCGCGGCACTCCCTCCGACTACGCCGGCACGGCCGCGCGTGGCAGGGTGGCGGTGGTGCGGGCCGGCCTGGACGTCTCTCCGGCGGACCGGGTGGCCGCGGCACGGGCCGCGGGCGCGGCGATGCTCCTCGTGGTCAACGACGGGGCCGGCAGGCGGAGCGATTGGTACGGGGCGGCCGACGGATTCACTCCCGGACCGCTGCCCGTCGTCTCGGTCACCAAGGACGAGGGCGACGCGCTGACCGGGAAGATCCGCGGGGCCGCGACGCACCGGGTGGCGCTGACCGTCGAGTCCCGCACGACGCCCGAATACCTGTACGACCTGGTGCGTCAGCACCGTGACGCCGTGGCCGCGGATCCCTCCTTCCGGACCGACCCGGGCAGTCTCGCGCGGATCGACCAGGAATTCGGACGGCGCGCCGCGCCCATGAAGGAGATCCGCGACGACATCCCGCCCTACGGCGCCGCCCCGACGTCCGGGCGGATCGAGCCGTTCCCGTGGAGGCCCCTCGCGCCCGGGACGCGGACGGACTGGGTCTCCGCGGGCGACGGGATCCGGTGGCGGCAGTCCGTGAGCGCGAACGGCTGGTCCGCGCACACCGACGCGGTGGCCTACCGTCCCGGCAGCGTCCAGAAGGACCAGTGGTTCGGGCCGGTGATGCGGCCCCGGCCGACCGCCGACGAACTGCCCATACGGACGGGGGCCTCCCTCGACGGTCCCGTCATGCCCGCGGGCGACGGAGGGGCCGGGCACAGCGGCTACAGCCCCTGGCTGTCCTCGACCGTCTCGGTCTACCAGGGGGACACGCTGGTGGGGCGGGCGGAGAACGCGTCCCAGTTCGCGGCCTTCGACCTGGCGCCGGGGCGGCTGCCGTACCGGCTCGTCCTCGACACCGCCGTCACCGCCCAGGGACGCGAGGTCTTCGGACCGTACTCGACCGCCACCCGCACCGAATGGCGGTTCCACTCGGAGGCGACGGCGCTGCCGCGGACGGTCCCGCTGGTCCAGCTCGACTACGGGATCGACCTGGACGCCGAAGGCAGGGCGAAACGCACGTCGGACCTCGTCCTCACGCCCGTCGCCCTCGGCGGCGACCGGTCCGCGCCCACCTCGGTCGTGCTCGACGTGTCGTACGACGACGGCGCCACCTGGCAGCGCCAGGACCTGCGGGAGGACAAGGGCTCCTGGAGGGCGAAGCTCAAGGCCCCGTCGCGGGCCGGGTACGTCTCCCTCCGGGTCGTGGCCGGGCAGCGCGACGGCGACGGCGTCACCCAGACCGTCACCCGGGCCTTCGGCCTGAGGTGACCCGCCGGACGGGCATTCGAGGTGACCCGCCGGGCGGGTGTCCGAGGTGACCCGGCGGGCGGGCGGCACCGGCCGCCCGCCCGTGTCCACGGGCCCGTCCCGCGCCGCACGCGGGGCGGGCCCGTCCGGCCGTCAGGCCGTGGCCCCGGTCCCCCCGGCCGCCGCGGGCGCCGGCGGGCCGTCCGCCGCCTTGCGCCGTCGGCGGAACATGACGACGAGGGCGCTGACCAGGACGCCGCCCACAGCCCAGGCGGAGAGCACCCACCAGGCCGTGGCGGTGTGATGACCTCCGAAATAGGCGTAGTTGCGGATCAGCGTGACCGAGGCGCCGTTCGGCAGCGCCGGTCCGATGTCCCGCCAGAACGGCGGCAGGAGCGCCGCCGGATACACACCGCCCGCGCTGGGATTGCCGAACACGACGAAGATCAGCACGGACAGCGCGATGCCGATGGGCCCGAGCAGCACCTGGAAGGCCATACCGGCGGCCGCCGCGGCGAACGTGGTGAGGGCGCCGATCCACCAGATGGCGGCGAAATGGCCTGGCAGCGCTTCGAAGACCAGGTCGGCGATGATCGCGCCGGCGAGTCCCGACAGCACCGACAGCAGGGCCAGCGCGCCGAGCCGGATCACCATGCGGTGCGGATCGGGTGGCCGGGCCCCGTACGAGGCGGACGCCGCCGCGGAGGCCAGATAGCCGCCCACGACCAGGCCGACCGCCAGGTAGAAGCTGGCCAGTCCACGCCCGTCCGCCTCGTTCGGTGGTCGCAGATCGGTGACCTGAACCGGCCGCGAGGGGTCGGCCTTCTGGAAGACCACTTCCAGCGCCTGGACGCCCGACGGGCCGCCGGCCGAGGCCACCAGCAGTCGGTCGCCCCGCTCCTGGGGTGCGACCAGCAGAGCGGCGTCCACCTCACGCTCCAGCACCATGGCGCGCGCCTGTGCCGCAGTGTCGGCGGGCCGGCCCTCCAGCGGCTCCCCGGGGATGGAGTTCAGTTTCTCGATCACCGCCCCCTGCTCCGCGGCGGGAGCCACGACGGCCACCGGGATCTTGTCCGGGGTGGGGGAGTGGAAGGCCCCGATGTAGGAGACGACGAAGGCCACTTCGATGATGAGGACGCCCAGCATGAGGAGGCCGGCGCGTGGCGTGATCGCGTCCCGCACCTCGCGGCGGAACCGCGCGGCGGGTGACTGGGCGGGAGGGCTGCCGGGTGGCTGTCCACCAGGTGTGAAGGGCTCGACCATGTCGACTCCTTGGTCGGTGGTGTCCGTCCGCGCCGGATTCGTGGGGGCGGAGGCGCCGGTGTCCCGGGCCGGGCCTACGGCGGGCGTCCTGTGGCGGTCGCCGGCGACGGACGCTCGGTCAGGGGAAGAACTGCTCCATCAGCAGGGCCACGTCGAGCACGGTGACGGCCGCGACGACCACGCCGATGCCGATCTTCACGGGGAGCCGGTTGGCGTGGTCGCCCATCACACGGCGGGAGGAGGTCAGCAGTCCGAGCGGGACGAGGACGAAGGGCAGGCCGATCGCGAGGATCACCTGACTGGCGATGAGCGCGCCGACCGGTGAGATCCCGGCCGTCAGCAGGGCGACCGCGGGCAGAACGGTGATCAGCCGACGCAGCGACCGCGGGATCCGGCGGCGCATCAGTCCGCTCATCACCACCTCCCCGGACTGGGTGCCGACGGCGGTGGAGCTGAGCCCGCTGGTGAGGAGCGCCACCAGGAACGCGGTCTGTGCGGCGCCCCCGACCCGGTCCGACAGCCCGTGGGCGATGCCCGCGAAGTCGTCGGCGCCCAGTCCGAACAGGGCGCCGGCCCCGACCACCAGCATCGAGGCGTTGACGGTCCCGGCGAACAGCATCGCCATGAACACGTCGACGCGGTGCGCCTTGAGCCGCCCGTGGGTCCGGGCCAGCGCGCTGTGGATGTGCACGGCGTGCGGCATGATCGTGGCGCCGACGATGCCGGCCGCGAGGTAGAGGGCTCCGTCCCCCGGCAGGCCGGGCACCATGCCGCTGCCCAGCTCGTGCAGGGCGGGCGGCCGGTAGGCCAGGCAGAACACGAAGGCCGCGCCGATGACGCCGAGGGCGGCGACGGCCACGCCCTGCAGGAACCGCTCGCCGAGCCGGTCGCCCGCGGCGAGCAGCACCCCGCCCACCACGGCGGCGATCACCCCGCCCACCGGCATCGGCACCCCGAACAGCAGGTACAGGGCGAAGGCCGCCCCGATCACCTCGGCGACGTCCGTGGCGATCGAGACGATCTCCGCCTGCACCCAGTAGGCCACCCGCCAGGGGGTGGAGCAGTTCCTCCCCACCAGTTGCGGAAGGGTGAGGCCGGTGGTCGCGCCCAGCTTGGCCGCGAGGTACTGCACGGGCCCCGCCACCAGCGTCGCCAGCACCACCACCCACAGCAGGCCGGTGCCGAACTGCGCGCCGGCCGTCACATTGGTGACCAGGTTGCCCGGATCGACGTAGGCGATGGCCGCGACGAACGCGGGGCCCAGCAGCCGGACCGCGGAGCGACGCGACCGGGGCGGCGAGGGCGCGAAACGCAGCGTCGTCACGACGCCGGCCCAGGTGTCCTCGGGAGGGCCAGGATCGCCGCCGTGGCGCCGGCCGCCGCCACGGCGGGGCCGAGCCGGGCGTCGATCGCCATGGCCCCGGACGCCGTCAGGGCGCCCAGGAACAGCATGACGACGACGCCCACGCGGACGGCCGCGTGCCGGGTGCTGCCGTCGGCGGCGTCCTGGGCCAGGCTGGTCATGGTGCCGGTGACGAAGGTCGTCGTCACCCCCGAACCGCCCGCGGCCCGCTTGGCGGCCGCGGTCTGGCTGCCCATCGCCGCCGCGGACACCGCGAGCATCACCAGCCGCAGGGCCGTGCCGGGGGTGCCACTCACGGACTTCAGGATCAGCACCAGGAGGTCCAGCGCGACCACGGCCACGAGCACCGCACGGATCCTGCCCCACTGCGGCTGCGGCCGTTTCGGCGCCGCCCTGGACGCCAGGTACACGGCGATCAGGAACGCCCCGAGGGCCACGGACGCCCCCGCGACCAGGGAGCCGTACCCCGGCCGGCTCGTCAGACCCGACAGGACCAGACTGCCCGTCATGTTGGCGGTGAACACGCCCCCGAGTTCGACGAACGCGAACGCGTCACCGGCTCCCGTCGCGAAGGACAGGAGCGCGGCCACGACGGCCAGCCGTACCGACGCCGGCGCCTGCGCGGTTGCCGCCGCCATGGGTCAGGCGGTCTTCGGCGCGGACGTCGGGTTCTTGCGTCCCACGATGAGCGGGTCGGTGGTGGTGAACGGGAAGTCGGGGACGTCCCGCTCGTCCACGCCCAGGGTGGACGCCAGCACCTCGCGGGAGAACGCGGTCGCCGTCGTCCGGTAGCCGATGTCGCCCGGGGTCGGCTGATCGAAGAAGATCAGGAAGTGGAACGCCTCGTCGCCGAGCACCTCGATGTGGTGCGGATAGGCGCGCGGGACGAAGTAGACGTCCCCCGTGTCGAGTTCGTACTCGTCGAGCGTCACGTCGGGGTCGAGGATGCGCATCCGGGCGCGACCCTGGGCCACGTACCCCATCTCCGCGGTCACGGGGTGCCAGTGGGCGTCCCTCATCCCGTTCTCCTTGATCCGCAGGGAGTACATGGAGAGGTCCTCGAGCGCCGCCCAGAACTGCTTGCGCGCCAGCCGCGCCGACCCGTAGTCGTAGGCCGTCGGCGGGTGCTGTCCCTCGACGTCGAAGAGGTGGGCGTTGGGGAACCGGTCGGTGGGGTTCACCGAGGAGTTCGCCTGACGCGGCAGGATCTGCTGGGCGTCCGGCCGGGCGAACGCGTCGAAGGCCGAGGACGGCAGGTCGTAGGTGTTGCCGAGGACGGAGTCGGTCATCGCCGAGAAACTGTCCCGCAGTGAGAAATGCTGGGGCTGTTCGCTGCGCAGCGCGATGATGACTTCCGCCTCGGTTGCCGCGAGGTTTTCGATGTGGTAAACCGACCCGGATTCCACGTGGTACATCTGCCCCTCGCCGGCCACGAACGAGGAGAACTGGTTACCGCTGCCCAGCATCGATACGAGGACTTCGCCCCGTACGACATAGGCGAGTTGGTTGGCGTTGACATTCCACTGGGGTTCCCTGAGGGTGTTCGGCGCCAGCACCACACGCTTGATCGACAGGCCGTTGAGCAGGGGAAAGGCCTGGCGGTCGACCGCCTGGACGCTGCCCAGATCGCTCTCGAAAAGCGGAGGGCTTTTGGCAAGGGAAACCCAGTGCGGAGACGTCGGAGACATCTCGATCACCCTTTCGGAGGAGTTCCCACCATGGTTGCCACACGTCGTTGAATGGTGCATCTCGAATGGCTGCGGTCCTCTCCGGAGGTGAGAGCCCTCTTTCCGCGGTGCGGTTGCGGAACGGCGCGCGCCGATGACACTGCGGAAGACCGGTCCGAGCGCCGCCCGCACGGTGCTCCACGCGCCCGTGACGCTCCACGCAACCGCCCGGAGGAAGGGCGAGGTGTCAGTCGTCCGCGACGTGGTCCAGTGCCGTGAGGAGTTCACCCAGGACCCGCAGGCAGGCCGTCACTTCGGCGTCCGTGAGCCCGCCACCGGTCTCCCGCAGCAACCGGTGCTCCCTGTCCAGCACTTCGGTGATGGCCGCGGTGCCCCGCTCCGTCGGGCGGATGAGCGACGAGCGCCGGTGGGCGGGGTTGGGGATGCTCTCCACCAGACCCCGGTCCGCCGCCTCGTTCACCATGCGCTGCACGAACTGCCGGCTGATCGCCTGGGCCCTGCCCATCTGAGGCACCGTCATCGGGCCGTTGCGGTGCAGCAGCGTCAGCACGGCGCGTACACCGAGGGACAGTTCACCGCCCGTCAGCTCCTGCTCCACGCTGCGCTGGGCGCGCCGGTAGAGGGTGCCGACCAGGTCGTACACCTCGGTGAGGCGCCGGCCGAGCTCGTCCGGCGGAAGGGGGGTCTCGTGGTCCGTCATCCGCCCATCATGACATCCAGGTTGTCAAAGTGAGGGCAACATGACACCTTGGTTGTCATGACTGGTGCTTCGGATCTCCGTACCTTCCCGTCCGCCGACGGCGACCTCGCCTACCGCGACTCCGGCTCCGGCGACCTCGTCGTCCTGCTCCACTCCGGCTTCCTCGACCACCGGATCTGGGCCGACCACGTCCCCGTCCTCGCCGAGCGGTACCGGGTCGTCACCCCCGACACGCGCGGCCACGGCTGGTCCGCCAACGCCACCGCGCCGTTCCGCTGGGCCGACGACCTGGCCGCGCTGCTGCGCCACCTCGACGCCGGGCCCGCGGTCCTCGTCGGCCTCTCCATGGGCGGCGTGATCGCCACCGACACCGTGCTGGAACACCCCGGCCCGGTCCGCGCGGTGGTCACCGCCGGGGCCGTGACCGGGGACTTCCGGTACACCGACGCCTGGCACCGAGAGCTCCAGGACACGATCAACGGGGCGCTGGCGACCGGGGACGTGACCACGTGGCTCCACGCCTTGCTGCGGCTCGTACCCGGCCCCCGCCGCTCGGCCGACGACATCGACCCGGACATCCTGCGACGCGTGCGCGAGATGGCCCTGCACACGCTGTCCAAGCACAGCGCGGACGAGAAGGACCGGCTGGTGCCGGTGACCGGCTCCCTCGAACGGGCCGGCGAGATCCGCGTTCCGCTGCTCGCCGTCAACGGGTCCCTGGAGCCGGCCGAACTGCACGCCGCTGCCGGGCGCCTGGCCGCCGCGGTCCCCGACGGCCGCACCGCGACCGTCGAGGGCACCGGCCACTACTCGGCCATGGAACGCCCCGACGCGTTCACCCGCGTCCTGCTCGACTTCCTGGAGACCCTCTAGTCCCGGCCCCCGGCATCCTCCCCGCCCGTCCGCGCCAGCGCCGAACGACGGTACGAGTAGCCGAAGTACACGACCAGACCGATCGCGAACCACACCGCGAACCGCACCCACGTCTCCCACTGCAGGAACGTGATCAGCCAGACCGAGAACATGACGCCCAGCGCGGGCACCACCGGCATGAACGGCGTACGGAAGGAGCGCGGCAGCTCCGGCCGCCGGTAGCGCAGCACGATCACCGCCGTGCACACCACCGCGAACGCCAGCAGGATGCCGATGTTGGTCAGCTCGGCCGCCTCGCCGATCGGGAGGAACCCGGCGATGGCGGCCGACGCCACCCCCACGATCCAGGTGACCCGCGTCGGCACGTGCCGCGTCGGGTGGGTCTTCGCGAACCAGCGGGGCAGCAGTCCGTCCCGCGACATCGCGAACCACACCCGGGTCACGCCCAGCATGAACGTGAACATCACCGTGAGGATGCCGATGATCGCGCCCACCGCGATCACGTCCGCCAGCCCGGTCAGCCCCACCGACTTGAACGCCGTGGAGAAGCCGCTCTCCGGGTCGATGTCCCTGAAGTCCTGCATGCCCGTCAGCACCAGGCAGGCCGCCACGTACAGCACCATCGAGATGATCAGCGAGTAGACGATCGCCTTCGGCATGTGCCGCTGCGCGTCCTTGGACTCCTCCGCCGCCGTCGACATGGCGTCGTAGCCGAACACCGCGAAGAACACCGTCGCCGCACCCGTGAACGCCCCGCCGACACCGAACGGGAAGAACGGCTCGTAGTGCGTCGCCCGGATGTGGAACATCCCGACGCCGATCACCAGCAGCACGACCGCCACCTTCAGCACCACGACGACCGTCTCGAAGCGCGCCGCGTTCTTGATGCCGAGGTTGAGCAGCGCCGCGATCAGCAGACACAGCAGCGCCGCGAACAGATCGACCCGGTGCCCGTCCCCGGTGCCGGGCGCACCCAGCATCCAGGCCGGAAGGTCCGCGCCCATCTCGTTCACGAGGAAGCTGAAGTAGCCGGAGATGCCGATGCCGACCACCGCGACGATCGCCGTGTACTCCAGCAACAGGTCCCAGCCGATGAACCAGCCCGCCAGCTCGCCCAGCACCGCGTACCCGTACGTGTAGGCCGACCCCGCCTTCGGGATCATCCCCGCGAACTCCGCGTACGACAGCGCCGCCGCCGCGCTCGCCACACCCGCGATCAGGAAGGACAGCAGCACCGCGGGTCCGGCCGTGCCGTTCGCGACCGTCCCCGCGAGGGTGAAGATGCCCGCGCCGATGATGCCGCCCACACCGATCGCGGTGAGCTGCCACAGGCCCAGGGTGCGCTCGAGGCGCGGGCCCCGGCCGGCCTCCGTCTCCTCGATGTGCTCGATCGGTTTGCGGCGGAGAACTCCCTCGCCCGCCCGGAGACCGGCCATGCGCCTCACCTCTTCGCGTTCGGCAAGCGTCCGACGAGGGCTCATGATCCCCTCGCGACACCGCCGACGGAAGACACCACGCGAGCCGCGGGGCCCGCCTTCACCGGACTACGGCACCACCGTCACCGGCCAGCGCCCGGCCTTCACCAGCCGCACGGCCACGGAACCGATGAACCGGTGCCCCGCCTGCTCGGACGCACCCACCACCACCGCGTCCGCCGTGAGGTCGTCCGCCGCCTTCACCAGGCCGTTGTAGGGGTCGCCCCGGAAGGTGTGGAACTCCCAGCGCATGTCGAACATCCCCTTGATCCGCTCCATCGACTCCCGGATGTGCGCCGCCAGGTCCTGCGCTATCTCCTCCGTCGTGTCCGCCACCGGCGCGCCGAGCGCCGCCCCGCCCGCCAGCACCGGCTGCACGTACACGATGGCGAGCAACGCTCCCTGACGCCGCGCCAGGCCCGCGGCGTACGCCGCCGCGCGCAGCGACGAGTCGGAGCCGTCCACGCCGGCCACGATCACCTTCGGGCCGTCCGTGCCCCGCTCGAACCGATGGGACTGCTGTTCCGTCACGACCGCGAGGCTATCGGAGAGCCGTACGGCCGGACACGGCGCGGTCCCCGGAGAACTCCGTCATATGCTGCGCCGATCAGGTGAAATGGTGCCGCCGCACCGGTGTCGTGGCGCTGTGCCGGACCTCCGCGGGGCGACTCATGAGTCATGCAGATGGATCACTTGCTCACCCGGCGCCGGGCGTTGCTCGCCGGTGCCGCCACGCTGGGCGCGGCAGGTGTGGCCGCGGCGCTCGCGCCGGGGGCCGGCAACCGGGGTGCACCCGCCTCGCCGCCCGCCGCCGGAGCGCCCGCGGCCCGCCGCCCGCTCAGGCCCTCCGAGTACCGGCTGAGGCCGCTGACCGGCTACGGCCCCCCGCGCACCCCGCCCGGCAGCACCCCGGTGCGCAAGGAGCCGCTGCTGAAGGTCCCGGACGACGGCCGCACCGTCGTTCTCACCTTCGACGACGGGCCGGACCCCCGCTACACCCCCGACATCCTCGACACCCTGGCCCGGCACGAGGTGCGCGCGATGTTCTTCGTGTGCGGCGAGATGGCCGGCTACAACCCCGGCCTGCTGGCCCGCATGGCCGACGAGGGCCACGTCGTGGGCAACCACACCTGGTCGCACCCCCTGCTGACGAAGCTCCGCCGCCGCACGATCCGCTCCGAGATGGAACGCACCAGTGACGTCGTCGAGAAGCACTACGGCGCCCGCCCGGAGTGGTTCCGCGCCCCCTACGGCGCCTGGAACCGGGCCGCCTTCGAACTGGGCGCCGAACTGGGCATGGAGCCGCTCGCCTGGACCGTCGACACCCTCGACTGGACCGAGCCCGGCACCCGCACCATCGTCGGCCGGGTCGAGGACGGCGCCGCGCCCGGCGTCGTGGTGCTCTCCCACGACGCCGGGGGCGACCGCTCGCAGACCGTGAAGGCCCTGCGCTCCTATCTGCCGCACCTGCTGGACTCCGGCTACCACGTCACCGTGCCCCGCCGGGAGTACGTCTGAGAACGGCCGAGCCGTCCCCGCCGGGAAGGGCGGGGACGGCTCGGCCGACGGCTCAGCGGACCTCGGTCAGGCGGGCGAAGGCGACCACGTTGCCGTCGTAGCCGTCCTGCTGGGTGAAGCCGCCGCCGCAGGTGATGACCCGCAGCTCGGCGGTGCCCTTGGACGCGTAGACCCGGTCGCCGGGGAAGTCGTTCTTCGAGAAGACCTCCACACCGTAGACCTCGAACACGGCGGTCCTGCCGTCCTTGCGGGCGACCTCGACCCGGTTGCCCTTCTTCAGCGCTCCCAGGCCGTAGAACACGGCGGGGCCCTGCGCGTTGTCCACGTGCCCGACCACGACCGCCGTGCCCTTCTCGCCCGGTGAGACCGCGCCGGTGAACCAGCCCGCCAGGTTCGGGTCCTCGGGCGGCGGCGCGTCCACCCAGCCCTCCGCGTCCAGGCCCACCGGCACGATCGGCGCGTCCACCTGGATCGCCGGGATCCGCACCCGGTCCGGCACCGCGTACGGCAGCGCCGGCAGCGTGCCGGCGGCGACACCGGGGGTCGCGCTGTCCGCGGCGGCCGCACCGGCCGGCTGCGGCGGGCCCACGTCGAACTCCCCGGAGCCGTTGCGGAGCAGCGCGAGGCCGGTGAGCAGGACCAGCGCTATCACGCCCCACGGGGCGCGCCTCCTCGGCCGCGCCTCCTCTTCGGCTTCGGCCGGCTCGAAAGCTGACATTCGCCTTCCCCTCTCGACACGGCCGTCGCCGTGTCACTCGCGCATGACGTGAACGCTAAGCCGAGGGTGCGCCACCGGCGACGGGACGACGGCGAACGGGTGGCCCCCGGGCGGGCGGCGTGCGCCATCCGAGGTGATCCGGGACGAAGATCCTCTGACGGTCCGTGACCTGCGGTGATGGCCTCGCCCGCACGGGAGGGGCGGGGGCGGCCCTCAACCGTACGGACCATTCCCGAAATGCGCGGCGGCGCAGGGCAACTGAGGGTCTTTCCGGGAGGCGCTTTCTCGCCGATCGGACCGGGGACGGGACCCGGGGCGTCTCCCGCGGAGGATCACATGCGCAAGACACGTGCCCTTGCGGCCGCCGGAGCCGCGGTCGCCGTTCTCGGGTTCGCCGCCCCGGTGGCCGTCGCGGACGGCGGACGGGTGGCCAACCCGTCCAACATCGTCGCAATGCCCGGCGTCATCGCCCGGGGCGGCCAGCTCACCATCACCGTCGACGGCTGCCCCAACGGCGGCCACGCCACCTCGGACGCCTTCCAGCGGACCAACCTGACGCCCATCAACAACCGCAACGACACCGCCAGGGGCACCGCCACCATCGACGAGAACGCCCGTCCCGGTTCCTACGACATCACCGTCCACTGCTCCGGACGCAGCCTCACCCGGCCCCACGCCTTCACCGTCATCGGCGGTGTCCGCGGCGGCATCGGCGGCAGCAGCACCACCGGCGCGACCCCCACCGACATGGCGATCGGCGGGGCGCTGGTGGCCGCCGCGGTCGCCGGCAGCGGCTTCTTCTGGATGCGCCGCCGCGCCGAGAAGCGGATCTGAGGCGCTGTTCGCCTCGGTCTCCCGTTCCGCACGTGCTCGAAGCCCGCGCCCCGGACCCTGACGGGTCCGGGGCGCGGTCGTGTGCGCGCGGCGGGGTCAGATCCAGCCGCGGCGGGTGGCCTCCATCGCGAGCTGGAAGCGCGTCTGCGCGCCGAAGCGCCGCAGCAGTTTGGTGATGTGCCGCTGCACCGTGCGCTCGCTCCAGCCGAGGGACCGCCCCGCCGCCTTGTCGGTCGCCCCCGACGCCAGCAGGGTCAGCAGCTTCTCCTCGTCCGGCGACAGCCGCTCCGGCAGGTCCCCCACCACCGGCGGCACCGACGGGCGTATCTGCACGCTGCGTTCCCACACCGCCTCGAACAGGGCGGCCAGCGCGTCCAGCAGGGGAGAGGGGTGGACGACGTACGAGGCGGTGACCGAGTCGTCGCCGGGGCGCAGCAGGGGAAGCATGGCGACCCGGTCGTCGCAGATCGCGAGTTTGGTCGGCAGCCCCGTGGCGATGCGCGCCTGTTCCCCCAGCCGTATCCCCGCGGTCACGTCCTCCAGCCAGCCTTGCATCTCCAGCACCGAACTGTCGTACAGCACGCGGTACTTCACACCGCGGGAGAGCAGCTCCAGCTCGACCGGGTTGGGTTCGCGGTGCCCGGCGGCCGCCGCGTAGGGAGGGCAGTCGAAACCGCGCACCTGCGTGCGGCTGGCCCGCTGCATCTGCGTCCAGACGCGATTCACCTCGTCCCGGCCGGAGACGACCTCGACCAGGTCGCCGGGGTGCGCGAAGTTGCTGCCCGCCCGGTACAGCGACATCAGGTCCGCGACCTGGGAGCGCACGCCGTTCAACGCCTGCTCCCGCTCCCGCAGCACGGCCTCCAGCGCGCTGTCGGGCGGCGCCGCGGCGTAGCGGACGGGCCGTCCCCGTCCGGCCGAGGCGAGCCCGAGGTCCACCAATGACCGCAGCACCCGCGCGGCCGCCCGCGGAGTGAGACCGCAGTCGGCCGCCAGCTCCGCCGCCGTGGCCCGGGTCCTGCGGATCAGCGCGTCGTACACCGCCTCGCCGCGCTCGTCCAGACCGATCGGTTCCAGCACGCTCCCGCCCCTCCGTCCGCTGTCGTCTTCCCGCCGGATGACGGGAAGTCGCCGCCTGTCGATCTTGTCAGGCGTCCGCGGCGGATGTCAGCGTTCGACGAGCTTCGTGACCTGCTCTCCCCGTTACCCCCTTACCCCGTTACCCCGTTGCTCCGTTACTCCGGCGCACCTCGCGCCACAAGAAGGAGTGCCCCCATGCCGCTCCCGTCCCGTCCGCGCCGCGGACGACACCGCTACAGATCCCTGCTGTCCGTGATCGGCATCTGCGCCACCGCGCTGACCGCCGTACCCGCGACCGCGCACGCCGCCCCCGCCGGACCGTCCCAGCCGGCGGGCGCCCACGCCAAGATCGACCCCGCCGTGCTGGCCCGCATGGACGCCGCCGAGGCCCGCGGCGACGGACGCGTCGAGGCCGCCGTCGTCCTCCGCGCCGGCGCCGGCTCCCTCCCCGACGGCACCGGCGCAGAGGTGCGCCGCGCGCTCGCCCGGGGCACCGCCGCCGACCAGGCCCCGGTCGTGGACCTCGTCGAGGGGAGCGGTGACCGGGTCCTCAACACCTTCTGGCTGAAGAACATGGTGCTGGTCCGGGCCACCCCGGACACCCTCCGCCAACTGGCCGCGCTCGCCCCCGTCGAGCGGGTCATCCCCAACTTCACCCTGGAGACCCCGCCCGGCGAGACCCCCGAGAAGAGCGCCGCGGCCGTCGCCCGCGCCACCGCCGGAGCCACCACCTGGGGCCTGGCCAAGATCGGCGCCGACAAGGCACAGGACGAGCGCAAGCTCACCGGCGCCGGCGTGCGTGTCGCCGTCCTCGACACCGGCATCGACACCGCGCACCCCGACCTCGCGGGCAAGCTCACGAGCGCGGACCCCGCGGACCCGGCCCACCCCGGCGGCTGGATCGAGTTCGACGCCGACGGCCGCCCGGTCCCCGGCTCCCTGCCCCATGACAGCGCCTACCACGGCACCCACGTGGCCGGCACCGTCGCGGGCGGCGACGCCTCCGGCACCCGGATCGGCGTCGCGCCCGGCGCCGAACTGATGGGCGGCCTGGTCATACCCGGCGGACGCGGCAGCCTCGCCCAGGTGATCGCCGGCATGCAGTGGGCGATCGCCCCCTACGCCGCCGACGGCACCCCCGCCGGAAAGCCCGCCGACGTGGTCAGCATGTCGCTCGGCTCCGACGGCTACGCCGACGAACTCGTCGAACCGGCCCGCAACATCGCCCGCGCCGGCGTCTTCCCCGCCTTCGCCATCGGCAACGAGTGCCTGCAGGGCTCGGCCGCGCCCGGCAACGTCTACGAAGCCGTCTCCGTCGGCGCCACCGACGCCGACGACAACGTTGCCGACTTCTCCTGCGGCGAGGTCGTCCACAAGAGCAACTGGACCGACCCGCCCGCCGAATGGCCCGACACCTACGTCGTGCCCGAGGTCTCCGCACCCGGCGTCGACGTCCTCTCCGCGCTTCCCGACGGCGGCTACGGCACCCTCGACGGCACCTCGATGGCCACCCCGCACGTGTCCGGCACCGTCGCCCTCATGCTCCAGGCCCGGCCGGACCTCACCGTCGACGAGGCCCTCGCGATCCTCACCGGCACCTCGCGCGCCGACGACCGCTACGGCGCCCTGCCCAACCCGCGCTACGGACACGGCCGCATCGACGCCTACGCGGCGGTGGCCGAGGCGGCCCTGAACAGCGGGGTGCGCGGCACGGTCACCGACGGGCGGAGCGGCAAGCCGCTGGCCGGCGTCGCCGTGGCCCGCACCGACACCGGCCGCACGGTCACCACCGACGAGGCGGGCCGCTTCTCCATCCGCCTCGCCCCCGGCACCCACGACCTCGCGCTGTCCCGCTTCGGTTACCAGGACACCGTGGCCCGCGAGCGGGTGCGCGCCGAGCGCTGGACCGACGTGCGCCTGGAGCTCGCGCGCACCCGCTGGACGACGGTCGACGGGACGGTGACGTACGGGCCGACCGGGACGACCGTGCCGGGCGCCACCGTCAGCGTCCTGGACGTGCCGGACGCCCTGACCGCGGTGACCGACGCACACGGCCGCTACACGATCCGCGACGTGCCGGTGGGCACCCACCGTCTGACGGCCGTCGCACCCGGCATCTCCCGGTCCCGGCCGCTCACCGTGACCGTGGCCGGCCCCTCCGGCGTCCGCCGCGCCGACCTGGAGCTGCCGCGTCCCCCCGCCACCGAGCGAGTGGCCCTCAGCAGCCAGGGCAGCCAGCCGAACGGGGAGACCTGGTGGCCCGACGTCAGTGACGACGGCAAGGTCGTCGCCTTCGCGAGCGCGGCCTCCAACCTGGTCCCCGGCGACACCAACGGCACGCTCGACATCTTCGTCACCGACCGGGAGCGCCGGACCACCGCACGCGTGTCGGTCGCCTCGGACGGCACCCAGGGCGACGACTTCTCCCTGACGCCGACCCTCAGCGCCGACGGCCGGTACGTCGGCTTCAGCAGCGGCTCGACCAACCTGGTGCCCGGCGACACCAACCGGGAGACCGACGCCTTCGTGCACGACCGGACGACCGGAGTCACCGAACGGGTCTCGGTCGCCTCGGACGGCACCCAGGCCAACGGCCTGTCCTCGGCCCCGTCGCTGAGCGCGGACGGCCGCTGGGCCGTGTTCAACAGCGAGGCCGACAACCTGGTGGCGGGCGACACCAACGGCACCACGGACGTCTTCCTCCGTGACCGGAAGCTCGGCACCACGGTCCGTGTCTCCGCGGCCCCCGACGGCACTCCGGGCAACGGCCCGTCCCGAGAGCAGACGATCAGCGCCGACGGCCGGTGGATCGCCTTCCAGAGCACGGCCGACAACCTCGTGTCCGGCGACACCGACGGCGTCGCCGACGTCTTCCTGTACGACCGGCTCACCGGCACGACTCGCCTGGTCGACGGGCCCGACGGTCCCAACACGTCGCCGAAGATCAACGGTGACGGCAGCGTGGTCGTGTTCGACAACGACTTCCGGCTGTACGTCCACGACCTGCGCACAGGGAAGAACGAGCGGGTCGACGTCGCCGGCGACGGCACCCCCGCCGAGCAGTGGGCCTACGCGCCCTCCATCAGCGCGGACGGCACCAAGGTGGCCTTCTACAGCTACGCGGCCAACCTGGTTCCCGGCGACACCAACGGGATGGCGGACGTGTTCGTGCGCGACCGTGCGGCCGGGACCACGGTCCGGGTGTCGGACGGCCCCGAGGGCGCCGGCGGAGACGGGATGTCCGCACTGCCCGCGCTCAGCGGTGACGGCCGGTACGTCGCCTTCGAGAGCACCTCGGCCAACCTGGTCGGTGACGACACCAACCGTCACTCGGACGTCTTCGTCCACGACCTGGTCGCCGGGCCCGAGGCGCGCTTCGCTCCGCACGGCCTGACGGTGACACCGCCCCGGGTGCGCCCCGGCGCCCCGGTCCGGGTGACGGCGCGGGTGCGGAACGTGGGCGAGGCGAAGGGCACGTACACCGCCGTGCTGACGGTCGCCGGCGAGCCCGAGCAGCGCCAGGACGTCACCGTCCGCCCGGGTGGGGAAGCGACGGTGAGCTTCACCGTCCGCCGGGCGGCCACGGGGAGCTACACGGTGGGAATCGGCGCGCTGACTGGGGAGTTCGGCGTGCGGCGATGAACACCGGCGTGGCCCCTGTGTGACGGCCGCCCCCGACCGCTGTCGGTCGGGGGCGGCAGCCATGCCGGCTCCTCAGCTCTTGACCTCCGGGAACAGACGCAGGAACGGCTCCGCCGTCGCGGCCAGGCCCCTGCTGTACGGCGCGTCGAAGTCCCAGATGAGGAACAGCAGGAAGGCGATGAGCGCCGAGAACAGCCCGGCGAGAGTCAGTTCGCGGCGGGTGCGCCGGATCTGCAGGGCGAAGATCATGCCGATGGTGATCACGGCCCCGGCGACCAGGCCGAACCACACCACCCCCGGCATGGTCGCCCCGGTCGACTCCGCGCGGGCGCTGCGCGCCTGGTCGGCGGCGGCCACCTGGTCCACCAGCGGCTGGTAGGCCTGCGCCTCGAAGTCGGTGCGCGGCTCGTAGTCGGTCACGTCCCGGCGGAGCCGGTCCAGGAGTTCGGTGCCCTCGTCGGTCAGCCGGTCGTGGTCGGCCATGGTCTTCCACTCCGCGGTGACGACGTGTCCGACATAGGCGTTGACATCGTCACGGATCCGGTCGCGGATCTCGGCGGGGTAGACCCGTACCCGCTCCGAGACCTCGTGCAGGGCGACCGCCTCGGCCCGGACGTTGTCCTGGGCCGCGCTGCGGCCCTCCCAGACACCGGCGATGGCGAGACCCAGCACGATGGCGTACACGACGCCGATCCACATCGTCATGTACTCGATGACGTCCGGGGTCTCGCTGGGGTCCTCGTCCTCGGCCGCCCTCCGGTGCCTCAGGAGGGTGATGATCACCACGACGGAGCAGGCGGCGAGCATGGCGAGGGTGAGAACAAGCCATTCCGGCAAGAGGTGCCTCCAGGAAGAGAAGGGCGATCGGTTGCGCGGGCGGTCGTCAGCGCGGACGCAGGGCGGCCACGGCGACCACCGCCGGGGTGGTGATGAGCAGGACGAAGACGAGCGGTGACGTGGTGCTCCGGGCCGGCCGCTTGACCTCGGTCGCGCGGTGGTGCGGGTAGGTGACGGTCCGCAGGGTCGGGCGGGGGCTCGGGGTCGCGGACGGCTTCGGCGGCGGGGGCGGCGGCGCCGGACGGGACGTCGGGCGCGGCCTGACCGTCGGCGTCGGCGGAGGCGGCGGTGCGGGGCGCGCCGCGGGCGGTGCGACGGGCCGGACGGTGGGCGTGGGCTTCGGTTTCGGCGGGGTCGGCGTCGGTGTGGGCGGCGGTGGGGGAGGGGGCGGAGTCGGGGTCGGCGTCGGGGTGGGTGTGGGGGTCGGTGTGGGGGTGGGGGGCGGTGGCGGAGGCGGCGGGGAGCAGGGCGGGACGTCCCAGTCGATGTGGCCCGCGATCGCCACCGCCTCCGTGCCGTCCGGCCCCGTCGAGGCGTACGCGCAGGCGTCCGCCGCCGCCTGGCCGGGTGCGCCGGCGAGTGCCCACAACAGCGTGACCACGAACAACGTGCGCGCCGCGGTGCGGGTTTGGGTCGGTACGAGTGCTTGCACGACGAAGATCATGAGTCGTCCGGGGCCGTCCCACGCGCGAGAGCCGGGGGAATGGCACGAAGGAGTTAAGAAAAGAAAAACAGGCCGCCGTTGAACACAACCTGTGCCGCCGTGCGTACCCATCGTCGAGCGGCGGCGCGGCAGAGCGCTGCGACACCTCTGCGATCAACTGGAGTTGACGATGAAGACCTCCTGGCGGACCGCCTCACTGGTGGTGAGCGCCGCGGCGGTGCTGACCCTGACGACGGCGTGCGGTCAGGACACCCAGCCGCCCTCCAGCCAGAACGTGGGGATCACGGCGCCGGGCGACCTCGGCGGCATCGGCAGCGGCGCGCAGGCGGGCCAGAGCTCACCGGCCCCGAGCCAGCCGGCCAACACGGCGGGGCAGCTGAACGTGGCCACCGACGCCAAGCTCGGCAAGGTGGTGACGGACGAACTGGGGCTGACGCTCTACCGGTTCGACCAGGACTCCGCGAACCCGCCCAAGTCCAACTGCGACGGGGACTGCGCGAAGACCTGGCCGCCGGTGCCGGCGGACGACGCCTCGGCCGGCGAGGGCATCGACAAGGCCCTGCTCGGTGAGATCACCCGCGCCGACGGCACCAAGCAGCTCACCGTGGACGGCTGGCCGGCCTACCGGTACGTCAAGGACGTCAACGCCGGTGACGTCAAGGGCCAGGGCGTGGGCGGCAAGTGGTTCGCGTTCACCCCGGAGGGCAAGAAGGCGCAGTCGGCCGATCTGCCGGGGCTGTCGACCCGGGAGGACTCCAAGCTCGGCGAGATCGTCGTCGACGAGAAGGGCATGACGGTCTACCGCTTCATGAAGGACGAGGCGTGGCCGGAGCCCGTCTCGAACTGCACCGGAGAGTGCGTGAAGAAGTGGCCGGTCGTCTCTCCGGTCGACTTCGGCGACACCAAGGGCATCCAGAAGAAGGGCTACATGACCTTCACCCGGCCCGACGGCGCCGAGCAGCAGACGATCAACTGCTGGCCCATCTACACCTTCGCCGGGGACAAGGCACCCGGCGACACCAACGGTCAGGGCGTGGGCGGTACCTGGTACGCCGTACGGCCCGACGGGAAGCCGGTCGGCGCGTCGGAGAAGTGACGACCTCCCCAGGGTGCCGACCCCGGCGCCGCCGGCCCCGAGTCCGCCCCTCCGCGATCCGCGGAGGGGCGGACCGTTTTTCTCCGGGTTCCTCCCGCGCGCCGGAACACTCCGGAGTGTCGTGATCACGTCACGTGACGATCCTGTGCACCCGCAAAGCAGGCACGTGCCAGAGGCAGTGACCGGGAACGGATGGTCAATTTCCGTTTGGGGTCGCCCTGTTGGCGGGCGATCAGTAGCCTCTGCTCGAACACCGGATCGCCTACGCCTTGGAGAGATACATGGAGCGTCCCGCCTGGGCCCCACGGAGCATCGACATCACGGTGCCCAGTGTCTCCCGGATGTACGACTACTACCTGGGCGGTTCGCACAACTTCGAGGTCGACCGGGAAGCCGCCCGCAAGGCCATGGAGTTCATGCCGGGGCTGCCCAAGGTCATGCAGGCGAACCGGGCGTTCATGCGGCGGGCGGTGCGGTACGCCGTGTCCGAGGGGGTCACCCAGTTCCTCGACATCGGCTCCGGCATCCCCACGTTCGGGAACGTGCACGAGGTGGCCCGGGCGGCCGACCCCGAGGCGCGGGTGATGTACGTGGACCACGACCCGGTGGCGGTCGCGCACAGCAAAGTGGTGCTGGAGGGCGACGACCGCGCGGACATCCTCGCCGCCGACCTCCGCAAGCCGCAGGAAATTCTCGGCAGTGACGAAGTCGGCCGGCTGATCGACCTGAATCGGCCGGTCGCGCTTCTTCTCGTTGCCATACTTCACTTCGTGGAAGAAGCGGACGACCCGTACGGCGCGGTGGCCGAACTGCGCGAGGCCCTGGCGCCCGGGAGCATGCTGGTGCTCACCCATGCGACGTACGAGGGGATCCCGTTGCCGCCGGAGCGGGCCGAGGGGGCGGTCGACGTGTACCGAGACATGCGCAACCCGCTGATCATGCGCACGCGCGACGAGATCGCGCGGTTCTTCGAGGGGTACGACATGGTGGAACCCGGACTGGTGCCGATGCCGCGTTGGCGTCCCGACACCGCACCGGAGGACGAGGATCCTTACGCCTTCTCCGGCCTCGCGGGCGTGGGGCGTACGGCGTGAGCGCGGAGCCGGACGGGCCGGAGGGCAGACTGCGCCGGTTCGCGACGATCTGGAGCCGGGCCGTGTACCCGGTGACCTCGACCGCCGCCACCCGCCCCGAGTTCGAGGAGCGGCTGCTCCCGGTCGCCCGGCGGCTGAGCGAAGCCCTGCGCGCCCGTTCCTTCGACGCGGAGGCGGGCCGTGAGGCCGGCTCGGCGCTCGTCGAGGCGCACTGCACGGACCCCGAGGCGCTCAGCCGCACTCTCGACTGCGTCGACGCCTACCTCGTCCTCTACTGCGGCGACGACGACGGCGACCGCGAGACCCTCAGGACGCGCAGCGCACGCCTCCAGCACGCCATGGCGGCCGGCTTCGCCCGGGCCCTTCGCGAGCGGACGCTGGCCGAGCAGGAGGCCATCGCCAAGGCCGCGCTGGAGGCACAGGGCGTGGTCGCGCAGGCCCTGCACGCCACCGAGACCCGGTTCCGCGCGGTCTTCGAAGGCGCGGCCATAGGCATCGGCATCGCCGACCTCGACGGCAACGTCCTCCAGGTCAACGGCGCCCTCACCCGGATGTTCGGCCTGACCGAGCAGGCCCTCCTCGGCCGCAACGTCCGCGACTGGACCCACCCCGACGACGCCCCGCAGACCTGGCGGCTCTACGAGGAGCTGGTGAGCGGCGAGCGCGAGCACTACCACGTCGAGAAGGCCTTCTACCGACCCGACGGAACGGTCCTGTGGACCAATCTGACCGTCTCCCTGCTGCGCGACGCCGACGGCGAACCCCACTACCAGCTCGCCCTCATGGAGGACACCACCGAGCGGCGGCTGCTCAACCTCCGGCTGCGTTACGAGGCCACCCACGACGCGCTCACCGGGCTGCCCAACCGCACCTTCTTCTTCGAGCGTCTGGAGAAGGCCCTCGCGGCCGGACCCGGCCAGCGGTTCGGCCTCTGCTACCTCGACCTGGACGGCTTCAAGACCGTCAACGACAGCCTCGGCCACGCGGCCGGCGACCGGCTGCTCGTCGAGGTCGCCGACCGCCTCCAGTCCTGCGCCACCGCGCCCGGCGAGATGGTGGCCCGGCTGGGCGGCGACGAGTTCGTCGCCCTCACCACCGGCCCCGACACCCGCCGCACGGTCGACGAGCTGGCCGGACGCATCATGAACGCGCTGCTGGCCCCGATCAGCATCGACGGCCGGGAACTGACCGTCCGCGGCAGCATCGGCATCGTCGAGGGCCCCGCGGGGGAGCGCAGCGCGGCGGAGGTGCTGCGCAGCGCCGACATCACGATGTACCGGGCCAAGGCGGCCGGCGGCAACCGCTTCGAGCTGGCCGACCCGGAGGCCGACGCCCGCGCCATCACCCGGCACGGCCTCACCACGGCGCTGCCCACCGCCCTGGACCGGGGCGAGTTCTTCATCGAGTACCAGCCCCTGGTGCACCTCGGCGACGGCAGCGTCCGGGGCGCCGAGGCGCTGGTGCGCTGGCTGCACCCGCAGCACGGGGTGCTCTCCCCGGACCGCTTCATCCCGCTCGCCGAGCACACCGGGCTGATCGTGCCGCTCGGCCGCTGGGTGCTGGAGCAGTCGGTGCGCCAGGCCCGCGCGTGGCGTGATGCCAACGGCGGCGACGCGCTCGGCCCGTTGCGCATCAACGTGAACCTGTCGCCCTGTCAGCTCACCCACCCGGGCCTGGTGCAGGACACCGTGGAGATCCTGGAGCGCACCGGCGTCGCCCCGGACGCGCTGTGCCTGGAGGTCACCGAGTCCGCGCTGATCGGCGCCGACGACGACCTGCTCAAGCCGCTGCGTCGGCTCGCCGAGATGGGCGTCGACATCGCCCTCGACGACTTCGGCACCGGTTACTCCAACCTCGCCAACCTGCGCCGCCTCCCGGTGAGCGTCCTCAAGCTGGACCGCTCCTTCACCCAGAGCATGCAGCGATTCCCCGCCGACCCGGTCGACCTCAAGATCGTCGAGGGGATCGTCTCGCTCGCCCACAGCCTCGACCTCGCGGTCACCGTGGAGGGCGTGGAGACCGGCGCGCAGGCCGAGCAGCTGCGCATCCTCGGCTGCGACACCGCGCAGGGCTGGTACTACGCCCGCCCGGGCCCGCCGGAGCGGCTGCACGAGCTGGCCCTGGTGGACGCGACGGGATGACCTACGGGACGAGGTGCGCACGGTGACCGACGCGGAGGCGGAGGCCGTCCGGGCGGCGATCGAGGGAGAGCTGCGGCTGATGTACTACCACCAGGGCACCCCCGTGCCTGCGGACGTCCCCTAGCGACTCGTCCTCGTGAAGCCGTGGGCACCGTTGCTGTTGGTGGGCGGGGTGCCGGCGTGGTGCAACGGGGTCGGTCGGGTTCCGGTGTCACGGTGTCAACGCCCCGGTCGTCGTCATCAGGAGGGCATGGGCGGCGTCTTCGAGCCGTAGATCCATTCGTCGATGTAACGGGTGAAGTCGCGTCCGCTGATTTCGTTGACGACGTCGATGTAGTCCTGTGTCGTGGCGTTCTTGTGGCGATACCTTTCTACGAAAGTCCTCTCGATACTCCGGAACACCTCCGGCCCGAGCTGCTGTCGCAGCCCGTACAGCATGAGCGCACCCGGCGCGTTGGTCGCACCCAGCACGTCCGCGGCGTTCACGAGACGGCCAGGAGGTCCGCTGAGCGAACGGTTCTCCATGTCGTACTCGTAGGCTCGCTCCATGCTGTCCCTCATGGGTACGGCCTTCCTCTCATCTTGATAGACGAAGGTGTAGAAGGTGGCGTGACCCTCGCTGATCCACATGTCATCCCAAGTCTCCGGTGACACGGCGTCACCGAAATACTGGTGAACAAGTTCGTGAATCATCGTCGGCACCTCCCGGGGTGACAGCCCGGGGTTGGCGCTGTACGTCGACACGGTGGCTGTCTCGAGCGCGGCACCGTACTCGTCGACGCCCAGGACGCCGTACGTTTCATACGGAAAAGGGGATCCGATCTGCTCTTCCACCCATGTGAGGTGCTGTGCCGCAAGGTCGACTTGAGGCGCGGCGGACACGGCGGATTCCCTGGTCACGAAGCTGCGTAGAGGCAGTCCGTGCGGCCCTGTACCGCGGAACTCCTTGAACTGCCCCACTGCCGCCTGGACAACGTGGGTCGGTATGGGGTCGCGCGTGGCATAGACCCACGTCGAGCGGTCGCCGTGGCTGGTACGCGACACCAACGTGCCGTTCGCCACCGCGGTCATGTCCTTGGGGGTCGTGATGCGGAAAGTGACTCGAGCCTTGTCGCCGGGGTGGTCGTTCATCGGGAAGAAGAGGTGGGCCCGGTCGGGCTGGCCGAGCAGTGCGAACCCGTCACTTCCGTGGTCCCACCAGCCGGAGATGGATCGCTGCTGACCGGGAGTGGCAGGGGAGGGGGGTGCGGCCGTGCGGTCGGCGACGAAATCGATCTCCACGGTGAAAGGCTTGTCCTTCGGCAGCGGGGACCGTGGTTCGATGACGAGCTTTTCGTTCTGTTTCTCGTAACGAGCTCGTACACCGTTGATCTTGACGACCTTTATCCTCTGGCCTGCGGAGTCGAGGCTGAGTTCGGAAAGGTCCTGCCTGGCGACGGCCTTGATGCGGACATGCGAGTTCATGAGGGACCGGTCGGCCACGTAGTCGTAGGCGACGTCGTACGACTCGACGTCGTAGCCGCCGTTGCCCAGGTACGCGAAGAGCCGGTCGCCCGCGCTGCGCGCGCCCGGTGTCGCCGAGTCGACTCCCGAGGTCACGGGGGGTGGTGCGGTGGCGGCCGCGCCGTGCGACATGGCCAAGGACGTGACGGCCAACACCACCCCTGCGCCGATGGCTTGCGTGAGCCGGGTCTGCCTCATGGAATATCCCTCTGCCGGTCCGGTGAGAACGGGATCACTGTGCCGCTTCAGGTTCTCCGCGAGCCCGCAAGGGAGTGTCGTCACAGACGCAGATTCGTGTCGGTCCTGTATCTCCTCACCGGGCCGGCGACCTTCCACCGCAACGCAGCCGTGAGGCCGACGCGCCGGCTGCGAGACGAAGCCGTCCGCCTGAGAGCCACCGGCTCATGGCCGGGCTCGGAGTGCTCGTGCCGAGCGTGACCGTTCGCCGTTCGTTCATCACGCTCTCACTGCCAGTCTGCACAAGTACCGCACCACAGGGTTTGTCTGTCGTGCGTCCAGTCGGACCCGAATGCGAGGCACCACATGTCCCTGCGGCACATCATCATCGCCGGTATTGTCCTCACTCCTTCGCTCGCCCTCCCGGCGACGGCGCAGGCAACCACGACGACTCACCACGACAAGCCGCCACACCCGGCCGTTTTCGACCTGCAGGCCCACCGTGGAGGCCTCGGGCTGACCACTGAGGAGTCTCTGCAGGCTTTCGGCAAGGCTCTGCGCCTGGGTGTCAGCACCCTGGAGCTGGACACCCAGGTCACCAGAGACCGGAAGGTGGTCGTCAATCACGACCGCCAGATCAGTGCCCAGAAATGCGCGGACACTGCCCCGGTGAAGGCGGGCGACCCCGCGTTCCCCTATGTCGGGAAGTTCATCAAGGATCTCACTCTCGCCCAGATCCGCACCATGAACTGCGGGTTCCAGCAGCTGCCGGGTTACCCCGAGCAGGAGCAGATCCAAGGTTTCCGTATGGTCGAGCTCAAGGACGTCCTGAACCTCGTCAAGAGCTACAAGGCCAAGGGGGTGAAGCTGAACATCGAGACCAAGGTGGAAGCCGGCGCTCCCGAACAGACCGCTCCGCGTGACCTGTTCGTCCGCCGTGTGTTCGAGGAGATCCACCGCTCCGGCATCGAGAAGCAGGTCACCATCCAGTCGTTCGACTGGGGGGCGCTGAAGGAGATGCACAAACTCGCGCCGTCCTACCCGCTGGTGGCCCTGACGAACTACGACTTCCTGGAGGTAGGCGAGCCCGGCGCCTCTCCATGGCTCGGTGGCATCGACGCTGACGACTACGACGGCGACTTCGTCAAGGCCGCCGCATCCATACGCGGCGTCACGGCCCTCTCTCCGAACTACGGGTTCCCGCAGAACGGGACCGTGGCCGACCCGGACTTCCGGTTCTACCCCGACAAGAAGATGATCTCAGACGCACACCGGCGTGGTCTGAAGGTCATCCCGTGGACCTGCGACGACCCCGCGACCATCAGGGCACTCATGGACATGGGCATCGACGGCATCATCACCGACTACCCGAACCGGGTCCGGGACATCATGAAGGAACGGGGCATGCACCTGCCGAAGGCCTACCCCGCCCCGGGACACGGGACCCGTGGAGCCGCATGAGGACGGCGGCGCGCTCCCCGTCGCCGTCCGTGACGGCGGCGGCGAGCTCCTCGTGATCGTCCAGGGAGTCGGCCGTACGGGCCGGGGGCCTCGTCGATCCGGCCGGTGCCCGGCGTGAGGCGGCCGCTCAGCACGTGAGGCGGCCGCTCAGCAGCGGTGCACGCCGCACTTCGGCGATGCGCACGGCAAGGCCGCGCGTTCCGTACGGACGTCCCTCACCGCTCCAGCAGCATCCGCTGCAACTCCCTGGCCGCCCGCGGCGGTGCCACGTCGCTGCGGTGGGCCAGGGCGATGGTCCGGTACAGCCCTGGCCGGGCCAGCGGAGTCACCCGCAGCCCGTGCCCCGACCGCGCGGCCACCATCCGCGGCACCACCGCCACGCCCAGCCCCGCCCGGACGAACCCCAGCACCGCGTCCATCTCCCCGCCCTCCACCGCGAACTCCGGCTCGAACCCCTCCGCCCGGCACGCGGCCACGGTCAGCTCCCGCAGGTCGTAGCCGTGCCGGAACATCACCAGACGCTCGCCCTCCAGGTCGGCGATACGCACGGTGCGCCGCCCCCCGCCCGGGCGCGGGGCGTCCGGCGAGGAGACGACCACCAGGTCCTCGCGCAGCAGCTCCACCGTGGTCAGCGCGGGGGAGGGCGTCGGCAGCGGTAGCACGACCAGCGCCAGGTCCAGGGCGCCGCGGGCCAGCTCGCGCACCAGGTCGTGCGAGCCGCCCTCCTCGATCAGCAGCCGTACGCCCGGATAGCGGTCGTGGAAGGCGCGCAGCACGTCCGGCAGCAGACCCGTGCAGAGACTGGGGGTCGCGCCCAGCCGCACCCGGCCGCTGCGCAGCTGCGCCACCTCCTGCACCTCGTGCCGGGCGGTGTCCGCGTCCGCGAGGATTCGCCGGGCCAGCGGCAGCAGCGCCTCACCCGCGTCGGTGAGGGTGATGTTGCCGCGCGCCCGCCGGAACAGATCCGCCCCCAGCTCCCGCTCCAGCGCCTTGATCTGCTGCGACAGGGACGGCTGCGCGATGTGGACCAGCTCGGCGGCGCGTGTGAAGTGGCGGGTCTCGGCCACTGCCACGAAGTACTGGAGCTGCTGGAACTGCATCCAGCCATGATAGGCCCGTCCTATCGAATCGAGCCGCACCATGTCTTGGACCGATGGGGCCCTCCGGCCCTAGCGTCTGGTGACATGGCTCTGGCAACGCGGACGGACCGACGGCCGTCCATGGCACGCACCGTGTGGGACTCGACCGTCGGCAAGAAGACAGTGATGGCGGTCAGCGGCCTCATCATGCTGCTGTACCTGGTCGTCCACATGCTCGGCAACCTGAAGATCTTCTTCGGGGCGGGCGAGTTCAACCACTACGCCCACTGGCTGCGGACGATCGGCGAGCCGTTCATGCACTACGAGTGGACGCTGTGGGTCGTCCGCGTGGTGCTGGTCGTCGCCGTGGTCGCGCACGCCGTCTCCGCCTACCAGCTCAGCCGGCGTGACATCAAGGCGCGCCCCACCAAGTACGTCCACAAGAAGGCCCGCGCCAGTTACGCCACGCGCACCATGCGCTGGGGCGGGATCATCCTCGCCCTGTTCATCGTCTGGCACCTCCTCGACCTGACCACCGGCACCGTCCACTCCGGCGGCTTCGAGTCCGGAAAGCCCTACCAGAACGTCGTGGACACCTTCTCCACCTGGTACGGCAACACCATCTACATCGTCGCGATGCTGGCCGTCGGCCTGCACGTCCGGCACGGCTTCTGGAGCGCCGCCCAGACCCTCGGAGCCGGCAGCCGCACCCGCGACCGCGCCCTGAAGACCACCGCCAACGCCCTTGCGCTCGTGCTCACGGCCGGCTTCCTCGCCGTGCCCGTGGGCGTCATGACCGGAGTGGTGAGCTGACCATGACCTCGTACACCGACTACACGACCGGCGCCCCGGTCGCCGACACCAAGGCCCCGGCGGGCCCCGTCCACGAGCGCTGGGACAAGCGCCGCTTCGAGGCCAAGCTGGTCAACCCCGCCAACCGGCGCAAGCACACCGTCATCGTCGTCGGCACCGGACTCGCGGGCGGCTCCGCCGGCGCCACGCTGGCCGAACAGGGCTACCACGTGGTCCAGTTCTGCTACCAGGACTCCCCGCGCCGCGCCCACTCCATCGCCGCACAGGGCGGCATCAACGCCGCGAAGAACTACCGCAACGACGGCGACTCCGTCCACCGCCTCTTCTACGACACCGTCAAGGGCGGCGACTTCCGCGCCCGCGAGTCCAACGTGCACCGCCTCGCGCAGATCTCCGTGGAGATCATCGACCAGTGCGTGGCGCAGGGCGTGCCCTTCGCCCGCGAGTACGGCGGCCTGCTCGACACCCGCTCCTTCGGCGGCGTCCAGGTCTCCCGCACCTTCTACGCCCGCGGCCAGACGGGCCAGCAGCTCCTCCTCGGCGCCTACCAGGCGCTCAGCCGGCAGATCGCCGCCGGCAACGTGGAGATGCACCCGCGCACCGAGATGCTCGACCTGATCGTCGTCGACGGCCGCGCCCGCGGCATCGTCGCCCGCGACCTGATCACCGGGAAGATCTCCACCCACTTCGCGGACGCGGTCGTCCTGGCGACCGGCGGCTACGGCAACGTCTTCTACCTGTCGACGAACGCCATGAACTCCAACGCCACCGCGATCTGGCGCGCGCACCGGCGCGGGGCGTACTTCGCCAACCCCTGCTTCACCCAGATCCACCCCACCTGCATCCCGCGCACCGGCGACCACCAGTCCAAGCTCACCCTGATGAGCGAGTCGCTGCGCAACGACGGCCGCATCTGGGTGCCCAAGGCCAAGGGCGACACGCGGCCGCCCGCGCAGATCCCCGAGGACGAGCGCGACTACTACCTGGAGCGCATCTACCCCTCCTTCGGCAACCTGGTGCCCCGCGACATCGCCTCCCGCGCCGCGAAGAACGTCTGCGACGAGGGCAGGGGCGTGGGCCCCGGCGGCCAGGGCGTCTACCTGGACTTCGCCGACGCCATCAGGCGCATGGGCCGGGGGGCCGTCGAGGCCAGGTACGGCAACCTCTTCGACATGTACCAGCGGATCACCGACGAGGATCCGTACGAGGTGCCGATGCGGATCTACCCCGCCGTGCACTACACGATGGGCGGCCTGTGGGTCGACTACGACCTGCAGACCACCGTGCCCGGCCTGTTCGCGATCGGTGAGGCCAACTTCTCCGACCACGGAGCCAACCGGCTCGGCGCGTCCGCGCTGATGCAGGGCCTGGCCGACGGCTACTTCGTGCTGCCGGCGACCCTCAACGACTACCTGGCCCGCAACCCGCGCCAGGGCGAGGTGACCGACGAGCATCCCGCCGTGCAGGAGGTGCTGGCCGAGACCGAGGACCGGCTCAACCTGCTGCTTGCCGTCGACGGCGACCGCACCCCCGACTCCTTCCACCGGGAACTGGGCGAGCTGATGTGGGAGTTCTGCGGCATGGCCCGCAGTGACTCCGGGCTGCGCAAGGCGCTGGAGCGCATCCCGGAGATCCGCGAGGAGTTCTGGCGCCGGATCAAGGTTCCCGGCACCGGCGAGGAGTTCAACCAGTCACTGGAGAAGGCCAACCGCATCGTCGACTACCTGGAGCTCGCCGAGCTGATGTGCCTCGACGCGCTGCACCGCGCCGAGTCCTGCGGCGGCCACTTCCGCGAGGAGTCCCAGACGCCGGACGGCGAAGCGGCCCGCAGGGACGACGTGTTCGCCTACGCGGCCGCCTGGGAGTTCACCGGCACCGGCGAGGCTCCCGCCCTGCACAAGGAAGACCTGGTCTTCGAGTACGTCCACCCCACCCAGCGGAGCTACGCATGAAGCTCACCCTGCGCGTCTGGCGCCAGAAGAACGCCGACGCCGACGGCACCATGTCCACGTACGAGGTGGACGACGTCTCCCCGGACATGTCCTTCCTGGAGATGCTCGACACCCTCAACGAGGAGCTCATCCTCAAGGGCGAGGACCCGGTCGCCTTCGACCACGACTGCCGCGAGGGCATCTGCGGCGCCTGCTCGCTGGTCATCAACGGCGACGCCCACGGGCCCGAGCGCACCACCACCTGCCAGCTCCACATGCGGTCCTTCGAGGACGGCGACACGATCGACGTCGAGCCGTGGCGGGCCGCCGCCTTCCCGGTGGTCAAGGACCTGGTCGTCGACCGCTCCGCCTTCGACCGCATCATCCAGGCCGGCGGTTACGTCACCGCGCCCACCGGCTCCGCCCCCGAGGCGCACGCCACCCCGGTGCCGAAGCCGGACGCGGACTTCGCCTTCGAGCACGCCGAGTGCATCGGCTGCGGCGCCTGCGTCGCGGCCTGCCCCAACGGCGCGGCGATGCTGTTCACCTCCGCCAAGGTCAACCACCTGAACGTGCTGCCGCAGGGCGCCCCCGAGCGGGAGACCCGGGTGCTGGACATGGTGGCGCAGATGGACGAGGAGGGCTTCGGCGGCTGCACCCTCGCCGGGGAGTGCGCCACCGCCTGCCCCAAGGGCATCCCGCTGACGTCCATCACGGGCATGAACAAGGAGTGGCTCCGGGCGACCCGCAAGGCGGGCAAGCGGTAGCCGTTCCCACGGACGTTCGCCGGCAGGTGCGGACGGGCGGGGCCGGGAGAAGGTGCTCCTTCCGGCCCCGTCTCGCGTTCCCGGAGACCTTGCTGTCGCACTGTGGAAAAGAAAGTGCGATTAATTACTTTCGTCCCGTTTTTTACCTCCTGATCAGGAGAACCGGAGAGGAGTGACCCGAGAGGAGGGTGATGACAGATGATCACCCGCGAAGAGATCTCGATCCTGCTGGACCACCCCGTGTACGACGGGGACGGCAACAAGATCGGCGACGCGAAGCACGTCTTCCTCGACGACGCGAGTGGACGCCCCGAGTGGGTGACCGTCAAGACCGGGATGTTCGGATCCAGCGAGTCGTTCGTACCCATCCGTGACGCCTCCATGGTCCAGGACCACCTCGAGGTGCCTTACGACAAGGACAAGGTGAAGGGCGCGCCCAGCGTGGACATCGACGCGGGCGGCCACCTGTCGGCGGACGAGGAACACCGGCTCTACGAGTACTACGGGATCAACTGGGACAACGTCCTCAGCGACCCCAAGGAGGGCGAGGGCACCACGGGCCGTGCCGGGACCGGTGGGACCGGTGGGACCGCGGGCACGGCCGGAGCGGCGGGAGCGGCGGGCGCGGCGGGTGCCGCGGGAGCCGCGGGAGCCGCGACCGGACGCCGCGGCGACACGTCGGGCACGTCCGGTGCGGCCGGGATGACGGACGCGAAGGGCGGCATGTCCTCCGCGGCGGGCGCCAAGGGCACGACCGCCGACCGGTCCGGCGCCATGTCCCACCGCGGCGAGGCCGGCATGCGCGGCACCGACGACGCGATGACGCGCTCCGAGGAGCGCATGCACGTCGGCGTCGAACGCCACGAGAGCGGCCGCGCGCGGCTGCGCAAGTACGTGGTGACCGAGGAGGTCCAGCAGACCGTCCCGGTGCGCCACGAGGAAGTACGCGTGGAGCGCGAGCCGATCACGGACGCCAACCGTGACGACGCGGTGTCCGGTCCCGCCTTCAAGGAGGACCAGCACGAGGTCACGCTGCACGAGGAACGCCCCGTGGTCACCACCGAGGCCGTGCCGGTCGAGCGCGTCCGGATGACCACCGAGGAGAAGGTCACGAACGAGACCGTGCGCGGCCGGGTGCGCAAGGAGCGCATCGAGGCCGAGACGGAGATGACCGACGAGTCCGGCCGCAAGGGCCGCGGGGACACCCCCGGCCGCGGTGGCCGTGACATCCCGGGCCGGGGCCGCGAGCGGTGAGGCCCCCGTCCCCGCTCTCCCCGCGACGCGCCGGTGTCCTCACCGGCGCGTCGCGCCGCCGTCGAGCCCCGCGAGCGCGGCGAGCCGCCGGTAGGAGTCCAGCAGCGCCTCGCGGTCGTGGGTGCTGGTGGTGACGAGGACCTCCTGGGCGCCGGTGTCCTTCAGCACCGTCTCCAGCCCCCGCTCCACCTGCTCGGCGGTGCCGGCGAGCTGCCCGGCCAGCCCCGCCTCGTAGAAACCGCGCTCCTTGGCGCTCATGGCGAGGGACTCGACGCGCTCGGCGGGCGGCAGCGGCGGGAAAGTGCCGTGCGTGCGGGAGTACGCCATCGACCAGGCCTCCGGCACCAGCAGCCGACGGGCCCGCTCGGGCGTGTCCGCCACCGCCACCGTCCCGGAGATCACCACGTACGGCTCCTCCGCCCAGGCGGACGGGCGGAACCGCTCGCGGTAGCGGTCGACGCCGCGCCGCATCCGGTCGCGGTCACGCAGGTCGCCGATGACCATCGGCAGCCCGGCGCGGGCGGCGATGTCCGCGCCCTCGCCCATCGCCAGCACGAACGGCGGCACGGTGAGTCCTTCGGACGGCCGGGCACGCACCCCCGTGGGGGAGGTGCCCGCGAACCAGCCGAGCAGCTCGTCGAGCTGCCCCGCGAAGTCCTCCGCGTCGCCCTTGTCGCGCCCGAGCGCCTTGCGCACCCCGTCGGTGAACCCCACCGAGCGGCCCAGACCCATGTCGATCCGGTCCGGGAACAGCGAGGCCAGCACGCCGAACTGCTCGGCCACGACCAGCGGACGGTGGTTGGGCAGCATGACCCCGCCGGTGCCGACGCGGATCGTGCGGGTCGCCCCGGCGACGGCGGCCGCCAGCACGGTCGGCGCCGAACCGGCCACCCCGGACACGCCGTGGTGCTCGGCCACCCAGAACCGGTGGTACCCGAGCCGCTCCGCCTCCCGCGCGAGATCCACCGTGTCCCTCAGGGCCTCGGGAGCGGTGTGCCCCTCGCGCACCCTGGAGCGGTCGAGGACGGAGAAGCGGGTCGCGGCGATCACGGAACTCATACCGGGTTCAACACCCGGGAGCGGTCAGGATTCCTGGAGCGCCCCTCTAGGGTGGTCGGGTGACCCACCGCACCGATCGCGCGCAGCGTCCGCTGGCCGTGTTCGACCTCGACAACACCCTCGCCGGCACCGCGCACCGCCAGTACTTCCTGGAGCGCAGGCCCCGCGACTGGGACGGCTTCTTCGCCGCCGCGCCGCAGGACCCTCCGCTCGCCGAGGGGATCGCGCTGGTGCGGGAGAGCGCCGAGACGTGCGACATCGTCTATCTCACCGGCCGGCCCGAGCGCTGCCGCCGCGACACCGTGGACTGGCTGGCCGCGCAGGGGCTGCCCGAGGGGGAGCTGCACATGCGCGGCAACGCCGACCGGCGGCCCGCCCGGTTCACCAAGCTGGCCGTGCTGCGCCGTCTGTCCCGCACCCGTCAGGTGCGGATGCTGGTCGACGACGACGAGCTGGTCTGCGAGGACGCCCGGCGGGCCGGGTTCACCGTCGTCCACGCGCGCTGGGCGGCCCCATCGGGCGAGCTGAAGGACGCGCAGGAGCGCGAGGGCCGTACCTGAGCCGTACGGCGGCTCAGTCCGTCTCCTCCAGCCGGAAGCCCACCTTCAGACCCACCTGGTAGTGCGCGACGCGCCCCTCCTCGATCTGCCCGCGCACCTGCGTCACCTCGAACCAGTCCAGGTTGCGCAGCGTCTGCGAGGCGCGCTCGATGCCGTTGCGGACGGCGGCGTCCACGCCGTCGGGCGAGGTGCCGACGATCTCGGTGACCCGGTAGGTGTGGTTCGACATGCTCTGCTCCTCTCACGGCGGCTCCACCGCCAGTGGCACACGTCACTCCACCGTGCCCCACCCCGGGTCGGGGCGCGAGGTGTCGGCCGCGTTCGCCTGACGGCCTTGACCCGGGCATTGGTCCATACCAAGATGCTGAGCACCCGTCCGAGCTCCGGCTCGCCCCCCACGCCGGGCCCCGCCCTGTCCGCCAGACAGAAAAACAGGACCCCACGTGAGACGCCCTCTGCTCGCCCTCGTCTGTGTGTCCGCCTCCCTGCTCACCGGCTGCGGGGTGATGTCCGACAGTGCGGCGGAGCGGCGCACCGTCACCGTGTGGCTGATGCAGCACAGCGCCTCGCAGGACTTCCTGGACCGTTTCACCGAGGAGTTCGAGCGCGAGCACGAGACGCTCGACCTCGACCTCCGCATCCAGGAGTGGACCGGCATCGGTGAGAAGGTCCAGCAGGCCCTGCGCGGCAAGGACCCGGACGGGCCCGACGTCATCGAGGTCGGCAACACGCAGGTGTCCGCCTACGCCGAGAGCGACGGGCTGCTCGACCTCACCCTGGAGTCCATGCGCGACTGGGGCCGCGACGACTGGCTGCCGGGCCTCGCCGAACCCGGCCGCTGGGGTTCCCAGCAGTACGGCATCCCCTGGTACGCCGCCAACCGCGTCGTCGTCTACCGCAAGGACCTGTTCCGCGCGGCCGGCGTCACCCCGCCGAGGACCCGCGACGAGTGGCTGGACATCACCGAGCGGCTCGACGCCGGCGACACCCAAGGCATCTACCTCGCCGGACAGGACTGGTACACGCTCGCCGGGTTCATCTGGGAGGAGGGCGGCGAACTCGCCACCGAACGGGACGGCGTGTGGAAGGGCGCGCTCGACAGCGAGGCCGCCCTGCGCGGCATGGACTTCTACCGCCGGCTCCAGCAGCTCGGCGACGGCCCGGTCGACGCCGACGAGGAACACCCGCCGCAGGCGGGCGTGTTCGCCGACGGGAAGGTCGCCCAGATCGTCGCCGTCCCCGGACTGGTCCGCGCGATCGTCCAGCAGAACCCCGAACTGGAGGACAAGATCGGCTACTTCCCCGTCCCCGGCAAGGAGGCCGGCCGCCCCGGCGCCGTCTTCACGGGAGGCTCCGACCTCGTCGTCCCGGCGAACACGGACGTCGAGGACGCCGCCGTCGAGGTCGTCGCGGCCCTCACCGGCGCCCGCTGGAACACCGACCTCGCCCGCACCATGAACTACGTGCCCAACAAGGCGGACCTCGCCGGCTCGGTCGCGGGGGAGGAGGGCCTCGAGGCCATGGCGGCCGGCGCCGCACGTGGCCGGGCGACCCCGGCCACGCCCCGGTGGAGCGTGGTCGAGGCCGACAACCCGATCAAGCAGTACATGACCGAGGTGCTCACCGGCGCCGACCCCGAGAAGGAGGCGGAGCGCGCCGCGCGGCGCATCACGGAGACCCTCGCCTTCGAGTGAGGGCGGCCCCGGCCGCCGCGCGGCGCCCGGTCGGCGGGCGATGCGCGGCGATCGACGCTCAGCGGGCCACGCTCAGGGACAGCGCGAACCGGCCCTCGCCGTCCGTCCACCACCGGGTCAGGTCCAGCCCGGCGGCTGCGAGTTCGGCGCGCACCCCCTCCTGCCGGAACTTCGCGGACACCTCGGTCCGCAGCTCCTCGCCCTCCGCGAAGTCCACGACCAGTTCCAGCGCCGGGATCTTCACGGACTGCGCGGTGCGCGAGCGCAGCCGCATCTCGATCCACTCGTGCTCCGCGTCCCACACCGCCACATGTTCGAAGGCGTCCGGCTCGAAGTCGGCGCCCAGCTCCCGGTTGACGACGTGCAGCACGTTCCGGTTGAACGCGGCCGTCACCCCGGCCGCGTCGTCGTACGCCCGGACCAGCGTCCGCTCGTCCTTCACCAGGTCCGTGCCCAGCAGCAGCGCGTCGCCCGGGGCGAGCAGGGCGCGCACCGAGGCGAGGAACGCGGACCGCTCGGCGGGCAGCAGATTGCCGATGGTGCCGCCGAGGAACGCCACCAGACGCGGCCCCGGCGTGTCCGGCAGGGCCTGCTCCGTGGTGAAGTCCGCGACCAGCGCGTGCACCTCGAGACCCGGCCGCTCGGCGGTCAGCGCCTGCCCCGCCCCGGTCAGCGCGGACTCGCTGACGTCGACCGGGACGTACGTGTGCAGGCCGTCCAGGGCGGCTATCAGATGCCGTGTCTTCTCCGAGGAACCCGAGCCCAGTTCGACCAGGGTGCGGGCGCCGGACGCGGCGGCGATCTCGTCGGCGCGGGCGAGCAGGATCTCCCGCTCGGCGCGCGTCGGGTAGTACTCGGGCAGCGCGGTGATCTCCTCGAACAGCTCGCTGCCGCGCGCGTCGTAGAACCACTTGGGCGGCAGCGTCTTGGGGCTGCCGGTCAGTCCCGCGCGGACGTCCTCGCGCAGCGCGGCGCCGGTGGCGTCCTCGGGGAGGGTGCGGGTCAGACGGAACGGACTCACGTGAGGGGCTCCTTGAGCGGTGTGAGCAGAACGTCGGTACGGCTCGCGGCCAGCAGGGTGCGGTCGGGCACCTCCTGCCAGTGCGGATCGTCGTCGTAGGGCTCGGAGGCGACGACGGTCCCTCCGCCGGGCCGGGCGAGGTACCACAAGGTGTCCCCCCACACGGTGGCCGCGACGGTGGCGCCGTCGGTGAGCAGCAGGTTGAGCCGGGCCTCCGGGGCCGACGCGGCGACCTCGGCGACCGTGTCGGCCAGCGCCTGCCCCATGGCGTCACCGGCCCGCAACCGCGCCAGCACCAGCGCCCACACGAATGCCGAGTCGTTGCGGGCCTCCAGCGACAGCAGGTCCGAGGCGGGCAGCGTGGCCGCCAGCGGCGCGAGCGAACCGGGCCAGCCCGGCACCGCCCCGTTGTGGCTGAACAGCCATGCCCCCGACGCGAAGGGGGCCGCGGCCGCCTCCGCGTCGGCGCCCGACAGCGTCGCGTCCCGCACGGCGGCGAGCAGCGCCTCCGTGCGCACCACCCGCGCCAGGTCGGTGAACGACAGGTCCGCCCAGATCGGCCCGGCCCGCCGGTAGCGGGCCGGGGCCGGGTCGCCCTCGGCGTACCAGCCGACGCCGAAGCCGTCCGCGTTGACCGTGCCGTGCCGCTGCCGGCGGGGCGCCCACGACTGCCGGTACAGCCCGTGCGGCGGCTCCACCAGCAGTGCGCCCAGCGGCTCCACGGGACCCACGTAGGCCAGGTGCCGGCACATCAGACGCCCTCGGCCGAGCGGGCGGTGCGGAACCCGGAGAAGATCTGCCGCCGTATCGGATAGTCCCAGTTGCGGAACGTGCCCCGGCAGGCCACCGGGTCCACGGCGAACGAACCGCCGCGCAGCACCTTGTACTCCGGCCCGAAGAACACCTCCGAGTACTCCTTGTACGGGAACGCCCGGAAGCCCGGGTACGGCAGGAAGTCGGACGCCGTCCACTCCCACACGTCCCCGATCAGCTGGCGTACGCCCAGCGGCGACGCGCCCTCCGGGTAGCTGCCGGCCGGCGCCGGACGCAGATGGCGCTGGCCGAGGTTGGCGTGCTCGGGCGCCGGGTCGGCGTCGCCCCACGGGTGGCGCCGGGAGCGGCCCGTGGCCGGGTCGTGCCGGGCGGCCTTCTCCCACTCGGTCTCGGTGGGCAGCCTGCGCCCCGCCCAGCGGGCGTACGCGTCCGCCTCGTACCAGCACACGTGCAGCACCGGCTCGTCGGGCGGCACCAGTTCGGTGACCCCGAAGCGGCGCCGCAGCCACTGTCCGCCCTCCCGGCGCCAGTACAGCGGCGCGGTGAGACGGGCGCGGCGCACGTGCGCCCAGCCCCCGGGCGTCCACCAGCGCGGGTCGTCGTAGCCGCCGTCCTCGACGAACGCCTGGTAGGCGCCGTTGGTGACGGGCGTGGCGTCGATCCAGAACGGCGCCACCTCCCGTCGGTGCGCGGGCCGTTCGTTGTCCAGCGCCCACGGCTCGTCCGAGGTGCCCATCGTGAACGGACCGCCCGGCACCAGGATCTCCGCCGGCCCGGTGTACGGCGTCACCGGCTCCGGGTCGGGCGCGGTGAGCGCGGCCGGGCCCTTGCGCAGCTGGTGCGTGATCAGCATGGTCTCGTCGTGCTGCTGCTCGTGCTGGGCGATCATCCCGAAGGCGAACCCGGCCTCGGTCAGCCGGGTGCCGTCGAACGTCGTGCGCTCCAGCACGTCCAGCGCCCGTCCGCGCACGTCGGAGGCGTACCTGCGCGCCTCCTGGGGCGACAGCAGGGGCAGGCTCGGGCGTTCGGCGCGCGAATGCTCGAAGGCGTCGTAGAGGTCGTCGATCTCCGGGCGGATCGCCTCCTGCCCGGCCACCGCGCGCAGCAGCCACTGCTCCTCCTGGTTGCCGATGTGCGCCAGGTCCCACACCAGCGGCGACATCAGCGGCGAGTGCTGCGCGGTCAGGTCGGGGTCCTCCACACAGCTGGTCAGCAGCGTGGTGCGGTCCCGCGCGACGACCAGCGAGGCGACCGCGCGCTCACGCAGGGTTTCGGCGTCGAGGGCGGGGTCGGTCATGAGGGGGTGTCCTTCCCGTGCGGGTGGGTGGTGAGCATGGGCGCGCCGGATCCGGCCGGGCTCCCGTCGGGCCGCGCGCGCCACGCGTCGAGCAGGTCGTCGGCGGGGCAGCGGCCCCGGGCGACGTAGCGGTCCCGGAACGCGGCGACCCGGTCGACCAGGGCGGTCGCGGCACCGAGCCGGGGCAGGGCGTCCAGCGCCGCCGCGAAGCAGACGGCCGCCGCCTCCCGCAACTCCGGGTCGGCCAGTCCGTCCCGGGCCGCGTCCCGCCACAGCGGGTTGTGAGGGGCGGCCAGGCCCCGCGTCCGCTCGGCCAGCGTTTTCACCGCCCGGTACGCGGTCTCGGCGGCCTCCGTGTCGTCGAAGAGCGCAGCCGTCACGGCCAGCGGCACGGTCCAGCCGTCCTCGCCGGGCTGCGCGTCCATCATCCGCAGCTCCAGATGGCCACGCGGCCGGACCGGCGGGAAGAGCGTCGTGACGTGGTAGTCCAGGTCGTCGCGGGTGGGCGCGCGCGGCGCCCGGCGGCGCGTCCAGTGCCGGAACGACAGGTCCTCCGGCACCTCCCACGGCCCGTCGCCGTCCTCGCGCACGCACATCACGGGCGCGTCCAGCACGTGCCGGGCCCAGGCGCCGCGCGGATCGGCGTCCAGCGCGGGCGCGCCGGCCCGTCCGGCGCCGATCTGCGCCCAGCGCAGCTGGCGTGTGGAGAGCCAGCCGGTGGGCCGGCTCGCGGAGACGGGGGAGTTGGCGAACACCGCCACCAGCACGGCGCCCAGCAGATGCGCCATCCACCAGCGGCGTACGTGGCCGAGCGGGCCGGGTTCCTCGTGGCCGGCGTCCACGCACACCTGCACGGAGGCGGAGGTGCACATCATGTACCGGCCGGCCGCGCCGGTACGGTCGAGGGCGGCCTCCATCGCGTCGTAGCGCGGCTGCCGGAGGAACCGGCGGGGGATCTGCCAGGGGTCATGGCCCAGCCCTGCCAGGGTGAGGCCGTCCCGGCGCAGGACGGCGCGGACGGCGTCCAGGTCGGCCGAGACGGTGGTCAGGCACTCGGTGAGGGACGCGGCGGGCGGAGAACTGAGCTCCAGCTGGCCGCCGGGCTCGACGGTGAGCGCCGAGCGCAGGGGCACCTCACGCAGTGCGGCGTAGGCCGCTTCGAGACGTTCACGGGAGACGGGGAGCCGCGGGTCGCGCGCCTCGTGGACCAGCCATTCGACCTCCACGCCCAGACGACGGGGCGGTCCGGTCTTGAAGCAGATGCCCCGTACCAGGGCCTCCGCCTCGGCCTCGGTGACGGCCGTGCGGTACGGCGCACAACCGCTCGACGGATCTGACATGCGGGAATCCTCCTGAGACACCACCATGCCGCCGGCCCGGAGCCCGGTCGGCCCAGGCCGTATCGACGCGTCCACCCAAAACCCTCGAACCGCCGTGCACAAGAGCGCCCGGCGGGACGTAAGAGGTCCGTCACCTCCGCGTCGCGCCTCCCACCGGGGCTTTTCGCCTCCGGACCCGGACCGTCCGGTGCGGCGAAAACCGCGTTGCGCCGCGTCCCCAGCATCGCTCAGGATGCTCGTGTGAGCACTACGAGGGGGAGCGCGCGGAACGCACGGAACGCGCGGAGCGCGGTCACGGCGGCTACGGGGGTGGCGCCGTGAGCGCGCGGCTGCGGGGGATCGCCCGGGAGACGGAACGGGTCGTGGCGGAGGGCGTCTACCGGGCGCCGGACGGCCGCGAGGTGGAGATCGGGGCCGCCGTCGAGGCGGCACGGCGGGCCACCACGCTGCACGGGCCGGAGCCGGTCGCGGTGCCGCCCTTCGAGCCCGCGCCCACCCGCTTCGAGGTGACCGGCGAGAGCAGCCTGGCCGCTGCCCGCCGCCTCACCGGCCCGCACGCCACGGATCCCGTGGCCGTCCTGAACTTCGCGTCGGCGCGCAACCCGGGCGGCGGCTACCTCAACGGCGCGCAGGCCCAGGAGGAGGCGCTGTGCCGCGCCTCCGCGCTGTACACGTGCCTGCTGCGGGCACCCGGCTTCTACGACCGCCACCGCGCCCACCGGGACCCGTTCTACACCGACCGGGTGATCCACGCCCCGGCCGTGCCGGTGTTCCGCGACGACCGGGGCGCCCTGCTGGGCGCCCCGTTCACGGCCGGTTTCCTCACGTCACCGGCGCCCAACGCGGGCGTGATCCGCGCCAAGGCGCCCGAGCGCGTGGGGGAGGTGCCCGGCGCGCTCGTCCGCCGCGCGGGCCGCGTCCTGGAGACGGCGGCCCACCACGGCTACCGGCGGCTGGTGCTCGGCGCCTGGGGCTGCGGCGTGTTCCGCAACGACCCCGGCCAGGTCGCGGAGGCGTTCCGCGCGCACCTGGGACCCGGCGGACGCTTCGAGGGCGCCTTCACCCACGTGGTGTTCGGGATCCTGGACCGCACCCGGGACGGCGCGACCCGCACTCCGTTCGAGCGGGCCTTCGCGGACCTGGCGGTCGCGCCGGCGGAGGTCACTCCCAGCCGTAGCGCTCCCTGAGCCTCTGCCGCACCGAGTTGAAGCGCATCCGGTCCAGCGCGCACGCCTCCCGGCGCATGCCCTGCTCGTGCAGCCGCAGCACCCGGTCCACGGCCACCCAGGAGTCGCGTCCCGACCGGTCCCACGGCCCGCTGCCGATCGGCACCCAGTCCCGGTCCCCGGTACGCCCCTTGCTCGACAGCTGCACGGCGAGGAACGTGCCCGCCGCCTCACGGGCGACGACCAGCACCGGCCGGTCCTTGCCGCGGCCGTCGTTCTCCTCGAACGGGACCCACGTCCAGACGATCTCGCCGGGGTCCGGGTCTCCGTCGTGCGCGGGGGAGTACTCGGTGCGCACCCGGCCGACGGAGCGCGGCTCCGTCTCGGCGGTGGCGTGCGGGCCGTAGCGGCCCGGAGTGTCTTCTGGGGTGTAGGCGGTCACAGGCCGTACGGTACGTCACCCGTCCGGCGGTATCGATCAAGGGGGTTGACCACCCCGTGGGGCGGATACGGTCCCACGCCGACGCCCGTCAGCTCCCTTCCGGTCACCATCTCGCTCTCGATCCGCACGAACACGCCGTCCCGCAGCGGCATCCACGAGCGGGGGCCGGTGCGCAGCAGCCGTTCGTGCTCGGCCGGGTCGCTCACCACCGCCGCCCGGCCGGTCACCACCACGCTCCAGCCGGAGCGGCACCCGGCGTGGAAGTCGTCCGCCTCGAACGCCACCACCACCCCGTCGACGGCCCGTACCAGGTCGGATCCGGCGGAGGTGTACAGCACCACGGACCCTCCGGAGTCCAGGGAGAAGTTCACCGGCAGCACGGCCGGGAGCGCCTGCCGCGTGTACACGACGCGGCCGACCGGCACCTCGCCCAGCAGGCGCAGGCACTCCTGCCGGTCGAGTGCCCGGAAGCCATCGTTGTGGATCATTTCCCCATGGTCGGTCGCGGAACAGGTCCCGGCCAGGGCCGGACGGCCCCGTTGACGTCGGAGTACGGCCGGAGGCCCCGCAGCGGGCGCCGCCGTGTCCGGGCCGCCGTGCGGATGCCTGATGCGGCGCGCGGGTGGAACCCTGGAGGCATGGGCAAGACCGCACTGATCGTCATCGACATGATCAACACGTACGACCACCCGGACGCCGACCAGCTGCTCCCGTCCGCCGAGACGGTGGTCCCGGTGATCTCCGGGCTGCTGGAGCGGGCGCGGCGGCAGGACGCGCCGGTGATCTACGTCAACGACAATTTCGGCGAGTGGCGCTCGCACCACGGCGAACTGCTCGACAAGGCGCTGGCGGGGCAGCACGCGCATCTGGTCGAGCCGCTGGTACCGGACGAGTCGTCGCTGTTCGTGGTCAAGGCCCGGCACTCGATCTTCTTCGAGACCCCGCTCAGTTATCTGCTCACCCAGCAGGGCATCGACCAGTTGGTGCTGGTCGGGCAGGTGACGGAGCAGTGCGTGCTCTACTCCTCGCTCGACGCGCACATCCGGCACTTCGACGTGACCGTCCCCCGGGACGCCGTCGCGCACATCCACGAGGATCTGGCGGACGCGGCCCTGCGGATGATGGAGCGCAACATGGGCGCCCGGGTGTGCGACAGCGGGGAGCTGTGGACATGAGCCGTACGGGACGCCTCGCCGGGGTGACACTGGGGGCATGAGCCGTCCCTCCCTCCCGCCGCCGGAACTGCGCGCCTATCTGGAGGAGCTGGTCCGTCGTACCTCCGCCGTCTTCGGGGACCGTCTGGTGAGCGTCCTCGTCGTGGGCTCGCTCGCCCTGGGCGACTACCGCCACGGGCGCAGCGACGTCGACGTCACGGTGGTCGTGGACCCGGCCCCGCCCCGCGCGGACCTCGCCCAGCTGGCCGCGACGCTCGCCCACCCGGCGCTGCCCTGCCCCGCCGCCGGCCTCGAACTGGTCGTCTACGCCGCCGGCTTCGCCGCCCGCCCGTCGGGCGAGGCGGGCTACCTGCTCGACCTCAACACCGGACCCTCCTTGCCCGAACGCGCCGGCTACGACCCCGCGGAGGCGCCCGACTTCTGGTACGTCATCGACCGCTCCGTCGCCCGCCAGGCCGGACTCCCGCTGTACGGCGCGCAGGCGCGGGAGGTGATCGCCGCCCCTGACCGGCCCACGGTGCTCGCCGCCCTCCGCGCCTCCGTGCGCGAACACGCGGACGGGGACGGGCATCTGGCCGACAACCGGGTGCTCAACGGCTGCCGCGCCACCGTCCACTGCCGTACCGGCCACTGGTTCGCCAAGCGCCGGGCGGGGGAGATCGTCGCCGCGTCCGAGCCCGCCTTCGAGCCCTTGATCGCCGAGGCGCTGCGCAGCTTCGAGCGCCCCCGCGCGGAGGCGGCCGTGCTGCCCGCCGACGACGTGCGGGAGTTCCTGGCCTGGGTGGCCGCACGCGTCGAGGAGGCGGCCGAGGCCGCCGGGGTCTGAGCCGGCGCGCCCCTCAGCCCCGGCGGACCGAGAGACCGTCCAGCATCAGGTCGAGCAGCCGCTCCGCCTGCTCCCGCCGGCCGGGTCCCGCCGAGGTGAGGGCGATGCCCTCCAGCGCCGCGCCGATGTCCGAGGCGGGGACGTCGGTGCGGATCACGCCGGCCGCCGCGCACGCGTCCATGAGCGTGCCCAGGGCGGTGTGGATCATCTCCCGGCTGTTCCCGTAGGGGTTGGCGCCCGTCGCCGCGATGGCGCGCAGCGCGTCGATCATGCCGTGCTTGGTGGTGACGTAGTCCAGGAAGAGCCGCGTCCACGCCCGCAGGGCCTCCTCGGGTCGGTGCCGCTCCAGCAATGACGGGACGGATGCGCAGAGCTGGGCCACCTCGTTGCGGTAGACCGCCTCGACCAGCGCCTCCCGGGTGGGGAAGTTGCGGTACAGCGTCGCGCTGCCCACGCCCGCCTCCCTGGCGATCCGGTCCATGTGCGTGGTCAGCCCTTCCGCGCTGAACATGCGGGCGGCTGCGGTGAGGATCTTCTCCCTGTTGCGCTGCGCGTCGGCGCGCAGTGGTCGGGGCGCCTGCTCGGCCATCTCGTCGGCATTCCTTCCCGGGGCGGCTTGCTAAGTGGGGGCACCCCCACTTAGCGTGGACGGAAAGCGGGGACGTCTCCGCTTTCACCGTAGGTCATGCGACGACCCGCGGACACCCCAGGGAAGGAACCCGGTCATGCCGACCGTCCAGGACAAGGTCATCGCGATCACGGGCGCCAGCAGCGGCATCGGCGAGGCGACCGCGCGCCTCCTCGCCGAGCGGGGCGCCCGACTGGTGCTCGGCGCCCGGCGCGAGGACCGGCTGAACGCCGTGGTGGACGGCATCACGGCCCAGGGCGGGACCGCCGCCGGCGTCGTCGTCGACGTCACCCGCCGTGAGGATCTTCGCCGCCTCACCGACACCGCGCTCGAGCGGCACGGACGTCTCGACGTCCTCGTGTCCAACGCGGGCACCATGGCCGTCTCCCCGTTCGACGAGCTCCGCCAGGACGACTGGGACGCCATGGTCGCCACGCACGTCACCGGCCTGCTCAACGGCATCGGCGCGGCCCTCCCCGTCTTCCGCCGACAGGGCACCGGACACTTCGTCAACGTCAGCTCCACCGCCGCCCGCGTCGTCAAGTCGCCCCAGGCCGTCTACGCGGCCACCAAGGCGGCCGTGCACGTCATCTCCGAGGGGCTGCGCCAGGAGTCCGGCCCCGGTCTGCGGGTGACCGTCGTGTCGCCCGGTTTCACCCACACCGAGGGAGTCGGCAAGGGCGCCAGTTCCGAGGCCGCAGCGGCGATGACCCGGATGCGCGACGAGATCGCCATGCCGCCCTCCGCGGTCGCCTCCGCCATCGGCTACGCGATCGAGCAGCCCGCCGGAGTCGACGTCGGCGAGATCGTCGTAAGGCCCACCGCGCAGGCGTGACGGTGGGGGAGCGCGGCCGGAAACGGGCTCCCGCCGGAAGCGGAACCGGCCCCCCGTCCTGGTCGCCCTCTGCGAACCCCGGCTGCGGGACCCCGCCGGCACGGCCCTGCCCGCCGTCGGCGAACTCGTCGACCCGCTGCGCCCGCCGGAGTCCTGCCGGGGCCTGACCCGCGCGGCGGTCGACCACCACATCGACCACCTGGCCCACACCAGGCTCCGCCTCGACCCCGGTGGGCAGAGCGGCGCTTCCGACGGCAGCCGCACCGGCGCCGAGCGCGCCCGCCTCGCCCCCGTCGCCCTGCGCTTCGGACCGGTGCGGGAGGAGGACCTGGCGCTGCTGCCGCGCGCCCGCCCCTGACAACTGTCAGGTACCGGGACGCGCTGACGGCCCGTACGGTCACGGCGACAGGCGGGGCGCCCATGACCGGGGCGCCGGCCGTGACACCGTACGCCAACAGGAAAGAGGGACCATGAGCCGCCGATCGCTCAAGACCCTGCTGGCCGCGGGGGGCGCAGCCGCCGTGATGGCGCTCCTGCCCGCGACCGCCGTCCACGCCGAGCCGTTCTCGGGCGGCAACTACGGGGCCTACGCAAGGGAGGGGCAGTACCCCACGGTCTCCGGCTGTGCGGGGACCTTCCGCCAGGTCGACGCCAGGACCTTCGAGGGCATGGCGCTGAAGTACTACTACTCCGACACGTGCGGCTCGTTCGCGCGCATCGAGAACGCGGGCGCCAACTGCGTGGCCCTGCTGGAGCGTTCCAACAGCGGTGCGGGACGGGCCGACGGCTGAGTCTCCGAGACCGTGGACGCGGGCCTCGACTACGCCTACACGAAGATCGGGAACAACCTGAACGGGCGCGTCTCCCGCGCCGTCCTCGCGTGCAACGGGCACGCACTGGTGAACACCGGCTGGTACTGAGCGCGTCGGGATGCGCGGGGCGCATGACCGAGGGGCGGGCCGGGATCACCGGCCCGCCCCATCCCCCGCTCGAGCGCGCTCGGCAGCCGGGCACGCCCTCGATCCTCTGTCCGCCCTGGAAGTACGGGCTGTTCACCCGGGCGAGACCGCTCCCGGTGAACTCCTGCACGGTGGTCGGTTCGTCCCCACGACGTCCCTGACAGCCGTCAGGAGAGGCCCTGGTGTGAAAACCTCTGGACCGAACCAGACTTGAGCGGCAACCTGCAGAGGACGTTCCCGCCGACCGGAAGGACAGCCGGTGCGACGCAACAGGCTCGGCAAGAGCGACGTGCACGTCACGGAACTGGGCTTCGGAGGCGGTCCGCTCGGCGGGCTGTTCGAGGCGGTCGACGACGACACCGCCGCGAGGGCACTGGAGGAGGCCTGGGACAGCGGCATCCGGTACTTCGACACCTCGCCGCACTACGGCATCGGTCAGTCCGAACGCCGAGTCGGCGCGCTGCTGCGGGGCAGGCCGCGGGACGCGTGGACGCTGTCCACGAAGGTCGGCCGGGTGCTGGTGCCGCAGGACGACGCAGGCGGCAAGGACGAGGCCTTCGAGGTGGCCGCCACCCACCGCCGGGTGTGGGACTTCACCCGCGACGGCGTGCTGCGCAGCGTGGAGGACTCGCTGACACGCATGGGCGTCGACCGGATCGACGTGCTGTACCTGCACGACGCGGAGGAGCACTTCGAGGACGCGCTGCGCGACGGCTACCCGGCTCTCGCCGAACTGCGCGCGCAGGGGACGGTGGGCGCCATCGGCGCGGGGATGTACCACTCGGGCAAGCTGACCCGTCTGGTCGAGGAGACCGACGTCGACGTGGTGATGCTGTCCGGCCGCTACACGCTGCTCGACCACAGCGCGCTGGACGACCTGCTCCCCGCCTGCGAGGCCCGCGGCGTGTCCGTGCTCGCCGCGTCCGTCTTCAACTCCGGCGTCCTCGCCACGCCCCGCCCGTCCGACGGCGCGACCTACGACTACGAACCCGCCGCGCCCCGCACGCTGGAGCGCGCCCGCCGCCTGGCCGCCGTGTGCGAGGCGCACGGCGTCACCCTGCCGGCCGTGGCGATGGACTTCCCGCTGCACCACCCCGTCGTCGCGGGCGTCGTCGTCGGCATGCGGTCCGCCGAGGAGGTACGGCGCAACACCCAGGCATACGGCATGACGGTCCCGGCGGGGTTGTGGGCGGACCTGCGCGGCGAGGGCCTGCTGGACGCGCGGGCGCCCCTGCCTGGTTAGGCAGCGTCTCGTCGGTCACGCCGGAGTGACCCGGCGTCGCGAGCAGTTGGCCGGCTCACGCGGTCGGCCTGTGGTTCGTCAGCGTGCCGGAGTCGCCTGTGACGGCGGCGACACCTCCCACGTCCTCGTGGACACCAAGGGGGACGGGGCCGACCCGGCGACGGCAGTCGGACCGTGGACGCCACCCCTCCCACCTCGAGCAGGCCGCCGAGGCCTCGCCGCGGAGCCCGCACCGTCATCCCGGTCCCCGGCGCGAGCCGTCCCGCGTCGATCCGGGAACTCGGCCCGGGCCACGGAGACCGAACTCGGGGCGGCGGAACCGAAACAACTGGAAGCCCCGCAGCCCGGCCCATGAGCGCCGGTGCCGGCCCGTTCGTCGCTCGCCGCCGCCGAGTGTCCTCTCCGGCCGTCCCGGCCGCGTGACGGCTAGCCTGAGGAGGCCGTCACCCGGCGCCGCGCGGTGCTGCTCGTACGTTCCATGACCGCCGCCCGACAGACCCGACAGACCCGAGGGAGCCGTCGATGACCGTCCGCCGTGTCGTGCCCAACCTCCACTCCGAAGACCCCGCAGAACACGGGGAGTTCTACGGTCTGCTGGGCTTCGAGGAGGTCATGGACCACGGCTGGATCATGACGCTGGCATCACCGTCGAACCCGACGGCGCAGGTCAGCATCATGACGCAGGACGCGACGGCACCGGTCCACCCCGACCTCAGCGTGGAGGTGGACGACGTGGACGCGGTGCACGAGGCCGTGCGGAAGAGCGGTGCGGAGATCGTCCATCCGCTGCAGGACGAGGAGTGGGGCGTCCGCCGCTTCTTCGTCCGCGACCCCGACGGCCGCGTGGTCAACGTCCTCGGCCACCGCTGAGGGGCGGTGACCGGCACGTGCGCGGCGGCCCGTACGATCGACCGGCCGCAGCCCGACGAAAGGGGGCACGATGCCCGGCCAGGTCACCGCAGTGAGCCGTCACGCGACGTACTCGTTCAGCAAGCCCAAAACGACGCCGTGACACTGCTCGCCGGACTGGGAGTCGAGGGGGACGTGCACGCGGGGAAGACGATCCGCCACCAGTTCCGCATGACGTACGAGCCGGAGGCGCCCAACCTGCGGCAGGTCCACCTGATGCACGAGGAACTCTTCGACGAACTCGCGCTCAAGGGCTACGACGTCGCCCCGGGCGGGCTCGGCGAGAACGTCACCACCCGGGGAGTGGACCTGCTGGGCCTGCCCACCGGCGCCCTGCTCCACCTGGGCGACGAGGCCGTTGTCGAGGTGACCGGGCTGCGCAACCCCTGCTCGAAGATCAACGCCTATCGCGAAGGGCTGCTCGGCGAGATGTTCGCGCTGGACCCCGTCATTGGTGAGTTCGTCTTCAAGTGCGGCGTGATGGCCGTCGTGCACCGGAGCGGGACGGTCCGCCCCCAGGACGCCGTACGCGTCGAACTGCCTGCCCTCCCGCACCGCCCGCTCGAACGGGTCTAGGACGCGACGCCGCCGTCGGCGTGGTCACGCCTTGGCCTCCGCCTCGCTGTCCTGGTCCCGGCGCGCCTCGTCGAGCCGGCGGGGGAGCAGCAGCGGGGTGGCCAGGAGCAGGGCGCCCGCGAGGGCGATGGCCGTGCGGGGGCCGGTGAAACTCGCCAGCAGCCCCCAGAGCGCCGTCAGCGCCGCGATCGAAGCCTTGCTGGTCGCCGACCACGCCGACAGCGTGCGGACCACCCGGTCCGCCGGCGTCCGCTCAAGCCGGCGCGTCGAGAACACCGGGTTGAACACGCCCATGCTCGTGATCAGCCCGAACTCGATCACGATCACCAGGACCAGACCCGTCACGCCCGGCCCCACGAACGCCAGCCCGACCGACCAGCAGGCCCGCAGCGTCCCCGCGACCCGCAGCACCCGCCGCTCCCCGAACCGCGCCACCAGCCGCCGTGACAGGCGCGCACCGACCAGACCGCCCAGACACGGCACCGCGAACGCCAGACCGTACTGCCACGGGGCGAAGCCCAGCGGGCCCACCATCAGCACGACCAGCAGCGGCGACGACGCCATGATCAGCCCGTTCACCAGCACCGTGTTGAAGAACAGCGGACGCAGATCACGGCTGCGCAGGATGTACCGCCACCCGTCGAGCAGATCACCGGCCCGCAGCCGGAGCCGTGGGTCCGGCCGGTCGGGCCGCCGGTCGCCGCCGCCCGCCGCGCCCAGCGCTCCGGCCGACAGCAGATAGCTCACGGCGTCGGCGACCACCGTCGTCACCGGACCGAACAGGCCGATCGCCGCACCGCCCAGCGGTGGCCCCAGCATGGTCGCGGTCCACGTCGTCGACTCCAGCCGCCCGTTCGCGCGCAGCAGCTCCTCACGCGGCACGACGTCCTTCACGTACGCGCCGACCGCCGCCTGGAACGTGATGTCGGCCGCCGCCACCGTCACCGACACCACGAGCAGCTGAGCCACGGTGAGCGCGTCGAGGGCGTACGCGAGAGGCACGCTCAGCAGCACCACGCACCGGACGAGGTCCGTCGCGATCATCACCGGGCGCTTGCGGCGGTACTCCACCCAGGGGCCGAGCGGCACCGACAGCACCGCGCCGACCGCGGGACCGACCGCCGCCAGCAGCGACACCTGGGCCGGACCGGCGTGCAGCACCAGCAGGGCGACCAGCGCGAACGCGTCGAACGCGAACCGCGTGCCGAAGGTGCTGACCCCGTACGCCGTCCACAGCCACCCGAACCGCCACGCCGCCGACCGCCGCCCGCCCATCCGCCCCCCGCTCCCGCCGGCCCCGTCCCCTGCGGCCGCCGGGGACCGGCCCATCCAAGCGAGCCGGGCCGCGGCGGGCAAACCGGACCGGTTTACTCCCGGCGCGGCGGGCTACGCGGGCCTCAGGGGGAGGCCCGCGACCGCATCCGCGACCGCGACCACGCACCGGGAGGTGCCCCATGACCACGCGCGTACGCGACGTGATGTCCGCGCACATCACCTCCGTCGAGCCGATGACCTCGCTGACGCGGGCGGCGCGGCTGATGCGCGAGCAGAACGTCGGTGACGTCCTCGTCGCCTACGACTGCGATCTGTTCGGCGTGCTCACCGACCGCGACATCGTGCTGCGGGGCGTCGCCGAGGGGCACGACCCCGAGGCCACGAACGTCGGCTCGCTGTGCACCCGCCCGCCGCTGGTGACGCTCGACCCGGACGACACGACCGACCACGCCGTCGAGCTGATGCGGGAACACGCCGTGCGGAGGCTGCCCGTGGTGGAGCACGGCGGCTGCCCTGTGGGCGTGGTCAGCCTCGGCGACCTCGCCGCCGAGGTCGACCCGCACTCCGCGCTCGCGGACATCAGCCGCGCGACGCCCACCCGCTGAACGGGGCGGCCGGGCTCAGCCGTCCACGGTCACCGCGCACGACCAGCCGTACGGCCCCGGCGACAGCCGCAGGTCGTCCCAGCCGACGTCCGTCGGCATCTCCCCGGTGACCCGCACGTCCGCAAGGCCCGCCACCGCGAGCCGCACGTCCAGACCGCCCTCGGCCTCGTCGGCCTCCACGTCCACCGGCACCTCGCCGTACGCCTCCAGCCGGTACAGGATCTCGTCGAGCAGCGCGGCCAGCAGGTCCTCGTCGCTTCCCTCGGCCAGCCGGATGCGGTCCACCCCGGTCGGTCTGACGCCGGACACGTCGGCGAAGCACTCCACCATCGCCACCACCGCCTCGGCCAGGCAGTGCTCGCGGCTCGCCGCCCAGGCCTCGATGCGTACGTCGTCCTCCTGCGCCACCGAGCGGTGCCCGCTGCGGTCCCGCCGCGGCGCCTGACCCGGCTCACCCGTGTCACCGACCATGCACCACGACTGCCCGAGCGCACGCACCCCATGCCCCGCGGCGGTGCTTCACGCACCGGGGGAAGGGGTACGCGGGTGCCGACCGGGTCGTGACCGCTCGGAGGGAGGGCACCGGCATGCGGTTCCGTGACCGCCGGCAGGCCGGCCGCGAACTGGCCGCGCGGCTGCGGGAGAGGCAGGACGCCGGCGACCTGCCCGACCCCCTCGTGCTGGCGCTGCCCCGCGGTGGAGTCGCCGTCGCAGCGGAGGTCGCCGAGGCGCTCGGCGCGCCCCTCGACGTCCTCGTCGTCCGCAAGATCGGCGCGCCCCGCCACGAGGAGTACGGCGTCGGCGCCATGGCCGGCGACGGGGTGCCCGTGTTCGACGAGGACGCCGTGCGCGGCCTGGGGCTGACGCGGGACGACCTGGCGCCCGTCGTCGAACGGGAACGCACCGAGCTGGCCCGGCGCGAACGGCTCTACCGGCAGGGCAGGCCCGCGCCCGACCCGCGCGGCCGCACGGTGGTCGTCGTCGACGACGGCCTGGCCACCGGCTCCACGGCGCGCGCCGCCCTGCGTGCCCTCCGCGCCCGCGACCCCGTCCGCATGATCCTGGCCGTCCCGGTCGCCTCCCCGTCGGGCGCCGCGGCCCTCCGCCCCGAGACCGACGACCTGATCGCCCTCCACGAACCGGCCGCCTTCATGGCCGTCGGCCAGTGGTACGACGAGTTCGACCAGCTGACGGACGAGGAGGTCCTGGGCGCGCTGCGCCGGCACCGGCCGTAGCTCGCCCCGACGCCGTCAGCCGCTCGGGTTCAGGGCCCGTCGTGGCGGCTGCTCGAGGACCCGCCGGGGTGTGACGGGGCGGCCGGGCGGCGTGCCGACGCCGGTCGCTCCGCGCTGTGGTGCGCGCGCCGCGGGCATCGTGCGCGGGGTCGCCGGGTCCCTCCTGAAGGGCCGGGTGACGGGGGACCGGCCTGAGGGTGCCGAGCCCGGCTCAGATCACCCCGTCCGCCCGTAGCGCCTCGATGTCCTCGGGTGTGCGGCCCAGGGCGCGCAGGATCGTTTCGGTGTGTTCGCCCACCGCCGGCACCGGATCCATGCGGGCCGGAAGACCCGCGAGGTCGGCGGGTGGGAGAAGCGCGTCCGCCGTGCCGCCCGGCACCCCGATCTCAAGCCACCTGCCGCGTGCCGCCAGCACCGGGTGGTCGAGGAACGCCGCGACGTCGTTCACCCCCGCGCAGGCGATGCCGATCGCCTCCAGGTCCTTCAGCAACTCTTCCGCGTCGTCACGGGCGCACCGTCCCGCCACGATCGCGTTCAGTTCGTCCCGGTGCGCCACACGGTCCGGACCCGTCGCGAACCGCGGGTCGTCCGTCAGCTCGGGCCGGCCGAGGAAGTCCCGGCACAGCGCGGCCCACTCGCGTTCGTTCTGGATGGAGAACAGCACCTCGCGCCCGTCCGCCGCCCGGAACGTGCCGTACGGGGCGATCGTCGCGTGCTGGGTGCCCAGCCGGGGCGGCTGGGTGCCGCCGTACCGGGTGTAGTAGGCGGGCTGCCCCATCCACTCCGCCAGCGCCTCGAACAGGGACACCTCGACGGGGTGCACCTCGGCGGTGGTGGCGCGCGTGTAGAGGGCGGTGAGGACACCGCTGTACGCGTACATCCCGGCGGCGATGTCGGCGACGGAGATGCCCGTGCGGGCGGTCTCCTCGGGGGTGCCGGTGAGCGACACCAGGCCCGTCTGGCACTGCACCAGCAGGTCGTAAGCCTTGCGGTCGGCCCAGGGCCCGGTCGTGCCCCAGCCGGAGATCGTGCAGGGGATGAGCCGCGGATGGCGGCCCGCCAGGTCGTCCGCGGCCAGGCCGAGCCGGCCGGCCGCGCCCGGGGCGAGGTTCTGCACGAACACGTCGGCGTCCGCCAGCAGTTCGTGCAGGATATCCAGGCCCCGCGGATCCTTCAGATCGAGGGTGAGGGACTCCTTCGACCGGTTGATCCACACGAAGTAGCTGGACGTGCCGTGCACGGTGGTGTCGTAGCGCCGGGCGAAGTCGCCCTCACCCGGCCGTTCCACCTTGATCACCCGGGCGCCGAGGTCGGCCAGCTGCCGGGTGGCGTAGGGCGCGGCCACCGCCTGCTCCACGGTCACCACCGTCACCCCGGACAGGGGGAGTCTCCGCACGTCCACGCCTCCTGTCCGCACCCGGGTGCGTCGGTCGCCGGCCTCCCTCGGCCGGTAAGCGATCACTACGCGATTAGTACGACCCAGGCGAACCGCCTGTCAACGCCTGCCCTCACCGCCCGCCCGGCGCGGGCACGTCGGCGGGGCGGCTGCGCGACACGACGCGCATGCCGCGCGCGTCCACCGCGCGCACCTGGAGCGACCCGCAGCCGCAGCGCGTCCACACCGTGCTGCCCGACGCGGTGGCGTGCCGCGAGACGACCTGGAACGGCTCCGCGTGGTCCGGCCACCCGCAGTAGGGGCAGGCGGTGCCGGTCGTCCCCGTGGTGCCGGTCGTGCTGGTCATGGCGACTCCTTGGATTCCCACGTGCTCGACGTGACTCGTGTGCCTGCTGTCGGTCGCGACACACCAAGAGTGCGCCGTCGGTTATGTTCACGTCCAGGTTGACTTTGTGTACGACACCGTGAAGCGTCGACTTCATGATTGACCTGCGCCGGCTCCACGTCCTGAGGGCGGTCGCCCACTACGGCACGGTCACCGCGGCCGCCCGCGCCCTCCACTTCACGCCCTCCGCGGCCTCCCAGCAGATCCGCCAACTCGCCCGCGACCTCGGCGTTGACCTGCTGGAGCCTCAGGGGCGTGGGGTGCGCCTCACCCCGGCCGCCGAGAGCCTGCTCGCGCACGCCGACGCCATCCAGGCCCGCTGGGACCAGGCCGAGCTCGATCTGCGCGCCGACCACGGCGACCCCGCCGGGGTGCTGCGGGTGACCGGGTTCCCGGTGGCCGTCTCGGTGCTGCTCGCGCCGTTGGCGGCCCGGCTCGGCGAGCGGCACCCGCGGCTGTCGGTCCGGATCACCGAGGCAGTCGTTCCGGCCATCTTCGACCTGCTCTTCGAGGGCGCCGCCGATCTGGCCGTGGTGGAGTCCACCCCGCTCAACCCGCCGATGAGCGACACGCGGTTCGACCAGCAGCCCCTGCTGGACGACCCGTTCGACCTGGTGGTGCCGGAAGCGCACGCGCTGGCCGCGCGGGAGCGGGTCGACCTGGCCGAGGCGGCGCACGAACCGTGGATCGCCCCGGTGCCGGAGAGCCCGTGCCGGCTCCAGGTGATGGCTGCGTGCGGCGCGTCCGGCTTCGCCCCGGAGGTCGTCCACCACGCGGGCGACTGGGACGCCACGGCGCATCTCGTGGCCCACGGCCTCGGCGTGGCCCTGATCCCGCGTCTGGCGCACGTCACCCCGCACCTGCCGGTCACCCGCGTCCGCTGCGCGGGCGAGCCGTACCGAAGGCTCCTCACGGCCACCCGCACCGGCGGCCACGCCCGCCCGGCCGTCGAGGCGGCCCTCCGGGAACTACGCGAACTCGCACCCACGGCGCTGGTCTGACGCCTGACGGCGTCGGCTGGGGGCGTTCTCGTGCACCGCACGACGGTCCTGGTCCGGCGTCGGGACGGTTCTCACCCGCCGCCCGACGGCGCTTGCCTGGAGCGCGGTTGCCGCTCGCCCCTCGTCCGACGACGCTCGCGTGACGTCCGAACGGCGCTCGCGCCGCCCGACGGGCGTGACGGCGGACCGCGAGCCGACCCGTAATGCCGTGCCGTCGGACCGGACAACGGGGGAGACTGGCGTGGTGGATCAGCTTCAGGAGATCGTGGCGTTGGCCAGCGGTGTGCTGGGCGGGGATGTCATCGGCGTCTACCTTCACGGGTCAGCTGTGCTCGGTGACCCCAGGCCGGCCAGCGACGTGGACGTGCTCGTCGTCTCCCGACGGTCGATGGACGAGCGGCAGCGACAGGCGCTCCTCGATGGACTGCTCAAGATCTCCGGCTCTCGGAACGAGGTCCGCCCGGTCGAGCTCATCGTGGTCGTCCAGTCCGGGGTCCAGCCATGGCGATACCCTCCGACCTGCGACTTCCTTTACGGCGAGTGGCTGCGAGCCGAGTACGAGGCAGGGGAGGTCCCCCGGCCGGAGCCGATGCCCGATCTGGCCCTGCTGATCACCATGGTGCTGACGGGCGACCACCCCCTCACCGGCCCGCGGCCGGCACAAGTCCTCGGTCCCGTCCCGCACCCTGACCTGGTCCGGGCGAGCGTGGCAGGCATCCCCGACCTGCTGGACAACCTGGACGGCGACACCCGCAACGTCCTGCTGACCTTCGCACGCATCTGGACCACGCTGGCCACCGGCCGGATCAGGTCGAAGGACGCTGCCGCCGACTGGGCCCTCGCCCGGCTTCCGCCCGAACACCGCCCTGTCCTGGAGCACGCCAGGCAGCTCTACCTCAACTGCCGCTACTCCGAAGAAAGCTGGAGCAAGACGTTGCGGGCCCAGGTACGTCCGCATGTGGACCGCGTGCTGGCCGAGATCGATCGATTGAGCACCCGGAGCTAGCGGACACACGACCGCTTCCTCAGCTCCTCATCGCTGGGAGTGTTACGGCCGTGCTGGTCACAGCCACTCGTCGATGACAGCGACCAGCACGGTCGCTTCATGGCGGACGGTGGGTTTGTCGTACCTCGTTGCCGCGGCCCGGTGTCGTTCGAGGCGATCGATCCCGCACTCCACCGCGTGGCGCCGGACAGGTCTCAGGAGCCGTTCGTCGCCCTCCGCCCCGGTGCCCCCACCCGCAACCCGTCCATGACGAGGTCGAACAACCGGGCCGCCCGCGGCTGCCAGTCGCTTGCGGGGTCGAGCTGCCAGAGGCCGCCGAGGGCGAGGATCAGGTCGTCGGCGGTCACGCCGGGCCGGATCGCCCCGGACTCCTCGCACGCCCTCAGGAGGCGGTTCGTCGCGAGCAGCAGCGAGTCGTGGCCGGGTTTCGCCGGCCCGTTCGGGGCGCTGGTGGCCTGCCGGATCGCGTCCGCGAGGCCCGCCTTGGTCATGCCGAACCGGGCCAGCCGGTCCATCCACTCCCGCAGCGCCCGGTCGGGCTCCCGCGTGCACAGCAACTGGTCCGCGCTGTCGGCGACCTGCCGCAGCTCGTGCCGGTAGATCTCCATGACCAGCGCCTCACGGCTGGGGAAGTTCCGGTAGAACGTGCCCTGTCCGACGCCCGCCTTCTTGGCGATCACGCTCAGCGGGGTGTCGGCCGACCGCGTCAGCTCGGTGACGGCGACGGCCAGGATGCGCTCGCGGTTGCGCTGCGCGTCCGCCCGCTGGGGCGTCTCCGTGCTCCGGGACGCGTCCTTGTGCTCGCCCACCGGTCCTCCTCCCGGGCCGTGACCGAAACCCGTCCTTGATAAGCGGACAGCTGTCCACTACGTTCTGAGTAACGGACAGCTGTCCGCTTCCGGTCCATCGTATCGGCGGACCCGGGCGGCTCGGGACGGCCCTTCCGCATGCCCCGCGCCACCGTCGCGTCCGCACGACCGCGCACGTCACACCTTCCCGCAGTCAGCACGCCCCGCACAGAGACACGACCACGTCCGCCTGCCCGCGTGAAAGAAGGCCGTCCATGACGCCCCCCACGTCGTCCAGCACCGTGACCCTGAACATCAACGGCGAGAAACACACTCTGACCGTCGACCACCGCACCACCCTGCTCGACGCCCTGCGCGACCGCCTCGACCTGACCGGCACCAAGAAGGGCTGCGACCACGGGCAGTGCGGCGCCTGCACCGTCCTCGTCGACGGCCGCCGCACCGTCTCCTGTCTGCAACTGGCCGTCGCCTCCGAGGGCCGTGAGATCACCACCGTGGAGGGCGTCGCCGAGGGGGACCGGCTCCACCCGGTGCAGCAGGCCTTCCTCGACCTCGACGGCTACCAGTGCGGCTACTGCACCCCGGGCCAGATCTGTTCGGCCGTCGCCGTCATCGAGGAGCACGCCGCCGGCTGGCCCAGCGCCGTCACCGCGGACATACGGCCGGAGGCCGGTCCACCGCCCCTGACCACCGAGGAGATCAAGGAACGCATGAGCGGCAACCTCTGCCGTTGCGGCGCCTACGGCCAGATCGCCCAGGCGGTCGCCCGTGCCGCCGCCGAGGCGTCCACCGACAAGCTCACCGAGGAGACCGCCGTATGAGGGAGTTCGACTACCGGCGCGCCGACGACGTCACCGGCGCGGTCGCCCTGCTGGACGCCGACCCGGACGCCCGCTACCTCGGCGGCGGCACCAACCTCGTCGACCTGATGAAGAACGGCGTCGAGACGCCCGTCCGGCTCGTCGACGTCCGCTCCCTCCCGCTCGACCGGATCGAGGCCGGCGACGACGGCTCCGTACGCGTCGGCGCGACCGTCACCAACAGCGACCTCGCCGCGCACCCGCTGGTCCGCGACCGCTACCCTGCGCTCACCCAGGCCGTGCTGGCCGGCGCCTCCGGCCAGCTCCGCAACATGGCCACCGTCGGCGGCAACCTGCTCCAGCGCACCCGCTGCGGCTACTTCACCGACATCACCCGGCCCTGCAACAAGCGCGAACCCGGCAGCGGCTGCCCGGCCGTCGAGGGGGAGCACCACAACCACGCCGTCCTCGGCGCCTCCGAGCACTGTGTGGCCGTCCACCCCTCCGACATGGGCGTCGCGCTCACCGCCTTCGACGCCGTCGTCTCCTGGCGGACCGCCGACGGCACAGGCGAGGCCCCGCTGACCGACTTCTACCTGCCGGTCGGCGACACCCCGCACCGCGAGACCGCGCTGCCGCCCGGCGCGCTCATCACCCACGTCACGCTGCCGCCCGCCCGCGTCGCTGCCCGCTCGCGCTACCTCAAGGTCCGCGAACGCGCCTCGTACGCCTTCGCGATCGGCTCGGTCGCCGCCGCGCTGGAGGTGGCCGACGGCGTCGTCTGCGACGCCCGCCTCGCCCTCGGCGCGGTCGCCTCCCGGCCCTGGCGGGCCCACCTCGCCGAACGGATCCTCGTCGGCGCGCCCGCCACCGCCGAGTACTTCGCCGCCGCCGCCGACGCCGAACTCGCGGCGGCCCGGCCCCTGCCCCACAACGGCTACAAGGTGACCCTCCTGCGCAACCTCGTCGTGGCCGTGCTGACCGAACTCGCCGAGGAGACCTCCCGATGACCGTCGCACCCCAACGCCCCGCCGTGCCCGGCCAGGTCGGCACCGCGCACACCCGCGTCGAGGGCCGCGACAAGGTCACCGGCGCCGCACGCTACGGCGGCGACATCCCGTTCGCCGGGCTCGCCCACGGCATGCTCGTGCTGTCCACGGTGGCCCGCGGCCGGATCCGGTCGGTCGACACCGGCCCGGTGCTCGCCATGCCGGGCGTCCTCACCGTCCTCCACCACGGCAACGCCCCCAGCCTGAACAGCGACTACGTCGGCATGCTGGGCGTCCCGCCGGACCCGACCGCCGTCGTTTTCCAGCACGACCGCGTGCCGCACGCCGGCTGGCCCGTCGCCCTCGTCGTCGCCGAGACGCCCGAGCAGGCGCGGGCGGCGGCCGACGCCCTCACCGTCACGTACGAGGAGGAGCCGCACGACGTCGCGCTCTCCGCGGACCGGCCCGACGCCTACGCCGCCGACGGGCACATGCCCGGCACCACGGAGAAGGGCGACCTGGAGGCCGAACTCGCCGCCTCCGCGCACGTGTTGGACGCGGAGTACACCACGCCCGAGGAACACCACGCCATGATGGAGCCGCATGTGGCGACGGCGTGGTGGGACGGCGGACGGCTCGACGTCGTCGACTCCGACCAGGGCATCACCTGGGTCGCCGACGAACTCGCCCGCATGTTCTCCCTCGACGTGTCCGCGGTGCGGGTCCGCTCCGAGCACGTCGGCGGCGGCTTCGGCAGCAAGGGCGTCCGCCCGCCGCAGGTGGCCGCCGCGATGGCCGCCGCCGAACTGGGCCGCCCGGTGAGGGTGTCCCTGACCCGGCGCCAGATGTTCTCCGTCACCGGCTACCGCAGCCCCACCGTGCAGCGCGTCCGCCTGGGCGCGGGACCCGACGGGCGGCTGCGCGCCCTGGAGCACACCTCGCTCAACCAGACGTCCACGGTCTACGAGTTCGTCGAGCCGGGCGCGGGCGTGGCCCGCACGATGTACGACGCCGTCGCGCACCGCACGGAGAACCGCGTCGTACGACTGGACGTGCCGTCCCCGACGTGGATGCGGGCGCCCGGCGAGGCGCCGGGGTCGTTCGCGCTGGAGTGCGCCCTCGACGAACTGGCCGAGAAGTGCGGCGTCGACCCGATCGAACTGCGGCTGCGCAACGAGCCGGAGACCGGGCCGGTCAGCGGGCTGCCGTTCGCCGGACGCAACGTCGCCGCCTGCTTCCGCGAAGGCGCCCGCCGCTTCGGCTGGGATGCCCGAGACCCGCGCCCCGGCGTGCGCCGCGACGGACGGTGGCTGGTCGGCACCGGCACGGCCGCCGCCTCCTTCCCCGCGGGCACCCTGCCGTCCACGGCCGCGGTGACCGCGGAGCCCGACGGCACCTTCACCGTCCGCATCTCCGCCTCCGACATCGGCACCGGGGCGCGCACGGCGCTCACCCTGATCGCCGCCGACGGACTGCGGGTGCCGTCGGAGCGGATCGACGTACGCCTCGGCGACAGCGACTTCGGGCCGTCGGGCATCGCCGCCGGCTCCATGGGGACGCGCTCCTGGGGCTGGGCGGTCGCGGCGGCCGCCGAGGAACTGCGCGAACGCCTCGTGCCGGGCGGCGAGTTGCCCCCGGAGGGCATCACCGTACGGTCGGACACGACCGCGGCGATCGCGGCCCTGGCAGCGAAGGAACGGCACACCTGGGGCGCCCAGTTCGCCGAGGTCGCCGTCGACGTCACCACGGGCGAGGTACGGGTGCGGCGGATGCTCGGCGTCTTCGCGGCCGGCCGCATCGTCAACCCGCTGACCGCCCGCAACCAGCTCGTCGGCGGCATGACCTGGGGCATCTCCATGGCCCTGCACGAGGAGGCGGTGCGCGACCCGGCCTCCGGCGCCCTCTACGGCCCGGACCTGGCCGGTTACCACGTCGCCACCCACGCCGACGTGCCCCCGGAGGTCGAGGCCGTCTGGGTCGACGACCACGACCCCGACGACCCGGTCGGCATCAAGGGCATCGGCGAGGTCGGCATCGTGGGCGCGGCGGCCGCCGTCGCCAACGCGGTGTGGCACGCCACGGGGGTGCGGCACCGCGGTCTGCCGATCCGCCCGGACCGGGTGCTGCGGGCGGGGGGTACGGATGCTTGACCTCGCCGACGACCTGCGGCGCTGGCTGGCGGAGGGCAGGGAGTTCGCGGTGGCCACGGTCGTCTCCGTGGGCGGAAGCGCGCCGCGCGGCCCCGGCGCCGCCCTCGCCGTGGACGGCGACGGCACGGTGATCGGCTCGGTGTCCGGCGGCTGCGTCGAGGGCGCGGTGTACGACCTGTGCCAGGAGGCCCTCGCGGACGGGCGGGCGAGGACGGAACGGTTCGGCTACAGCGACGAGGACGCCTTCGCGGTCGGCCTGACCTGCGGCGGCACGATCGAGGTGCTGGTCACGCCGGTCGGCGCGGGCAGCCCCGTCCGGCCGGTGCTGGAGTCCGCCCTCGCGGACCTGCCCCGGGGCGGGCCGGGCGCGCTGGCGTGGGTCACGGACGGCCCGGCGGACCAGCTGGGCCGCGTGCTCCTCGTACGCCCCGACGGCACGTACGAGGGCGGCCTCGGCGGCGCGGCGGAACTGGACCGCGCCGCTGCCGCCGCGGCCCGTGACCTGCTGGACGCGGGCAGCACGGGAACGGTCACGGTCGGACCGGGCGCGGACGCCTACTGCGCAGGACGCCCGACCCTCTTCGTGCAGTCGTCCGTGCCCCCGCCCCGCATGATCGTGTTCGGCGCGATCGACTTCGCGGCGGCGCTGGTACGGGTGGGGGCCTTCCTGGGCTACCACGTCACCGTGTGCGACGCGCGGCCCGTGTTCGCGACCAGGGCCCGTTTCCCCGAGGCGGACGAGGTCGTCGTCGACTGGCCGCACCGCTATCTGCGCACCACGCGGACCGACGCCCGCACGGTGCTGTGCGTGCTGACGCACGACGCCAAGTTCGACGTGCCGCTGCTGGAGGTGGCGCTGGGGCTGCCGGTCGCGTACGTCGGAGCGATGGGCTCCCGCCGCACCCACACCGACCGCCTGCGCCGCCTGCGGGAAGCGGGGGTGGGGGAGCGGGCCCTGTCCCGCCTGCGCTCCCCGATCGGCCTCGACCTGGGCGCCCGCACCCCCGAGGAGACGGCGCTCTCCATCGCGGCGGAGATAGTGGCGACACGCCACGGGGGCACGGGAGCGCCCCTGACGACGACGACCACGCCGATCCACCGGCAAGGGCGGACGGCTCCGACGGCGGCATGACCGAAACCCGTCCGGGGGCCGCCCCGGACGGGTTTCGGATTTCGTACTTGAGGGGAGCGCTCGCGGCCTGCCCGCTTCTGTCAGCGCCGCAGCCTCTGTTCGTCCTGGCGGGCGGCGACACTTCCCGGCACTCAGGGCATCAGGCTCTCTCACTCACCCGTCAGGGGAGCGGCCGAAGGCAGGGATACGGGCAGCAGGCGCCTTCGTGTCTCGACCTCCGCGGGCGTGATCTCGCACAGTCCCGGCAGCATCTTGATGATGGCCGCAGCGAGGATGTGCTCGCCCGTGGAGATCCGCGGCGCCACCCCGAGTGATCGCGTGCGGAGCAAGGCGCCCTCGATGACCGTGTTGAACAGCATGGCGATGTCCATATGGGTCACACCGGGTCGTAGCCGTACGCCGTACGCCGTACGCCGTGAGCAGGGCCTCGTACAGCGTGGCCCAGACCTGAAGCATCTCGCTCTCGATCCGGGCAACGGCCACGCGAATGGTCGGCTTGTGAGGGAGGGCAGCTTCTAGGAAGGTTTGCAGGGCGACGACGGGGTCCTCCACACTGGAAGCCATCTCGACCTCCACCCCGGCGCGGATGAGCTCGCCCAGCGGCATGGACTGCGCGTGGCCGACCAGTTGCTGCTGAGCCTCGAGGATTCTTCTCAGCGTGGGGCCGCTGCGGAAGATGTAGGCCAGTAAGTCCTCGATGTAGGCCTCCTGGTGGCCCCAGGTATCACTCCACCTCTGCCTGTCCAGTGCCTCCGCCAGGCCTTGGTCCGGGATCAACCGAGCGGCCAAGCGCATCAACTCCTCGCCACCGAGGTTACGGAACAGACGTCGCTCGGCCGTCGCTTCCCCCTTCAGATGGTGCTGGTGCAGCAGGTACGCGCCTAGCTCGCAGAACGCGCGTGTCCGTCCGTCCCTGGCCCACTCCGCCCGAGTCCTGGCCGTGCGACTGACCCGGACCCGGGTGAAAACGGAGGCGAGGTCTTCCTCCGGGGACCCTGCCCATCGGGACGACCACATCTCCCACGTCCACTGTGTCGCCATGCCATACCCCCTGCGCCTCGGGCCGGTAACGCCCCCACACTGCTCGAGTCAAGGGCCATTGTGGATGGCCACGTCGATTCTCATCCCCCAGTGTGCTCGCCCGATCGCGTCCCGGGGCGGCGAACAGCAACGGCCCCTGACGAAAAGGCGGACGCGTCGGAAACTGACGAATCGGCTGCTACGTCAGCGACTTGGGCAAGGAGAGCCGCCATGAAACCGTTTCGTCGGCACAAGGTGCCGGCCGCCCGCACGGCCGGCACAGCCCTCAACGCTCCCTGGCGGCACAACCGTGCGAAGGGATCGAGCTGATGAATGTATACGCACTGGTGGTGCTGCTGGTGGCCATCATGGCCGGGTGGGGCCTGCTCACAGCGGGGGCCTCGCCGGCCGAGGCGTTCGGTGGTGCTGTCGCGGTGGCTCTACTCATTGACCATCTGCTGGAACGTCCGTAACCCGTGCAGCACCCCTGGGACACCCTGAACCGAGCTCCTCGGTAATTTCCCAGGCCGGCGGCTTCTACGGTGCTTTCGTCGTTGCGTGTACGTCACAGGGGTCGGCCTGCTGTGTGCGCCGGCAGGGTCGTTGGGCGAGGTACGTGGTTCTCGGCATGGCGAAAGGGCCGGAAGCTCTTGGCTTCCGGCCCCTTCGGGGTGTGTCGTCAGGCGGCGGCCTGCTCGCCGTCGACCAGGGCGTGCAGGCGGTTGAGGACCTCCGCCAGCTGCTCGGCGACCTCGGTGTCGTCCGCCGGGTGGGTCTCGGCGAAGCGGGTCACGGAGCCGGGGATGGCCAGCTTGAGGTCCTCGACGACCTTGCCGCCGGCGATGCCCACCGCCTTGCGGGTCTCGTCCTGCGCCCAGACGCCGCCGTACTGGCCGAAGGCGGTGCCGACCACGACGACCGGCTTGCCGCCGATGGCGCCGGCGCCGAACGGCCGGGACAGCCAGTCGATGGCGTTCTTCAGCACGGCCGGGATGGTGCCGTTGTACTCGGGGGTGAAGAGCAGCAGCGCGTCCGCGGCCGCAGCGGCCTCGCGCAGCTGGGCGGCGGCGGCCGGCACGTCGCCCTCGACGTCGATGTCCTCGTTGTAGAACGGGATCTCCGCCAGTCCCTCGTACAGCGCGATCTCGACGCCCTCGGGCGCGAGCTTCACCGCGGCCTCGGCCAGCTGACGGTTGTGCGAACCGGCGCGAAGGCTGCCGACGAGGGCGAGGGTGCGAACAGACATGAGGAAACTCCAGGGGGTGGACTATGACCTGAGACACAATGCGGACCGGAGTCCGCTTTGCAGTTGTAGCACTTCAACCGGACCACGGTCCAGTTTCATTCCCGATGCTTTACGCTGGCTTCATGTCCGCCGTGCCGCCGCCCGCCCCGATCCCTCAGGAGCCCGTCGAGCCCCCGCAGCTGCTGCAGCTGGGTCTCGACGACGAGCCCTGCCTGCGCGCCGACGCCGCCCGCAACCGGGCCCGGCTGCTGGAGGCGGCCGCCGGACTCGTCGCGGCGCGCGGCGCCGACGCCGTCACCATGGAGGAGGTCGCTGCCGCGGCCGGTGTCGGCAAGGGCACCGTCTTCCGCCGCTTCGGCGACCGTACGGGCCTGCTCATGGCCCTCCTCGACCACAGCGAGAAGAAGCTCCAGGCCGCCTTCCTCGGCGGCCCGCCGCCGCTGGGTCCGGGTGCGCCCCCGGCCGAACGGCTGCGCGCCTTCGGCCGCGCCGCCCTGCGCCGCACCGTCGAGGACCTGGAGCTCCAGCTCGCGGCCGAACCGGAGGCGGGCCGCCGCTTCACCGTCCCGCCCTACCGGGTGCGGCACCACCACGTCGCGCTGCTGCTGCGCCAGGCGGTCCCGGACGCCGACTGCGACGTGCTCGCCCACACGCTGCTCGCCCAGCTCGACCCCGCCCTGATCCACCACCTGATGCACCAGTGCGGGCTGCCGCCCCAGCGTCTCGAGGACGCCTGGACCGACCTCGTCGACCGGATCACCGGGACCCCCGCCTGACCTCCCCGAACACACCCGTGCGCATTCTCAACTCCCCCGCATGAAGGGCGCGTTACGGCTTCTGCGAAGATGCCGTACGTCATGGTGCAGATACCGAACCCGCCCGCGCCCGCGCCCCCCGCACCGACGCGCTCCGTGCCGACGAGCGCCGATGTGGCCCGCCTGGCCGGCGTCTCGCGCGCGACCGTCTCCTACGTGCTGAACAACGCCCGCGCCGTCCGGATCAGCGAGCCCACCCGCCGCCGCGTCCGTGAGGCCGCGCGTGAACTCGGGTACGTCCCGCACGCGGCCGCCCGCAGTCTGCGCGCCGGACACAGCCGCATGGTCCTGATGCCCGCGCCCGCGTTCCCCGTGGGCCCGCTGTACAGCAGGTTCATCAACGAACTGCAGGCCGCGCTGAGCCTGCTCGACTACACGGTCGTCCAGTACGGCACCGTCGGCGTCCACGACGACGAGGCCGCCCGCGCCTGGGCGGAGCTGCGACCGGTCGCCGTGCTCGTGCCCGGCTCCGGGCTCGGGCCGCGCGGCGTCGAGGTGCTCAAGCGCTCCGGGGCGCGGGCCGTCGTCACCCTCGGCCCCGAGACCGTGGAGGGCGCACACGCGCTGCTCATGGACCACGACGTGGTCGGGTACAGCGCAGGCGCCCACCTGTTCGACACGGGGCGCCGCCGGATCGGCGTGGTCGTGCCGGGGGAGCGGGGCCTGGACACGTTCTCCGCGCCGCGGCTCGCGGGGGTACGGGCCGCTGTGCGCGGCACGGACGCGACGGTGACCGCGCTGCCGCTCTCACACGACGAGGAGTCGGCGGCGTCGCTCGCCGCGCGCTGGCGGGAGCTGGGACTCGACGGGGTGTTCACGTACAACGACGAGTACGCGATGCTGCTGATGCGGGCGCTGCAGGACGAGGGGATCCGCATCCCCGAGGAGACGGCGGTGGTCGGTGCGGACGACCTGATGCTGGGGCGGCTGCTGCGGCCTCGGCTCAGCACGGTCCACCTGGAACTGCCGTCCGGCCAGGAACTGGCGGATCTGGTCGACCGCGCGGTCCAGGACCCGTCGGCGTCGCCGGAGACGCACAAGGTGCTGGGCGCGAGGGTGATCCGCCGAGACTCCACCTGACGGCTTCCCGCGACACGCGGGCAGTCCTGCCGCTGGGGCGGCACGGGTGGGCGCGACGGCACCCCGCAAGCGCCGGGCTGCGCACCGTCCCCCGGCCCAGGCTGCCCACCTCGCTGCCGTGGGCACGACGGCACGATCCGCTCGGCGCGACCGGCGCGGCCCGCCGACCGGGTGCCCCGAGTGCGTCGGCAGCGCCTCAGGCGGAGACCCTCTTCGCGAGGTCCCGAAGCCGTGCCAAGGCTGTGGCCGCCTGGACGCGTTCACCGAACTGCGCCGGACCACGGTCCGCGGCGGGGCGGCGCGCCACCCGTTCCGATCACGCGCCTCGCCACATCAGGGACGCCTCAGGCGCCCTGACCACCCTGCTGCTGGGCCTGCTGGGCCTGCTGCTCGGCGATCTGCTGCCGCACCTGGTCCATGTCCAGCTTGCGGGCCTGGCCGATGACGTCGGTCAGCGCGGCCTCCGGCAGGGCGCCCGGCTGGGCGAACACCGCGACCTGGTCGCGGACGATCATCAGCGTCGGGATCGACTGGATGCCGAAGGCCGCGGCCAGCTCGGGCTGCGCCTCCGTGTCCACCTTGCCGAACACCAGGTCCGGGTTGTCCGCGGCCGCCTTCTCGTACACCGGTGCGAACTGCTTGCAGGGCCCGCACCACTCCGCCCAGAAGTCGATCAGCACGAACTCGTTGTCGGTGACCGTCTGGTCGAAGTTCTCCTTGGTGAGTTCGACGGTGGCGCTCATGGTCTGGTCCCTCTTCCTGCTGTCGGCTCGGGCGTCGGCACAACACGGCCGACCGGTCACATATTCCGCGCCCCTACCCATGTGGCCACCTGGCACACCACCCACCAGACTGACGTCATGACGGAAACGCAATCGACGCACACGGAAGCGATCGCCTACGACGTCGTGGTCATCGGCGCCGGACCGGTCGGGGAGAACGTCGCCGACCGCACCCGCGCGGCCGGCCTCTCCACGGCGGTGGTGGAGAGCGAACTGGTCGGCGGGGAGTGCTCCTACTGGGCCTGCATGCCCAGCAAGGCCCTGCTGCGCCCGGTCCTCACCCAGGCCGACGCCCGCCGCCTGCCCGGACTGAGCGCGTCCCTCCAGGGCCCCCTGGACACCGCCGCCGTGCTCGCCCGCCGCGACTACTTCACCTCCGGCTGGAAGGACGACGGCCAGGTCCAGTGGCTGGAGGGCACCGGCGCCGACCTGTACCGGGGCCGGGGACGCCTCAGCGGCCCGCGCACCGTCACCGTCACCGGCCCCGACGGCCGCGAGAGCGTCCTCACCGCCCGGCACGCCGTCGCCGTCTGCACCGGCAGCCGCGCCCTCCTCCCCGACCTGCCCGGACTGGACGAGGTCCGCCCCTGGACCAGCCGCGAGGCCACCAGCGCCCATTCAGCGCCCGGCCGGCTGGTCGTGGTGGGCGGCGGGGTCGTCGCCACCGAGATGGCCTGCGCCTGGCAGGCGCTCGGCTCGCGCGTCACCGTCCTGGTGCGTGGCGACGGTCTGCTCGGCCGTATGGAGCCCTTCGCGGGCGAGCTGGTCGCCGAGGGCCTCGCCGAGGCGGGCGCCGACATCCGTACCGGAGTCTCCGTGAAGGCCGTGAGTAGGGAGAACGGCAGCGTCGTCGTCCTCACCGACACCGGCGACCGGATCGAGGCGGACGAGATCCTCTTCGCCACCGGCCGCGCCCCCCGCACGGACGACCTCGGCCTGGAGACGATCGGCCTCGAGCCGGGATCCTGGCTGGACGTGGACGACAGCCTCCGGGTGACCGGCCACGAATGGCTGTACGCCGTCGGCGACGTCAACCACCGGGCGCTGCTCACCCACCAGGGCAAGTACCAGGCGCGCATCGCGGGCGCCGCCATCGTCACCCGGGCGGCGGGTGAGCCGGTGCAGACGGAGAAGTGGGGCGCACACACGGCCACCGCCGACCACGCGGCCGTCCCGCAGGTCGTCTTCACCGACCCGGAGGCGGCCTCCGTCGGCCTCACCCTCGCCGAGGCCGAGCAGGCCGGCCACCGGGTGCGGGCCGTGGACGTCGATGTGTCGTCGGTGGCGGGCGCGAGCCTGTACGGCGACGGCTACCGGGGCCGGGCCCGCATGGTCGTCGACCTGGAGGACGAGATCGTGCGCGGCGTCACCCTCGTCGGACCCGGCGTCGGCGAGCTGATCCACGCGGCGACCGTCGCGGTGGCGGGGCGCGTGCCGGTCAGCCGGCTGTGGCACGCCGTCCCGTCGTACCCCACGATCAGCGAGGTGTGGCTGCGGCTGCTGGAGGCGTACCGCGACGCCTGACCGGCGCCCGTGACCGGGACGGCTCCCGAGGGGCGGGCGCGGCTACGGCAGGTCGAAGCCCAGCGCCCGCGCCGCCTCCTCGGCCGTCGGCTGCCCCCAGTGCCGGGCCGCCGCCGCGTTGCAGGACAGCGAGCGGAGCTCCGCACGGTCCAGGTACAGCGTGCCGTCGAGATGGTCGGTCTCGTGCTGCACGATCCGGGCGGGCCAGCCGGTGAACTCCTCGTCCAGCGCTTGCCCGTGCTCGTCCTGCCCGGTCAGCCGCACCGCCGCGTGCCGCGCCACCACCGCCTGGTAACCGGGCACACTCAGACACCCCTCGAAGAACGCGGCCCGCTCCGGGCCCACGGCCTCGTACGCCGGGTTCACCAGCACCCGGAACGGCTGCGGCTCCCGTCCGCGAGCGATCCGCACCTCCTGCGGCACCGGCGCCGGATCCTCGATCACCGCGATCCGCAGCCCCACTCCCACCTGCGGCGCGGCCAGCCCCACCCCGGGCGCCGCGCGCATGGTGACGCGCAGCGCCCGCACGAACCGAGCCAGCAGCGCGTCGTCCAGCTGCCCGCCGTACGGCGTGGTGGGGCGGCGCAGCACCGGGTGCCCGGCGGCGACGATGGGCAACGGTCCCTCCTCGGCGAGAAGTTGCTCGACCCGCTCGGCCAACGGCACGCGATCGCTCGGAGTTTCCATCACGCCAGGATCGCATGACCTCCACCCCGTGTGGGCCAGGTCACACACCCTCCCGTGTGCTCGACAGGGGCCCCGTCCTCGCACCAGACGCAAGGTGCCCGGCTCCCCGAGGGGAACCGGGCACCGGTCTCACGCGCGCTCAGATCTCGTCGAAGTCGCCCGCCAGAGCGGCCGCGATCCGCAGGTGCGGCTGCGCCTCGGCGTCCCGCCCCTGCCGCTGCAGGGTGCGGCCGAGCATCAGACGGGCGTAGTGCTCCACCGGGTCGCGGTCCACGATGATCCGCAACTCGGATTCCGCGCGGCGCAGCTGGGCGGAGTGGTAGTAGGCGCGGGCGAGCAGCAGACGCGGCCCGGTCTGCTCCGGCACCTCCTCGACCAGGCTGCCCAGGACCCGCGCGGCGGAGTAGTAGTCCTTGGCGTCGAAGAACATCCCCGCGCGCTCCCAGCGCTCGGCGTGCGTTCCGTGGTCGTAGTACGTGGTGTTCACCCGGCACCTCCTTCGCGCCCGTCAACGGGTCCGCCCGGCCCGGTATTCCGCCTCCCTCCGCGCCCCCTGTGACCAGCGGCGCGACCCGTGCAGGATGCATAGGCTGACCGCACCGACTTCCCCGGAGGGACCTCGTGACGACCACCACCCCGCCGATCACCCCGGACGACGTCCGCTCCGCCGCCGCACGCCTGCGCGGCGTCGCCCACCGCACGCCCGTCCTGCGCTCCCGCACCCTGGACGCGCTCGTCGGCGCCGAGGTGCACCTCAAGTGCGAGAACTTCCAGCGAGTGGGCGCCTTCAAGTTCCGCGGCGCCTACAACACGATCTCCCGGCTCACCCCGGACCGGCTGGCGCTGGGCGTGGTCGCCTACTCCTCCGGCAACCACGCCCAGGCCGTCGCCCTCGCCGCCCGCGAGCTGGGCACCACCGCGGTCGTCGTCATGCCGGAGGACGCCCCGCCGTCGAAACGCGCCGCCGCCGAGGGGTACGGCGCGGAGGTCGTCACCTACGACCGCTACACCGGCGACCGCGCGGCGCTCGCCGAGTCCCTCGCCGCCGAGCGGGGCCTCACCCTCGTACCGCCCTACGACCACCCCCACGTCATCGCGGGCCAGGGCACGGCCGCGCTCGAACTGCTCGAGGACACGGGTGAGCTGGGTGCGCTGATCGCGCCGGTCGGCGGCGGGGGACTGATCGCCGGAAGCGCCACCGCCGTGAAGGGCCTGCATCCGGCGACCCGGGTGATCGGCGTCGAACCGGAGGCCGGGGACGACACCCGGCGCTCCCTGGAGGCGGGCCGGCGCGTCACCGTGCCCGTGCCCCGCACCATCGCCGACGGTCAGGCCGTCCCCACCCCCGGCGAGCTGACCTTCGCCGTGAACCGCCGGCTGCTGGACGGGGTCGTGCTGGTCGACGACCAGGCGATCGAGGAGGCGATGCGGTTCGCCTTCACCCGGCTGAAGATCGTCCTCGAGCCGAGCGGGGCCAGCCCGCTGGCCGCCCTGCTCACCGGCCGCGCGGACCCGCTCCCGCCCCGCGTCGGTCTGATCCTCTCCGGCGGCAACGTCGACACCGAACGCTTCGCCCGCCTCTGCGCCTCCGCCGGCTGAGCGGTCCGGCCCCGGGCCCCTCACCCGGATGGCGCCCCCGGGTGGACGGGCGGACGATGAGGAGGTAGGGACCGGCCCTGGCCGTACCGGGCCGGTCACCGGAAGGGAGCAGAGTCATGCTCGAGGTGAAGACGTTGGACAAGCCCGACGAGCGACGCGACTTCCCGAGGGGCCATCTCGAAGCCGTCCACATGACGGGGCTCGACTTCGCGGTCGCCACGTTCGAGCCGGGATGGCGCTGGTCGGAGTCGGTCGGCCCGATCGCCGGCACGGAGTCGTGCGGCATCCACCACAACGGCTACGTGCTCCAGGGCCGTCTGCACATCCGCATGGACGACGGCGCGGAGAGCGAGGTGGGCCCTGGCGACGTCTTCGTGTGCCCGCCGGGCCACGACGCGTGGGTCGTCGGCGACGAACAGGTCGTGGTCTACGACTTCGCGGGAGCCATGGCGACGGACTACGCGAAGGCGGACTGAGACCCGTAGGTGCGAGCCGCCCGGGCGGCAGCCGCCCGAGGGATCCCACATGCCAGTACTCCGGCGGCAGGCAGGGCGGTTCGGGCACGTCACTCTGATCGAAGTCTGACGGCCCGCACTGAGCGAGGGGAGCGGCCCCGCACGGGAGCCCCGGCGTTCGGGACGTGTGCGGGGCCGACCGGTCAGTCGAGGTAATGCGCGCGTCCCTCGTCGTCGAGGTCGACGGGACCCGTGGGGATGACGCAGAACTCGTTCCCCTCGGGGTCCGCCATCACCAGGAAGCCGCCGTCCTCGTACCCGTCCAGGCGCCGGCCGCCGAGCCCTTCGATCCGGCGCTGCTCGGCGGCCGGATCGGGGGCGGCGATGTCGAAGTGCATGCGGTTCTTCCCGGACTTGGGGGTCTCGGCGCGCTGGAAGCCGATGCCCAGGCCGTGCTCACGGCGGAGCCAGACGTAGGGGCCCGTGCGGCCGACGACGGGCCTGCCGAGCACCTCCGACCAGAACGCGGCGAGCTGCTCGGGGTCCGTCGCGTCGACGATGAGGGCGTTGATCTGCACTGAGGAATCGGTCATGCGCCGATCCTCTCCCGATACGGCGTGCGGGCGGTCCCAGCGCGGCCCGCGGACGCGGACCGAGGCCGCCGTCGACCTGGCCCGCCTCGCCGGACTGCGCCCGCCCCGGCCGGGGCCGCCGCCAGGGTCCGTTCGCAACATTGTGTGACTCGCACGTGCTCACGTGGAGGATGGTGCCGGGCTCGCGCGCGACCTACGACCGTCTGCCTTTGCCGACAGTCCCCCTCACACCGGCAGCAACCTCCCCACCAGTTCGTCCAGTTGCCGTACGTTCCTGCACTCCCGCATGTCCACCAGCTCCGCGTACGCCGGGGCGGCGGAGTCGCCCGTGCCCCAGAGGGTGCGGGGTTCGGGGTTGAGCCAGTGGACGCGGCGGGTGCGGCGGGTGAGGTCCCGTACGGCGGGGAGGTTGGGGTCGGCCATGTTGGTCCGGGCGTCGCCGAGGACGAACACCGTGGTGCGCGGGCCGACGGCGTCGGCGTACCGGTCGGTGAACTCGCCCAGCGCGGCGCCGTAGTCGCTGCTGTCGTGCCAGGCGGTGAGCCGGGCCTCCGCGCGGATGCGGGCGCCCAGGCCCTCCGGGTCGGCGGCGCCGTGGACCAGCAGGCCGGTCACCTCGTCGACGCGGTTGACGAAGGCGAACACCCGAACCTTGGAGAACTGGTCGTGCAGCGCCTGGACCAGGAGCATCGTGAAGTCGGAGAACCCTGCCACCGAGCCCGACACGTCGCACAGCAGCACCAGTTCGGGCCGGGCGGGCCGGCGACGGCGCAGGACGGGCCTCACCGGCACCCCGCCCGTGGACAGCGAGCCGCGCAGCGTCCTGCGCAGGTCGATGGTGCCGCGCGCCGCCCTGCGGCGACGTGCCGCGAGCCGGGTGGCCAGTTTGCGGGCGAGCGGCTGGACCGTCCGGCGCATCTCCGCCAGCCGGTCCTTGCCGGCGAGCAGGAAGTCGACCCGGTCGGCGGTCGGCGCGAGCGCGCGGCGGGCGATCTCGTCGCGGCCCCGGCGTTCCGCGGCCCGGCGCCGCGCCTCCGCGGCGACCAGCCGGCGGAAGTCCTCGATGCGCCGCCTGATCTCGTCCTCGAGGAGCCGGTCGGCGAACCCTCCGCCCCCGTCCCGCCCGCGCACCTCGTCCCGCACCCGGGCCAGCAGCGTCTGCGGACGCAGCCGGTCCAGCGTCTGGTACGACGACCAGCCGTCCGAGCCGGACGAACCGCCGTACCCGCCGAAGCCGTCGACCGCCTCCACCGCCAGCCGGGCCAGCGCCGCCGTGTCGTTCGCGGCGAGCGCCTCCGCCAGCCGGGCGCGCAGCGCCTCGCGGTCTGCGTCACCGCCGTCGGCGTCGGGCCGGCCCACCCGGCTCGGGAAGTACAGCTCGAAGACCGCGTCGAACACGGGGCGTCCGCCCGCGCCGTGCAGCAGGGTCGCCGCCAGGCCCTCCCGGAGGAGTTCCCGGTCGGCGAGGCCCAGCGCCTCCACCGCGCGCGCCGCGTCCACGGTCTCCCCGGTGCCGATCCGCAGCCCGTGCGCGCGCAGCGCGTCGACCAGGCCGGTCAGCCGGGTCACCAGGTCCGTGTCGGCGCGGACCGGGTCCGCGGCGGCGGTCACAGCGCGTCCAGGTCGAGCTTGGCCGCCGCCTTCCGGATGTCGTCCTGGTGCTTGAGGACCACGCCCAGACTGTCCCGTACGACCGACTCGTCGAGCGTGCTCGCGCCGAGCGCCAGCAGGGTGCGCGCCCAGTCGACGGTCTCGGCCACCGACGGCGCCTTGCGCAGGTCCATCGCGCGCAGCGCGCCCACCACCCGCACCACGGACTCCGCCAGCGCCGCGTCCACACCCGGCACCTTCAGCCGGACGATGCGCCGCTCCAGCTCCGCGTCCGGGAACCCGATGTGCAGGAACAGACAGCGGCGGCGCAGCGCCTCGGACAGCTCTCGGGTCGCGTTGGAGGTGAGGACGGTGAACGGCCGGCGGGTGGCTGAGACCGTACCCAGCTCGGGCACCGTCACCTGGAAGTCGCCGAGCACCTCCAGGAGCAGCCCCTCGATCTCGACGTCGGCCTTGTCGGTCTCGTCGATCAGCAGCACCTTGGGGTCGTCGCCGCGGATCGCGGTGAGCAGCGGACGGGGGAGGAGGAACTCCTCGCTGAAGATGTCCGTGCGGGCCTCGTCCCACGTCTCACCCCGCCCCGCGCTGATCCGCAGCAGCTGCTTGGCGTGGTTCCACTCGTACAGCGCGCGCGACTCGTCCACGCCCTCGTAACACTGGAGCCGCACCAGCCGGGCGTCGCAGGCGCGGGCGACTGCCTTGGCCAGCTCGGTCTTGCCCACGCCCGCGGGACCCTCCACCAGCAGCGGCTTGCCGAGCCGGGCCGCGAGGAAGACGGTGGTGGCGACCGCGGGCGAGGCCAGGTAGCCGGTCTCGGCGAGGCGTGCGGAGACGTCGTCGACGGAAGTGAACAACTGCGGCCTCCGGCTGGGCGCGGGAACGACGGTGTCCGGGCACCCGTGGATGCCCGGCACCTATCTAAGCGCTTGCTCATCACCCTGTCACGCGCCCGCTCGTCACGCGCCCGCTCGTCGCGCGCCCGCGCCCATCGCCCGCACCGCCCGGGTGCGCGGCACGCGTCGCGCCGTGAACAGACTCGTGGCGACGGTCGCCGCCGCTCCGACCGCGGCGACGGCCGGCCACACACCCGCCGGTCGTCCGGGGACGAGAGGCCCACACGAGGCGCAGTGCCCGTCGTGGGGGTGCGGCGCAACGACACCCCCCGGACGGTGGTTCACCGGACCAGCACGACCTCCAGTGCGCGCGGCCCGTGCACGCCCTCGACCCGGTCCAGCTCGATGTCGCTGGTCGCGGAGGGGCCGGAGATCCACGTCAACGGGCGGGCGGGGTCGAGGCGTTCGAGGGCCCGCGGGACGGACGCCACCACCTGGTCGGGGACGCGCACCACGCAGATGTGGTGGTCGGGGATCAGGCTGATCCGGCGCCGGCCCTGGTCGGGGGAGCCGTCGAGGACGATGGTGCCGGTCTCGGCGACGGCAACGGCGCAGGCCGTCACGACGCTGTCGACCCGGTCCAGCTCGTACGGGGTGCTCGTCGCCTCGTCCGGCACCCGTGTGATCTCGGCCGCCGCGAGCCAGCCCTCGTCCAGTCCGGGCGGCACCAGCACGGTCGACGCGCCGCGCGCCGTCAGGAGTTCCGCGACGACGCCCGGCAGCGAGCCGGCGTCCGTCCGGTGCACGACCGCCCGGTAGTCCGCCAGATTCTCCGCCAGCAGGTCCACCGTCTCCTCGACGGTCCGCTCCCCGTGCTCACGCAGATAGTCCCGCTCGACCGGCGTGTCCTCGTCCGGCGGCACGTCCGCCAGGGCCCGCCGCACCCGGCCCAGGATCCGCTCCCTGCTGCTCACGCCCCACCGTCCTTCCCGCCGCGTGTCCGCTGCCACCAGTCCCGGAACGGCTCCGCCGGCACCGGCGGCAGGTCCCGGGTACCGCTCCACGCCTTGCCCGGCCCTGGCAGCGTGCGCGGATGCAGCCGCCGCGTGCGCGAGGCGAGCCGCTGCCCGGTGCGCAGGGCGCCGGGACGGGTGAGTGCCCAGCGGGCCGCGCGCATCGCCGCCCGCTCGGCCGCGTGGCCCTTCGCGGGCCGCAGCCGCACCTTGTTGCCGTCGCGGACGGCCTCGCCGCCCTCCACGACCCGCTCCCGCAGATGCACCAGCACCTCGGGGATGTCGATGGCGACGGGGCACACCTCGTAACAGGCCCCGCACAGCGACGACGCGTACGGCAGCGAGGCGTCGATCTCGCTTCCCGTACCCCGCAGTTGGGGGCTCAGGATGGCGCCGATCGGGCCGGGGTAGACCGAGCCGTACGCGTGCCCGCCCGCTCGCTCGTACACCGGGCAGACGTTGAGACAGGCGGAGCAGCGGATGCAGCGCAGCGCCTGCCGTCCCACCTCGTCGGCGAGGGTGTCGGTGCGTCCGTTGTCCAGCAGCACCAGGTGGAAGGAGCGCGGGCCGTCCGAGTCCGTGGTCCCGGTCCACATCGACGTGTAGGGGTTCATCCGCTCGGCGGTGGAGGAGCGGGGGAGGGTCTGCAGGAACACCTCCAGGTCCTGCCAGGTGGGCACGATCTTCTCGATGCCCACCACCGAGATCAGCGTCTCGGGCAGGGTGAGGCACATCCGCCCGTTGCCCTCGGACTCCACCACGACGAGCGTGCCGGTCTCGGCGACCATGAAGTTCGCGCCGCTGATGCCGACCTTGGCGCGCAGGAACTTCTCCCGCAGATGCAGCCGCGCCGCCTCGGCGAGGTCGGCGGGCGTGTCGGTGAGCCCCTCGGGCGCGGGACGCCCCCACTCGCCCATCTCCCGCGTGAAGATCTCCCGGATCTCCCCGCGGTTGCGGTGGATCGCCGGGACCAGGATGTGCGAAGGGCGGTCCTTGCCCAACTGCACGATCAGCTCGGCGAGATCGGTCTCGTAGGCGTGGATGCTCTGCGCCTCCAGCGCCTCGTTCAGGGCGACCTCCTGCGTGGCCATCGACTTGACCTTGACGACCTCCGTCTCGCCGGTCGCCTTCACCAGCCCGGAGACGATCCGGTTCGCCTCGTCGGCGTCGGCGGCCCAGTGGACGACACCGCCCGCCGCCGTCACCGCCTCCTCCAACTGCTCGAGGTAGCGGTCGAGATGGCGCAGCGTGCGGTCCTTGATCCGCTTCCCCGCCTGGCGCAGCCGCTCCCAGTCGTCCAGCTCCGCGACCGCCCGTGCCCGCTTGGCGCGGATGGTGTGCGTGGCGTGCCGCAGATTGCCGCGCAGGGTGGTGTCCCGCACGGCCTCCCGGGCCGCCGCAGGGAAAGCGGGCATACCGACGAACGTTCCGCTCATACGGCCGGGTCCTCCTCCGTGCTCGCCAGGATCTCCGCGATGTGCACCGGCCGCATGCCGGTCCGCAGCCGCGTCATCGTGCCGCCGATGTGCATCAGGCAGGAGTTGTCCGCAGCGCACAGCACCTCGGCGCCCGTCGACTCGGCGTTGCGCACCTTGTCCGCGCCCATGGCCGCCGACACGTCGGCGTTCTTCAGCGCGAACGTGCCGCCGAACCCGCAGCACTCGTCCGCACCCGGCAGCTCCACCAGCTCCAGCCCCTTCACCGCGCGCAGCAGCCGCAGCGGCCGCTCGCCCAGCCCCAGCGAGCGCAGCCCGTGGCAGGTCGGGTGGTACGTGACCCGCTGCGGGTAGTACGCCCCGACGTCCGTCACCCCCAGCACGTCCACCAGGAACTCGGTCAGCTCGTACGTCTTCGGCACGACCGGCGCCAGCACCGTCGCGAGACCGTCGCCGCGCCCCTCGGACCTGGCCCGCTCACCCATCCGCGGGTACAGCTCCCGCACCATCGCCCCGCACGACCCGGACGGTGTCACGATCGCGTCGTAGTCGCGGAAGACGTCCGCGAAGTGACGGGCCATCGGCTCCGTCTCGTGCCGGTACCCGGTGTTGTAGTGGGCCTGGCCGCAGCAGGTCTGCGCCTCGGGGAAGTCGACGTCGACGCCCAGCCGCGTGAGCAGCCTCACCACGGCACGGCCGGTGTCCGGGTAGAGCGTGTCGTTGACGCAGGTCAGGAACAGTGCGACACGCATCGCGGCTCCTCGTCCGGTCGATCATCGGGTGTGGGGCAGGGTAGTGCGGGTCCGGGCTCCTGGGGGAGACCCGGTGAGGTCCCGGCGAGCCGGGCGCGGGCCGCCTCCCATCGCCGGGTGTCGCCGCGCGGCTCGTACCGGGTGAGCGACTGGGTGGCGGCCAGCAGCCGCCGCATGCCGGAGAGGTCGCCGACCCGGCCCTGGGCGCGGGCCTGCACGAGCACGTTGCCGAACGCCGCCGCCTCGGTCGGCCCGGCCACCACCGGCAGCCCGCAGGCGTCGGCGGTCAGCTGGCACAGCAGTGCGTTGCGGGTGCCGCCGCCCACCACGTGCACCACGTCCACCGCGCGTCCGGCGAGCCGCTGGGCGTCCTCGACGGCCGTGCGGTGGGCCAGGGCGAGCGAGTCGAGGATGCAGCGCACGGTCGTGGCGGGGGAGTCCGGCACCGGCTGGCCCGTGGCGCGGCACGCCTCGGCGATCCGCTCCGGCATCCGCCCCGGCGCGAGGAACGCGCTGTCCCCGGCGTCCACCACCGACCGCAGCGCCTGCGCCCCGGCCGCCTCCCGCAGCAGCGCGCCCAGATCCGGCTCGCCCCAGGCCCGCAGGCACTCCTGGAGCAGCCACAGCCCCATGATGTTGCGCAGGTACCGGACCGTGCCGTCCAGCCCCAGTTCGTTCGTGAAGTTCGCGGCCCGGCTCTCCTCGGTCAGCACCGGCGCGTCCAGCTCGAGCCCGGCCAGCGACCAGGTGCCCGTGCAGATGTAGGCGAACCGCTCGCCGTGCGCGGGTACTGCGGCCACCGCGGACGCCGTGTCGTGCGACGCGACCGCCGTCACCGTCACCGGCCCGGCAAGCCCGGTCTCCTCCAGCACCTCGGGCCGCAGCACTCCCGCCGGATCACCGGGCCGACGCAGCGGAGCGAACAGCCCCAGGTCGATGCCCAGCCGCTCCGCCACCCCGTGCGCCCAGGTGCGGGTGCGCGGGTCGATCAGCTGGGTGGTGGAGGCGTTGGTCAGCTCGGTGCCCTGCTCCCCGGTCAGCCAGTACGTCAGCAGGTCGGGCATCAGCAGCAGCCGCTCCGCCTGCGCGAACTGCCGTGAGCCACGCGCTGCGACGAGCTGGTACAGGGTGTTGAACGGCGCGTACTGCAGCCCGGTCGCCGCGTACAGCTCCGCGGCCGGCACGGTCGCCCACACCTTCTCCGCCACGGTGTCGGTCCGCCCGTCGCGGTAGTGCACCGGGTTGCCCAGCAGCGCCCCGTCCGCGTCGAGCAGCCCGTGGTCGACGGCCCAGCTGTCGATGCCGACCGAGGCGACCTCCCCGGCCGCCCGCAGCCCGTCCAGCACCCCGCCGTACAGCGCCAGCACGTCCCAGCGCAGCCCTTCCGGCACCCGCACCGGACGGTTCGGGAACCGGTGCGCCTCCGTCAGCTCCAGGCTGCGGGGGCCCACCCGGCCGACCATGACGCGCCCGCTGGACGCGCCCAGGTCGACCGCCGCGTACGCCCCCACGCCGCCGCTCATCGCAGGAAGGCGGCGGCGACGCCGGCGTCGACCGGGACGTGCAGCCCGGTGGTGTGGGTGAGGTCGCCGCCGGTCAGCGCGAACACGGCGTTCGCCACGTGCTCCGGCAGCACCTCACGCTTCAGCAGCGTCCGCTGCGCGTAGAACTCGCCCAGCTTCTCCTCCGGCACCCCGTACACGGCCGCCCGCTGAGCACCCCAGCCGCCCGCGAAGATCCCCGAACCGCGGACCACACCGTCCGGGTTGACGCCGTTGACCCGGATGCCGTGCTCGCCCAGCTCCGCCGCCAGCAGGCGCACCTGGTGGGCCTGGTCGGCCTTGGTCGCCGAGTACGCGATGTTGTCGGGACCGGCGAACACGGCGTTCTTGCTGGCGATGTAGACGATGTCGCCGCCCAGCCGCTGCGCGGTCATCACCCGCGCAGCCTCCCGCGACACCAGGAACGAACCCCTCGCCATGACGGCGTGCTGGAGGTCCCAGTCCTTCGCGGACGTCTCCAGCAGGGGCTTGGAGATGGAGATCCCGGCGTTGTTCACCACCAGGTCCACCCCGCCGAAGGCGAGCACGGACTCCCGGAAGGCGGCGGCGATCCGCTCCTCGTCCGTCACGTCCACGGTCACCGCGACGGCCTTGTCGGGACCGCCCAGTTCCTCCGCGACCCGGGCCGCGTTCTCCCCGTTCAGATCGGCCACGACGACACACGCGCCCTCGGCGGCCAGCCGCCGCGCGATGGCCTTGCCGATCCCGCTGCCGGCCCCGGTCACCAGCGCCACCCGGGTCGCCAGCGGCTTCGGCGGCGGCATCCGCCGCAGCTTGGCCTCCTCCAGCGCCCAGTACTCGATGCGGAACTTCTCCGACTCCTCGATCGGCGCATACGTCGAGACCGCTTCGGCCCCGCGCATCACGTTGATGGCGTTGACGTAGAACTCCCCGGCCACCCGCGCCGTCTGCTTGTCCTTGCCGAAGCTGAACATGCCGACGCCCGGCACCAGCACGATCGCTGGGTCGGCGCCGCGCATCGCGGGGGAGCCGGGCTCCGCGTGCCGCTCGTAGTAGGCGGCGTACTCCTGCCGGTAATCCGCGTGCAGCTCCTCCAGCCGCGTCACCGCCTCGTCGAGCGGCGCGGTCGGCGGCAGATCCAGCACCAGCGGACGCACCTTGGTACGCAGGAAGTGGTCAGGGCACGAGGTCCCCAGCGCGGCCAGCCGCGGATGTTCCGCCCGTGCCAGGAAGTCGAGCACGGCGTCGGAGTCGTCGAAGTGCCCCACCTGCGGCCGGTCCTGCGAGGCGATGGCCCGCACGAACGGCGCGAGGGCCGCCGCCCGCTCCCGCCGCTGGTCCTCCGGCAGCGCCTCGTACCCCTCGACCACCTGCCCGAACGGCTCGGGCCGTCCCCGTTCGGCGAGGAACCGCTCGGCGGTGCGGATGATGTGCAGCGAGTTCCGCTCGCACTCCTCGGAGGTGTCGCCCCACGCGGTGATCCCGTGCCCGCCGAGCACGCATCCGATCGCCTGCGGATGGGCGGCCTTCACAGCGGCGATGTCCAGACCCAGCTGGAACCCCGGCCGCCGCCACGGCACCCACACCACGGTGTCGCCGAAACACTCGGCGGTCAGCTTCTCCCCGTCGGCGGCACACGCCAGCGCGATGCCCGAGTCGGGGTGCAGATGATCGACGTGGGCGGCGTCGACCAGTCCGTGCATCGCGGTGTCGATGGAAGGAGCGGCGCCGCCCCTGCCGTGGAGGCAGTAGTCGAACGCGCCGACCATCTCGTCCTCGCGCTCCACGCCCGGATACACGTCGACGAGCGCCCGCAGCCGGTCCAGCCGCAACACGGCCAGCCCGCCCTCGGTCAGAGTCCCGAGATCCCCACCGGACCCCTTGACCCACATCAGCTCCACATCGCCCCCGGTGACGGGATCGACCGCCCGCCCCTTGGCGGAGGCGTTCCCCCCGGCGTAGTTGGTGTTGCGGGGATCACTGCCCAGCCGACGCGACCGAGCGAGCAGAGCAGCGACTTCACGGTGAACCATGACGACCAGTCCTTGAAGAAGAGGGTGAGGGGGACGCACCTCCAGGGGTGCGCGGGGATCTGAGAGAGGGCGAGCGGAACGCGCCTCCAGGGATGCGCGGCGATCGAGGGAGGGCGAGCGGAACGCGCCTCCAGGGATGCGCGGCGATCGAGGGAGGGCGAGCGGAACGCGCCTCCAGGGGCGCGGGGAACTGCGCGACCAGCCCCCACGAACCCGCACCCGGCGACGACGCGGAAACCCGGCAGCCGCCTGCCCCCCCACCCCGCCTACGCCCCCCACCCCGCCTGCTCACCCCCCACCCGCTCAGCCACGATCTTCTCCGCCCACCCCGACCGCGCATACGCCCCCATCGGATCGGGATCCAACCCCATCTCCTCCCGAACCTCCCGAAGAAGCGGACGCACGTCCGTACTGAACGCGTCCATCAGCACGGCGTTGGCCGCCAGCACGTCCCCGGCGCGCTGCGCCTCATCCAGAGCCGACCGGTCCACCAGCAACGCCTTGGCGGTGGCCTCCTGCACGTTCATGACGGACCGGATGATCGCGGGAATCTTCGCTTCCACGTTGTGGCACTGATCCAGCATGAACGCCACGTCCCCGGACAGCCCGCCCCCGCGGACCACCTCGTACATGATCCGGAACAGCTGGAACGGGTCGGCCGCGCCGACCATCAGGTCGTCGTCGGCGTAGAACCGCGAGTTGAAGTCGAACCCCCCGAGCTTCCCCTCCCGCAGCAGCGTCGCCACGATAAACTCGATGTTCGTGCCCGGCGCGTGATGCCCCGTGTCCACCACCACCTGCGCCTTCGGCCCCAGCTTCAGGCAGTGCGCGTACGCCGTCCCCCAGTCGGGGACGTCCGTCGCGTAGAACGCCGGCTCGAACAGCTTGTACTCCAGGAGCATCCGCTGGTCGTCCCGGAGCCGCTCGTAGACCTCGGCGAGCGCCTCCGCCAGCCGGTCCTGCCGGGCCCGCAAGTCGTCCTGCCCGGGGTAGTTGGTGCCGTCCGCGAACCACAGCTTCAGGTCCTTCGACCCGGTCGCGTCCATGATGCCGACGCACTCCAGCAGATGGTCCACGGCCTTCCGGCGCACGGCCGCGTCGGGGTGGCAGACGGAGCCGAGCCGGTAGTCGTCGTCCTGGAACGTGTTGGAGTTGACCGCGCCGAGCCGCAGCCCGCGCTCCTCGGCGTGCCGGGCCAGCGCCGCGTAGTCGTCGACCCTGTCCCAGGGGATGTGCAGCGCCACGGTCGGCGCGACACCCGTGAACTCGTGCACCTTGGCCGCGTCGTCCAGCTTCTCCCGCGGATCGCGCGGGACGCCCTGCTGCGCGAACACCTTGAACCGGGTGCCCGAGTTGCCGTACGCCCACGACGGCGTCTCGACGGCCTGGGTCTTGAGAGCGGCTTTCACCGCGGCGCGCTCGGTCACGTCAGGGCTCCTGTGACATCGGGTCGTAACGACCATAGAGTGAAACGATTCAGGACGCGAGGCTAGGGGTCCCCCGAAGGGGTGTCAACCCCCTTGGTCACGGCCTTCCTACGTGACCTGGGTGTGATCCGAAGCGGTCGCAATCTTTTCGACCGAGACCCATTGACGTGACATGCGCGACGCGCCTAACGTCCCGGCAATCCAGTTGAAACCTTTCACGACGTCGTCAGGGTCGCACCGCCGACGTCGTCGAGGAGCCCTCATGACCCACCCGTCCGACACGGGTCCGGCCCCGGTCCTCGCGCTCAAGGGCATCTCGAAGTCCTTCGGCGCGGTCCGCGCGCTGCGGGACGTCTCCCTGGAGCTGTTCCCCGGGGAGGTGCACGCCCTGGCCGGAGAGAACGGAGCCGGCAAGTCCACGCTCATCAAGACGCTCGCCGGCGTGCACCGGCCGGACGCCGGCCAGGTGCTGCTCGACGGCGCGCCCGTCGTCTTCCACGGGCCCGGGGACGCCCGCGACGCCGGCATCGCCGTGATCTACCAGGAACCTACGCTCTTCCCCGACCTGTCGATCGCCGAGAACATCTTCATGGGCCGTCAGCCCCGCCGCGCCCTGCGCCGCATCGACCACCGGGCGACGCGTGACGCCACCACCGCCCTGATGAAGCGGCTCGGCGTCGGACTGGACCCGGACCGGCCCGCCCGCGGACTGTCCATCGCCGACCAGCAGATCGTCGAGATCGCCAAGGCGCTCTCCTTCGACGCCCGCGTCCTGATCATGGACGAGCCCACCGCCGCCCTCACCCACAGCGAGGTCGCCCGCCTCTTCGGCGTCGTCCGCGCGCTGCGTGACCAGGGCGCCGCCGTCCTTTTCATCTCGCACCGCCTGGAGGAGATCTTCGAGATCTGCCGACGCGTCACCACCCTGCGCGACGGCGCCTGGATCGCGAGCGAACCCCTCGACGCAATGACCGAGGACGACCTGGTCCGCCGCATGGTGGGCCGGGACCTGGCCGAGCTCTACCCCAAGCAGGACGTGACACCCGGCGAGGTCGCCCTGAGCGTGCGGCGCCTCACCCGCGAGGGCGTCTTCACCGACGTCTCCTTCGACGTGCGGCGCGGCGAGATCGTGGGACTCGCCGGACTGGTCGGCGCCGGACGCACCGAGGTGGCCCGCGCGGTGTTCGGCATCGACCGCCGGGACGCCGGCGAGGTCGAGGTCGACGGACGCAGGCTCACCGACGGAGCCCCGTCCACCGCGATGGCCGCCGGACTCGCCCTGGTCCCCGAGGACCGGCGCGCCCAGGGCCTGGTGATGGACATGTCCATCGAGCGCAACATCGGCCTCACCGGCCTCGGCGCCACCGTGAGGGCCGGGCTGATGGACCGGGGCGCCGAACGCAGCCGCTCACTCGACTGGGCCGTGAAACTCCGCGTCAAGTACGCCCGTATCGCCGACACGGTGAACACGCTGTCCGGCGGCAACCAGCAGAAGGTCGTCCTCGCCAAGTGGCTCGCCACGCGCCCCAAGGTGCTGATCGTGGACGAGCCCACGCGCGGCATAGACGTCGGCACCAAGGCCGAGGTGCACCGGCTGCTGTCGCAGCTCGCCGCCGACGGCGTGGCCGTCCTGATGATCTCCTCCGACCTGCCCGAGGTCCTCGGCATGGCCGACCGTGTGCTGGTCATGCACGAGGGCCGGCTCACCGCCGAGATCCCCCGCACCGACGCCACCGAGGAAACCGTGATGGCCGCAGCCACCGGGAGGGCCGCGTGAGAGGGAAGTACCGCCCACGCCCTTCAGGCCGTGGGGGAACACGCGCGGTCACCGGCCCGCGGACGTTCACGACGCCCGCACCTCCGCGCCGCACGGGCGGAGCAGCGAACGGAAGGGGCACGGCATGACGGTCACCGCCCCCGACGAAGCCCCCGTCACCGAGGTGCCGAAGGCAGGCGCCACCCGGCTGGTGGACCGCGTCTTCAAGATGCGCGAACTCGCCATCCTCGCCGTGCTGCTGGTGATGATCGCCGTCACCCAGGCCGGCAACAGCGAATTCCTGTCCGAGCAGGGCATCAAGGACCTGCTGCTGAACGCGACCATCCTGGTGCTGGTCGCCACCGGCCAGGCCCTGGTCGTCATCACCCGCAACGTCGACCTGTCCGTCGGCTCCACCCTCGGCATCAGCGCCTTCGCCGCCGGCCTCTACCTCCAGGACGGCGGCGACCCGGTCCTCGCCGTCGCCCTCGCCGTCCTGCTCGGCGTCGGCTTCGGCCTGCTCAACGGCCTGCTCGTCTCCCTCGGCCAGGTACCCGCCCTCGTCGTCACCCTCGGCACGCTGTACATCATCCGCGGCATCGACTCCATCTGGGTCGGCTCCCGCCAGATCACCGCGGCCGATCTCCCAGGCGGCTTCGTCGACTTCGGCTCCGGCGGCGTCTCCGCCGTGCCCTACCTGGCGCTGATCGCGCTCGCGGTACTGGTGGCCACGGCGTACTGCCTGCGGCACTTCGGCTGCGGGCGCGAGCTGTACGCGCTCGGCTCCAACCCGGAGGCGGCCCGGCTCGCGGGCATCCCGGTGCGCAGGCGGATCCTCGCCGCCTACACCTTCTGCGGCGCCCTCGCCGGGCTGGCCGGCGCGCTGTACCTCGCCCGTTTCGGCAACGTCGACTCCGGCACCGGCAGCGGCTACGAACTCACCGTCGTCAGCGCGGTCGTGGTCGGCGGCGTCGTCTTCACCGGCGGCTCCGGCAGCGTCTACGGCGCCGCCCTCGGCGCGCTGCTGCTCACCTCGATCAACAGTGTGCTGCCCGCGCTCGGGGTCAGCTCCGTGTGGGTGCTCGCCGTCAACGGCATCCTGCTCGTCCTCGCCATCGCGGTCGACCGGGTCGTCGCGCTGCGCGTGGCCTCCGCCCTAAAGAAGAGGAACGCCCGCCATGCCTGACTCCCTCACGCGCGCCGTTCGCTGGGACACGGTCGTCGGCGCCCTGCTCGTGGTCGTCCTGCTGCTGTCGTTCACCACCGTCGACGGCTTCGGCAACGCGCTCAACCTGTCGTTCCTCATTGGCAACACCCTGCCGATCGCGCTGATCGCCCTGCCCATGACGCTGCTCGTGGTGTCCGGCGAGATCGACCTGTCCGTGGCGTCCACGGCCGGGCTGTCCGGCGCGGTGATGGGCGCCCTGTGGAACCAGGGCATGGCCATCGAGACGATCATCCCGGTCTGCCTGCTCATCGGCGTCGTGTGCGGACTGGTCAACGGCCTGCTGGTGACCAGGCTCGGACTGCCTTCGCTCGCCGTCACCATCGGCACCCTCGCCGCCTACCGGGGCATCGCGCAGATCGTGCTCGGCTCCGACGCGGTCACCGACTTCCCCTCCGCCTACCTGGACTTCGCAGCCGGGCGCATCGGCGACACGTTCGTCCCGTACGCCTTCCTGCCCTTCCTGGTGCTGCTCGCGATCGCCGTCGTCTGCCTGCACGCCACCCCGTTCGGCCGGTCGCTGTTCGCGATCGGGGCCGGTGAGGAGGCCGCGCGGTTCGCCGGCATCCGCGTCAAGCGGCAGAAGCTGATCCTGTTCACGGTGACCGGCCTGATGTCGGCACTCACCGGCGTCTTCTGGGCGCTGCACTACGCCAGCGCCCGCTACGACAACGCCACCGGCCTCGAACTGTCCGTCGTCGCGGCCGTGCTGCTGGGCGGCATCGACTTCGACGGCGGCAGGGGCACCCTCGGCGGCGCGATCGCCGGCGTGTTCCTGCTGGGAGCCCTGCAGAACGTGATGAGCCTGAGGGACGTCTCCGCCCAGTCCCAGATCGTCGTCACCGGCGTGCTGCTCCTGCTGTCCGTCCTCGGCCCGCGCGTCGCCCGGCAGATCGCCGTGGCCCGCGCCGGACGAAGGACGGCCACCGCTCCGGACCGCAAGACGCCTGCACCGACCTCATGACCTCTCCTCGCCCTTAAGGAACCCGCCATGCGCACAGCTTCCCTCCGCCGTACCTGCGCGGCCCTCGCCGCCGTCACCTCCCTCGCCCTCGCCGCCACCGCGTGCGGCGGCACCACGAAGGAGGACGTCAAGAACGAGGGCGGCGCCGCCGCCTCCGCCGGCAAGGCCGACCCGGACGCGGCCACCAAGAAGGGCCTCACCGTCGGCTTCCTGCCCAAGCAGGTCAACAACCCCTACTTCACCTCCGCCGACAAGGGCGGCGAGAAGGCCGTCAAGGAGCTCGGCTCCACCTTCAAGGAGGTCGGCCCCACCAGCGCCACCGACACCGCCGGGCAGGTCTCCTACGTCAACACGCTGACCCAGCAGCAGGTCGACGCGATGGCCGTCTCCGCGCAGGACCCCGGCGCCCTGTGCACCGCGCTCAAGCAGGCCATGAGGAACGGCATCAAGGTCGTCACCTACGACTCCGACACCAAGGCCGACTGCCGCAACGCCTTCGTCTCCCAGGCGTCCGCCGAGGACCTGGGCCGCACCGAGGTGCAACTCCTCGCCGAACAGATCGGCTACAAGGGCGAGATCGCGATCCTGTCCGCCGCGCAGACCGCGACCAACCAGAACACCTGGATCGAGTTCATGAAGGACGAGCTCAAGGATCCCAAGTACAAGGACATGAAGCTGGTCAAGGTCGCCTACGGCAACGACGACGCCCAGCAGTCCTTCCAGCAGACCCAGGGCCTGCTCCAGGAGTACCCGAACCTCAAGGGGATCATCTCCCCGACCACGGTCGGCATCAAGGCCGCCGCCCAGTACCTGTCCGGCTCCAAGTACAAGGGCAAGGTCAAGCTGACCGGCCTCGGCACCCCCAACGACATGCGCAAGTACGTCAAGAACGGCACCGTCGAGGCGTTCGAGCTGTGGGACCCGGCCAAGCTCGGCGAGCTGGCCGCCCGCACCGCGATCGCGCTCGCCTCCGGCCAGATCACCGGCCAGGAGGGTGAGACCTTCACGGCCGGCGCGATGGGCGAGTACACGATCGGCAAGGACGGCGTGATCAACCTGGGCAAGCCCACCGAGTTCAACGCGGAGAACATCGACCAGTTCGACTTCTGACCCCCACGAGCTGCTTCACGGGAAGGCGGTACTCCGTGCGACGCGTCTGCTTCCTGCTCAAGGTCCGCCAGGACCGCATCGACGAGTACCGCGCACGCCACGCCGCCGTGTGGCCCGAGATGCGCGAGGCGCTCTCGGCCACCGGCTGGCACAACTACTCCCTCTTCCTGCGCGACGACGGCCTCCTCGTCGGCTACCTGGAGACCGACGACTTCGAGGCCGCCAAGGCCGGCATGGAGGCCACCGAGGTCAATGCCCGCTGGCAGGCCGAGATGGCGCCCTTCTTCGAGTCCCCCGACGGCTCCCGGCCCGACGAGGCGATGACCCCGCTCACCGAGGTCTTCCACCTCGGCTGACGGTCACGGGCCCGCCCGGCCCGTGACCGAAAAGGGCCGGACGTGCGGGTAGTGTGAGGGCCCGCCCGCGCCGCCCCCTGTCTCCCCGTATCCCTGGAGGTCCCTGCCCGATGGCCCAGTCGGTGGGTATCAAGGACGTCGCCCGCGTCGCCGGAGTCTCCGTCGGCACCGTCTCCAACGTGATCAACCGTCCGGACACGGTCGCCGCCGAGACCCGCGCCCGGGTGCTGTCCGCCATCGACCGGCTCGGCTACGTCCGCAGCGAGTCCGCCCGCCAGCTGCGCGCCGGACGCAGCCGCATCATGGGCCTGCTGGTCCTCGACATGGGCAACCCCTTCTTCGTCGACGTGGCGCGAGGCGCCGAGCGGGCCGCCCGCCAGGCCGGCCTCGGCGTCATGGTCTGCAACAGCGCCCAGAGCCCGAGCGAGGAGGCCGAGTACCTGTCCCTCTTCGCCGAACAGCGGGTACGCGGCGTGCTGCTCACCCCCGCCGACGCCAGCGGCCGCAACATCGAGGCGTTCAGACGCCACGGCATCCCCTTCGTGCTGGTCGACCGGGTCGCCGAGGGCACCACCGAGTGCTCCGTCTCCGTCGACGACGTCGCCGGCGGCGCCCTGGCCGTGCGGCACCTGGTCGACGCCGGACACCGCTCCGTCGCGTACGTCAGCGGCCCGCCCGGACTCAACCAGGTCCGGGACCGCCGCACCGGCGCGCTCGACGCCCTCGCCGAGGCCGGGCTCGGCCCCGACAGCCTGCACGAGCTGCCCACCGAGCGGCTCGACGTCGCCGCCGGACGCGACGCCGGCGCCCGTCTCCTCGGCCTGGCCCGCCGCCCCACCGCCGTGTTCTGCGCCAACGACCTGCTCGCCCTCGGTGTGCTCCAGGCGATGTACGCGGCCGGCGTCGGCGTCCCCGACGACCTCGCCATCGTCGGCTACGACGACATCGAGTTCGCCGCCGCGGCGGCCGTGCCGCTCACCTCCGTGCGGCAGCCCGCCGTCACCATGGGCGCGCTGGCCGCCGAGCTGCTGCTCGAGGAGACCGAGGACACCGGCGCCCCGCACGAGCACCGCCGTGTGGTGCTCGCCCCGGAGCTGGTCGTACGGCGCTCCAGCCTGTCCGCGCGCTGACCGACAGGATTGACCGGCATTCAGGAACTTTTTCATGATCCCGGGGTCGTTGGCCGCAGGAACATGTGCTGAACTGGGTCGCGGCCCGACAATCCGTTCGTCCCGGGAGTCCCGTTGACCGACACCTACCACCAGCCCGGAGTGGTCCTCACCGACCGCCGGTTCACCGTGCCCCTCGATCACGACAACCCCTCGGGGGAGACGATCGAGCTGTACGCGCGCGAGGTCGTCGCCCGGGACAAGGCGGACCGGGACCTGCCCTGGCTGCTGTACCTCCAGGGCGGCCCGGGCTTCGGGGCGAACCGTTTCGTCGGCAAGCCGGCCTGGCTCGGCCGCGCCCTGGACGACTACCGGGTCCTCCTCCTCGACCAGCGCGGCACCGGCGCCTCCACCCCCGCCAACCGGCAGACGCTCCCGCTGCGCGGCGGCGCCGCCGGGCAGGCCGACTACCTCACCCACTTCCGCTCCGACGCGATCGTCCGCGACTGCGAGGCCATCCGCCCGCAGGTCACCGGCGGCGCCCGCTGGACCGTGCTCGGCCAGAGCTTCGGCGGCTTCTGCACCGTCACCTACCTGTCCATGGCCCCCGAAGGACTGGACACCGCCCTGATCACCGGCGGCCTGCCCTCCCTCGACGCGCACGCCGACGACGTCTACCGGGCCGCCTACCCGCGCATCGAGCGCAAGGTCGCGGCCCACTACGCCCGCTACCCGCAGGACGTCGAGCGCGCCCGCCGCATCGCCGACCACCTCCTCACCCACGACGTGGTCCTGCCGAACGGCTACCGGTTCACCGTCGAGGCGTTCCAGTCCCTCGGCCTGATGCTCGGCGGCGGCGACGGCAGCCACCGCCTGCACTTCCTCCTCGAGGACGCCTTCGTCCCGACCCCTTCCGGCCCCGCGCTCTCGGACGCCTTCCAGGAGGAGGTGCAGGGCCTGCTGTCGTTCGCCGGACACCCCCTCTACGCGCTGATCCACGAGGCGATCTACGCCCAGGACGCCCGCCCCACCGCCTGGTCCGCCGAGCGGGTCCGGTCCGAGTTCCCGCAGTTCGACGCGGCCAAGGCGCTCGCAGGCGACCAGCCCGTGCTGTTCACCGGCGAGACGGTCCACCCCTGGACGTTCGACTGCGACCCGGCGCTGCGTCCCCTGCGGGAGACCGCGGAACTCCTCGCCGCCCGCACCGACTGGACCTCGCTGTACGACCCGGCGCGCCTGGCCGCCAACGAGGTCCCGGCCGCTGCCGCCGTCTACCACGACGACATGTACGTCGACACCGCGCACTCCCTGGCCACCGCCCGGACGGTCCGCGGCCTGCGCACCTGGGTGACCGACGAGTTCGAGCACGACGGCGTCCGCACCGGAGGCCCCCGCGTCCTGGACCGCCTGCTCGCCCTCGCCCGCGGGGACGCCTGACCGCGAGGAGGTCCGACCGCGCGCCCCCGTGCACTGTCGGTGGCGGGGGTTAACCTGCGGAACATGACCGAGCCGACGATCAGTCAACTCCAGCCCATGCCCGACGACTGGCAGCGCGCTCTGGCCGTGGTCGCCCACCCCGACGACCTGGAGTACGGCTGCGCGGCGGCCGTCGCCGCCTGGACCGACGCGGGCCGCGAGGTCTCCTACGTGCTGGCGACCCGCGGCGAGGCGGGCATCGACACGCTGGAACCGGCCAGGTGCGGACCGCTCCGGGAGCTCGAACAGCGGGCGAGCGCGGCCGTGGTGGGCGTGACCGAGGTCGCCTTCCTGGACCACGCGGACGGTGTGATCGAGTACGGTCCCGGCCTGCGCCGGGACATCGCGGCGGCGATCCGGCGCCACCGGCCCGAGCTGGTCGTCACGCTGAACCACCGGGACACCTGGGGCGGCACCGCCTGGAACACCCCGGACCACGTGGCCGTCGGCCGCGCCACGCTCGACGCGGCCGGCGACGCCGGCAACCGCTGGATCTTCCCGGAGCTGACCGAGCAGGGGCTGGAGCCCTGGGACGGCGTGCGCTGGGTGGCGGTCGCCGGTTCGAGCTCGCCCACCCACGCGGTGGACGCGACGGCCGGCCTGGAGCGGGCGGTGCGCTCCCTGCTGGAGCACCGCACCTACATCGAGGCGCTCACCGACGAGGACCCGGAGACGTACGCGCGCACGCTTCTGAGCGGCTTCGCCGAGGAGACGGGAAAGCGGTTCGGGAGCCGCCCGGCGGTCGCCTTCGAGCTGTTCCCGAGGTGAGCGCCGTGGGGGAGGAGGAGCTGCTCGCGCGGAGCTTCGAGGAGCACCGCGCCCACCTCAAGGCAGTCGCCTACCGCATGCTCGGCTCGTTCGCCGAGGCGGAGGACGCCGTGCAGGAGGCGTGGCTTCGGCTGGGCCGCGTGGAGCCCGGCGGGATCGACAACCTGGGTGGCTGGCTCACCACCGTGACCGGCCGCATCTGCCTGGACCTGCTGCGCTCGCGCACGGCGCGCCGGGAGCAGCCGATGGACGACACGTTCGTCCCGGACCCGGTGCTCCGGCCGCTGGCCCGGGTCGACCCGGAGCAGGAGGCGCTGGAGGCCGACTCGGTCGGCATCGCCCTGCTGGTCGTGATGGAGGCCCTCGGTCCCGACGAGCGGCTGGCGTTCGTGCTGCACGACATGTTCGCCGTGCCCTTCGACGACATCGCCCCGGTGGTGGAGCGCACCCCGGCCGCGACCCGTCAGCTCGCCGGCCGGGCCCGGCGCCGCGTCCGCGACTCGGCCCCGCCGTCCGACCCGGACGCGGCGCGCCAGCGGCAGGCCCTCGACGCCTTCCGCGCCGCCGCGCGCCTGGGCGACTTCGAGGCGCTGCTCGCGGTGCTGCACCCGGACGTGGTGCTGCGCGCCGACGCGGGCGCCCTGGTCCAGGGCGTGGCGGGATCCAAGCGGCTCCGGGGCGCCCGGCGCGTCGCCGAGTCGGCGATGCTGTTCTCCCGTTACAACGCGACCGCCCGCATGGTCCTGGTCAACGGCGCCCCGGGTCTGGTCGGCGTGGTCGACGGCCGCGTCGGCTCGGTCCTGACGGTCACGGTCCACGAGGGCCGCATCACGGCCCTCTACATCCTGGCGGACCCGGAGCGGCTGGAAGGGCTGGTGCTGCCGGACGACGCGGTCTGACGCGCGGCGCGGGCGCCTCCGTGGACGCGCGGGTGGTGGCCGCCTACGGCCTCAGGCGGAGGCACCGTCGGCGGAACGGCGCCGCGACGAGCACGAGTACGGCGAAGGCGGTGACTGGTGTGGCGCGTCCGTCCGAGCACGTCGGTGACCGTCCCGTCCGGCGGCGACGCCCGTCGGTTCAGCCCCGCGGGCGTCGCTCACCGCGCTCCGGTCCCGGGTTGACGCTGTCCGTCCGCTGCGCGGGGAGGTCGGCGCGTACCGCACTTCGCCGGACCGGACGCAGTCGCAGTTCCTCCGGCATGAAGGTGAGCCGTTCCGTCACGCGGAGGCGGTACGCCGGGTCGGGGCGCAGGTCGTAGCGGCGGAGGAGCAGGCCCAGGATCAGCGTGGCCTCGTGCAGGGCGAACTGGCGGCCGATGCAGGCGCGGGCGCCCGTGCCGAAGGGCTTGTAGGCGTGGGGTGGGCGGGAGCGTACCGCCGCCGGCTCGAAGCGGTCCGGGTCGAAGCGGTCGGCGTCGGCGCCCCACACCTCGGGGTCCCGGTGCAGCATCGGGATCAGCACCATCGTCCACGCGCCCCGCCGCATCGGATGCTCGTCCGCCAGCACCGTGTCCTGCGTCGCCTCACGCGAGTACGCGGGCGCCGTCGGCCACAGGCGCAGCGATTCGTCGAGGACACGGCGGACGTACCGGAGGCGGGCGACCTGCTCGTAGGCGGGCGTGTCCGTGTCGCCCCAGACGCGGTCCACCTCGGCGCGGGCGCGGTCCGCCACGTCCGGACAGAGGGACAGGTAGTGGAGGGCGAAGGACAGGGCGCCGGATGTGGTCTCGTGACCGGCCACCAGGAAGGTGATCACCTGGCGGCGCACGTTCTCCGCGGACAGCCGCTCCCCGGTCTCCGGGTGGGCCGTCTCCAGCATGCGGTCGAGCAGGTCGCCCTCCGCGTGCCCGTCGGCGCGCCGCCGGCGGACCACCTCGTCGACGATGCGGCCGAGCCGCGCGATGTCCTCGGCGTTGCGCCGGTTCGCCCTGCGCAGCAGCAGCGGGGCCAGCGGCGGCGGCACGTTGTTCAGCCGCTGCGCGTGCGAGAGCGTACCGACCATCGCCGTGACGAACGGGTGCGGGCGGGACCGTTCGAACGAGCCGAAGTCGTGTCCGAACCCGGTGCGCGCGATCGTCTCCAGCGTCAGCTTGGTCATGTCGCCGGGCACGTCCACCCACCGGCCGTCCGCCGCCGCCCGGTCCCAGTGCTCGGTCAGGCGTGCCGCCACCGACAGCATCATCGGGTGGTACCCGGCCATCGCCTCGCGGCTGAACCCGGGCGCCAGCACGTCGTGCGCCAGCTGCCAGTTGGGTTCGTGGTTGTACGCGGTGAACAGCCCGTCGCCCGCGAGCGGGCGGAGGTTGGCCACGCCCAGCCCCACGTGCTTGGCGAACCGCGACTCGTCGGCCAGGTCGGCCACCAGCCGGGCGCCCCAGGTGAACACGAACTCCCGGCCGAAGGCCCGGCGCCGGAAGACGGGGCCCAGCTGCCGGGCCATGCGCACCGAGTCCTGTACGGGCGTGCTTCTGCTGGACCCGAGGACGTCGCCCAGCAGCGGCAGCCGGTGCGGCGGGTGCGGAATGCGGTGCAGTGCGGGCCAGCCCTGCTCCGCGCTGCGGAACCCCTTCGGCACAGCGGCCCGTGCCGTCGTCTCCGCCATGACGCGGTCTCCTTCGGTCCGGCGAGCGAGTGGCGGCGTGTTGCACATGAGTTCAATAACGCGGTCACAGTCTGGTCCGGCCACCGAACCGGCGTCAACTACAGTGCGGGAATGGCCGTGGACCAGGGCGGGCGCGCGCGCCGCCGGCTCAGCACCGAGGAGCGCCGGGAGCAACTGCTCGCCGTGGGTGCGCGGTTGTTCTCGGAGAGCCCCTACGACGACGTGTGGATCGAGCAGGTCGCCGAGATCGCCGGGGTGTCGCGCGGACTTCTCTACCACTACTTCCCGGCCAAACGGGACTTCTTCGCGGCCGTGGTGGAGCGCGAGAGCGAGCGGATGCTCCGGATGACGGCGCCCGTGCCGGGTGTCCCGGTGCGGGCGCAGCTCGCCGCCGGGCTCGACGCCTATCTCGAGTACGTCGAGTCCCACGCGCACGGCTACCGCGCCTTCCACCGTGCCGACGCGGCGGGGGACCAGGCGGTGCGGCGGGTCTACCGGCGGGCGCTGGCCGCGCAGGAGCGGCAGATCCTCGCCGCGCTCGCCGCCGACCCCGAGTTCGGTCCCGTGCTGGAGAACCGGCCGGACACCCGGCTCGCGGTGCGCGGCTGGCTGGCGTTCACCACGGCGGTCTGTCTGGAGTGGCTGCGCGGGGCGCAGCTGGGGCGCGACCAGGTACGCGACCTGTGTGCGCGCGCTCTGCTGGGCCTCCTCGCACCCTGACTGCGCTGAAAGGTTCCGAAAAGATCACCTGGGCCGGTTGGCGCACGCCCCGATCCCCGATAGGTTAGGCAAGGCTTACCTAATAGGAGGTTGGGATGGGTGACCACACGCACGGCTGGGCCGCCGCGCCCGGCGCGGCCGAGCGGGCCCGCTCCGTGCTCGCCGCCGCATGGTCCTGCACGGTGACCGCGGAGGGCACCCGCGAGGAGCTGGTCGGTGCGCACACCGTCACGGACGACGGCCGGGTGCTGCTGGACGTGCCCGACGACGGCGCGCTGCTGGCCGCGGCGATCTGCGCGCCGCGCGGAGAGCCGTCCGCCGTGCTGGAGTTCGCCGACGTGGCGCCCGTCCCCGTGCGCAACCGCGTCCGCTCCCGGGTGTGGCTCGCCGGATGGTTCTCCGTCGAGGGCGGCCGGCTCGCGCTGCGGCCCAGCCGCGTGGTCCTCCGCAGGCCCTCCGGCGCGCTGATGGTCGGCGCCGACGAGTTCACCGCAGCCGTGCCCGACCCGCTGGCCGGCGCCGAGGCGCGGCTGCTGACCCACCTCGCGGACTGCCACGCCGACGCCGTCGACCGGCTCACCCGTCTCGTGGACCCGGAGAGCCTCCAGGGCGCGGTCCGGGTGCGGCCGCTCGCCGTCGACCGCCACGGACTGACCCTGCGGGTCGAACGCGCCCGCACCGACGGCGACGTACGGCTGCCGTTCCACGCGCCCGCCGACGACGTATCGCAGCTCACCGAGCGCATGCACGTGCTGCTCTCCCAGGCGGCCGCCGCATCCCGTCCCCAGCCGCTACAGCGGCAGCGCGCAGACGGCGACGGGTGACGCGAACGGCTCGCCCACCGGGCTCAGTTCACCGCTGGCCGCGTCCACCTGGAACACGCTGACGTCGCCCGACCTCTGGTTCGCCGTGAACAGCAGCCCCCCGTCGGGGGAGAGGGCGACGTGGCGCGGGAAGTCGCCACCCACCGGCACCGTGCCGAGCAGCCGCAGCCGGGCCCCGTCCTCCTCCACGGCGTACCGTGCGAGGCTGTTGTGACCCCGGTTGGCCAAGTACGCGTGCCGTCCGTCGCCGGTGACGACGAGCTGTGCCGGGTAGTTGGTGCCCGCTTCAGGGGCCGAGCCCGTCGGCTGCGGATCCCCGATCGTCAGCCGCCCCGACACCGGATCGTAGGCGCACACCGTCACCGTGTCGTCCAGCTCGTCGGCGAGGTACGCGTACCGCCCGCCGGGGTGGAACGTCAGATGGCGGGGTCCCGCACCGGCCCGCGCCGTCGCCCGCGACACCTCGGTGAGCGTGCCCGCCTTCTCGTCGAGGCGGTACGTGTACACGGTGTCCGTGCCCAGGTCCACGGCGAGGACGTGACCGCCGTCCGGGGCGGTGACGAACTGGTGCGCGTGGGGGCCCTGCTGACCCGGGCCGGGAGCCGGCTCGGAGTGGGTGACCAGGTCCGTGCGATCGCTCAGCGCGCCCGACGCCTCGATCCGGTGCACGGCGACCGTGCCCGAGCCGTAGTCGGCGCTCAGCAGGAACCGCCCGCCCGGATGCACCGACAGATGGCACGGCGAGGACCCACCGGTGGGGCTGCTGCCCAGCACCTCCCGGTCGGACAGCCGTACGGCGGTCACCGCGCCGTCCTCCCGCTCGTTCACCGCGTACAGCGTCCGGCCGTCCGGGTGCACCGCCAGGAACGAGGGGTCGCCCACCCCGCCGATGACCTCCCCGCCGCTGATCCGCCCCGTCGCCGGGTCGTACGTCGCGGTCCCGATGCCCTCGCCGCCGCCGTCGACCGAGGTGTACGTGCCCAGGTACAGCGGGCGCGGACCCGAGGGGGTCGCGCTCGGTGTGTCCGGGCCGGTCATCGTGGCCGGGGCGAGTGGGGTCGGGGCGTCGGACGGCGGGGAGCCGTCGTCGCAGGCGGGCAGCGACATCCCGGCGGCCGTCCCCGCGAACGCGCCCACGAAGCGGCGCCTGCTCAAGCCGGCCCTGTTCATCACACGCACCTTCGGTCGTCTCCCGTCCCGCTCGCCTCGGGGCAACCTTGGCGTCGATCACCCGTCGAACGCAAGGGAACCCCGCCCGCACGGGCGGGTCGCCGCCGGCCCTTCCGGGAGACCGCCCTTCTCAGCGACGCCCCGCCGGCTTGTCCTCCCGGTCGCGGCGGAAGAGGGCCCGGAGGCGGGCCGGCAGACCGGACAGCCGGTCCCGCATGCGGGTGAGCCGGGGGAGCCGTTCCCGCTGCTCCCGCGAGTGACGGTCCAGCTCCTCGAACAGCCGCCGGGTGCGGTGCTCGGTGTCCATCTCGTCGAGGATGCGGTTGACCTCGGTCAGCAGGGCGCCCAGCAACTGCCACCGCCTCGGGTCGCGACGGGCCTCCTCGAACAGCAGCTCCGCCAGTCTGTCGCGGGTGCCGGCCGCCTGCCGCAGCTGCGAGGCGAGCCGCTCCTCCGCCGACTCGGCGTTGGCGCTCACGCTCGTGGTGACCAGCACCGCGAAGCTCACCACGGCGTCCGCGATCTCCGCCAGCTGCTGCTCGAAGACCTGCCCCGTCTCTTCCGAGAAGAGACGTTCCGGCTCCCGCTCCTTCGCCAGGTCGGTCAGCGTGCGGGCCAGTACCCGCAGCACCACCGTGCAGATCTCCAGCGTGTCCAGGCCGGTGCGCAGCACCACCCGGTGCAGCAGCCCCTCCCGGACGCGCGGGTTGAGGCGCAGGCTCTCCTCCGCCTGCCGCAGGTCGGCGTCCACTTCGCTGATGTCGTGGTCGAGGCGGCGGGCCTCGTGCAGCCGGGCCGCCGCGCGTGCCGCGGGCGGACGGCCCGCGGCCTCCTCACCGATCCGCAGCATCAGCTGCCGCACCCGGCGGGCCAGCTCCTCGATGGACTCGCCGGCCTGCTCCACCCATACGGGCGGCGCCAGCAGCAGGTTGAACGCCATCCCGACGATGGCGCCGATCAGCGTCTCCACGATGCGCGCCCAGGCGGTGTCGCCGTGCGTGGTCACGCCGAGCACCAGCATGGCGCTGATCGCCACCTCGGGCACGAACTCGCCCGCCCGCACCAGATGGCCGGTGACCAGCGCCGCGAGGATCAGCAGACCGAGGCTCCACCAGGTCAGACCCACCAGCAGACTGAACAGGATCGCCAGCACCACGCCGGTCACCACGGAGTTCACCCGGCGCAGACCGGTCGTCAGGGTCGAGTACAGGGTGACCTGGACGACGAGCAGCGCCGTCAGGGGAGCGGTGAGCGGCGCGGCCTCGGGGCTCAGCCGCACGGCGATGACGTAGGCGAGCGTCGCCGCGGTCGCCGACCGCACCGTCTGCACGGTCAGCGGATCACGGTGCTCCTTGAAGAACCGGACGGCAGGCGCTGTCATCTGGCGTACGACGTGCATCCTCGGACGGTTCCCCCTCCCCGCGTGTGACGAACGTGTTCAGGTGTGACGGCAGTCGCCCGGGGGACGGGCAACGGGAGCACACCCCGTAGCCCGGTCAGGTCACAGCTTGCCGATGAAGGCGAAGAGATTGCTCCGGGTGCGCTCGATCTGCTCCTCCAGGGTGAGGCTCTCCTCGAACCGAGCCCCGGTATCCGGCACCTTCAGCCCGCGCAGATACAGGGAGCAGGCCAGGTCGGTGCACATGTAGGCGCCGACCGAGTTGCCCTCCCGGCCCGCCGGGCCGGACTTCCGGGCGGTCATCAGCGCCACACCGCCGCGCGGATGGGTCGTCAGGCACAGGGAGCACATGCTGCGGTGGAGGAAGCCGCGCTGGGCGGGCTGGAAGCGCATGGCCACACCGACGAGCCGGTCCTGCCGCTCGACGACCAGATAACTGCGGTCGGGCGCGCCCGGATCCCCCCAGCCCAGGAAGTCGAGGTCGTCCCACGGCCGCGCTTCGAGGTCGCGGGGCACGGTCAGCCGCTTCGCCTCACCCTTGGAGCAGTTGATGAACGAACTGCGGATGTCCTTCTCGGTGAGTGCCCTCATGGCTCGTCTCCTGTGGTGCTCCGTCAAACCTAGGGGGTCTAGGTTTCGGCGTTCAGCGTAGGGACCCGCCCCGTGCCGGGGCCAACGCTTTTCCGCCGCGCCGCGCCGTGACCCGCCGCTCACCGCACACCGCCCCTGCACCCCGCACCCGGGCGCGCCGTACTCTGTACCGCAGTCGCCGAGGGGGAGGGGCAAGGTCCGATGGGGGACTCCTGGGAACGGGCCCGCCGGGTGCTCGCGGACGCCGGCCTGCCGTCCGGCGCCCTGGCCGGGGTGCGCCCGCTGGCAGGCGGCACCTACAACACCGTCGAGGAGATCCTCCTGTCCGACGGTACCCGGTACGTCCTGAAGGTCCCGCCCCCGCCCACCGTGCCCGGACTGCGCCACGAGCGGCGGCTGCTGGTCGCGGAGGCCGGCTTCTGCGCCGGGGCGGAGCAGGCCGAGGTGCCCGCGCCGCGCGCCGTGTCCCTCGCCCCGGAGCACGTCGAACCGCACCTGCTGCTCACCGCGTGCCCGGGCGTGCCCTGGCCCGAGGCGGCGCCCGCAGGCGAGGAGCGCGAGGCCCTGCGCGGGGAACTGGGCCGCCAGGTGGCGCGGCTGCACCGGGTCACCGGAACCGCCTTCGGCTACCCCACGGGCGCCCTCGGGCCGCTCGCCCCCGACTGGCGGACCGCGTTCACCGCGATGACCGACGCCGTGCTCGCCGACGCCCGCGACCACCGGCCCTGGCTGCCCCTTCCCGTCGACGAGGTGGCCGCCGTGTTCCACGCCGCCGCTCCCGCCCTGGACGCCGTCACCGTGCCGGTGCTGGTCCACTTCGACCTGTGGCCCGGGAACATCCTGGTGGACCGGGCCGGGCCGGACGGATCCGCCCGGATCGGCGGACTGATCGACGGGGAGCGGATGTTCTGGGGCGACCCGCTCGCCGACTTCGTCTCCCTGGCGCTGCTCGACGACATCCGGCGGGACGACGCCTTCCTCGCCGGCTACGCGGAGGAGGGCGGCCCCGCGGTCCTCGACGAGGACGGTTGCCTGCGCCTCGCCCTGTACCGCGCCTACCTCGACCTGATCATGCTCACGGAGACGGTGCCGCGGGCGGTGGGCGCCGAGGACGCGCGCCGGGTCCGGGAGCGGGTCGGCCCGCACCTCGTGGCGACGCTGGAGGAGATCGCCGAGGGGAGTAAGTTCACATCGTGAACTAAGGAGGAGGGGAAGTCGCGCCGGGCCGTCGACCGAGGGTATGTTGCAGGTCGGGCCGGGTGCATGGGAGGGGAGCCACATGGCGGGGAACGGGCGCACGGTGCGCGACCTCAGACGGGCCAACCGCACGGTCGTACTGCAGCGGCTGTACTTCGACGGCCCCCTCAGCCGCTTCGAGCTCGGGCCCGCGACCGGCCTCAGCTCCGGCTCCGTGAGCAACGTCGTCGCCGACCTGATCGCCGACGGGCTGGTCGAGGAGGCAGGCAGCGTCGACTCCGACGGCGGCCGCCCCCGCACCCTGCTGCGCGTGGCCCCGACGAGCGGTCACATGATCGGCGTCGACGTCGGCGAGACCCGCGTCCGCGTCGAGCTCTTCGACCTCGCCCTCACCGAGCTGGCCCGCACCGAACGCCCGCTGGAGCAGCAGCGGTACGAGGTCGAGGTCATCGTGGACCACATCCGCTCCGGAATCGACGAGGTGCTGGCCGCCGCGGACCTGGCGCCCGAGCGGCTCCTCGGCGTCGGCATCGGCGTCCCCGGCATCGTCGAGCGCACGGCCGACCGGGGCGCGGTGGTGCATGGGCAGACCATCGGCTGGGACGCGGTCCCGCTGGAGTCCCTGCTCCGCGACGGCTTCCCGCTGCCCGACGGCGTGCCCTGCTTCATCGACAACGGCGCCCGCACGCTCGGCCAGGCCGAGATGTGGTTCGGCGCCGGACGCGGTGCGGGCAACGCCCTCGTCGTCCTCTTCGGCTCCGGTGTCGGCGCGTGCCTGGTCACCCCCGAGGTGCGGCACGGCCGGGCGGTGGAGTGGGGGCACCTGACCGTACGGGTCCGGGGCCGCCGCTGCCGGTGCGGCGCACTGGGCTGCCTGGAGGCGTACGCGGGCGCGGAGTCGCTGCTCGCCCGCTGGCGCGAGGAGGGCGGCCGGGTCCCGGAGGACACCGACGAGGAGACGGCGCTCACCACGATGCTCGCCGCCGCCTACCCGGCCGGCGGCGCCGACCCCGACCCCGTCGCCCTGGCGGTGCTGGAGGAGACCGCCGAATACCTGGGCGCGGGCCTGTCCGACCTGATCAACCTCTTCCAGCCGGAACGTATCCTCGTGGGCGGCTGGGCCGGCCTCCAGCTCGGCTCCCGCTTCCTTCCGGCCGTACGCCGCCACGCCCTGTCGTACGCGCTGCGCCATCCGGCGGAGCGGGTCACGATCGAACTCGGCAGACTCGGCCCGGACGCGGTGACGGTCGGCGCGGCGATCCTGCCGCTGGCGGACTTCTTCGACCGGGGCGGCCGCCGCCCCGACCCGGACCCGGCCGTCCCCGCACCCGCCTGGCGCACGGCCCTCCGGGACCGCGTCCCACGCTGAACCGGCCGGGCCGCGGTCATCCCGATGCTCGCGAGTCGCCTACGAGGCGTGCGGGCGTCGAGGACCGCGTCCCGCCGCCGGCTCGCCGGCGGCGGCGACGTCAGCCCGTCGACTCGTCCGGTACCGGCGCTTCCGGGTAGGACGCCGCCGAGTGAGGGGCGCCCTGGCGGCCTGTTCCTGCCTCGTCCGTGTCGGGGACGTCCTCCTCGGTCTCAGAGGCCTCCGACTCCTCGGCCTTGCGCTCGCTCTCCCGCTCGGCGGCGGCCGGCGCGACCTCCCAGGGGTCCTCGTCGGGGCCGGCCTGCTGGTCGGGCAGGTCCCGGGGGACACCCACGCCGTTCTCACCGGGGCCCTCGAGGCGATGGTCGGTCACGACGCTCTCCCTTCATCCGTACGGCCCTCGCGGGTACCCCGCGCGGCCCCGTACAACCGTGCCGCTCAGCCGACCGCGCTGCCGTGCAGCGGCGCCGTGTTCTCCCCGGCACCCTGCCGCATGCCCAGCAGGAACTCCTCCACCACCTGCGTCGCCGTGCGCGTCGGCGCCCAGCCCAGCTCCACCCGCGCCCGCGTGCAGTCCATCAACGGCAGCCGCAGCACCGCGTCGAACAGGTGCGGGGAGGCCGGCAGCAGCCGCAGCCCCCACGCCGCCGCGACCGCCGACCGGGCCGCGGCACGCGGCAGCCGCACCCGGCGCGTGCCGAACATCCCGCCCAGCAGCTCCGCGTCCACCGTCGGCTCCGCCGCCAGGTTGTACGGCCCCCGTGCCCCACCGGACAGCACCGCCAGCCGGTACGCCTGCGCCGCGTCGTCCGTGTGCAGCACCTGCATCCGCAGCCCGGGGATGTCCGGCAGGAACGGCAGCAGGTCGGGACGGGCCAGCTGCCCCGGCAGATGGCGCCCGCCGAAGATGCGCCGCTGCTCGCTCGCCGACTCACGCTTGAAGAGGAACGCCGGCCGCATCCGCACCACCCGGAGGGCGGTCCGGTCGCGCTCCAGTATGTCCAGGGCCCGCTCCAGGTACGCCTTCTCCCGGCAGTACGCGGCGTCCGGCCAGCCGTGCGTCGGCCACGACTCGTCCACGGCGTGATCCTTGGGGCCGGGGGAGTACGCCCCGACCGACGAGGCGTGCACCAGCGTCGGCACTTCGGCCCGGGCCACCGCGTCGAACACCCGCATGCTGCCCAGCACGTTGCTGCGCCAGGTGGTCGCCGGGTCGTGCGTGGGCTGGAACGCCCAGGCCAGATGGATCACCGCGTCGGCGCCCGCGAACTCCCGCACCAGGTCGAACCGGTCCGAAGCCAGGTCCACGGCCGCCCACTCGGTCTTCGGCGGCGACCAGTCGGGGATCCGCCGCGCCAGCCCTCGTACGGAACCCACCTCAGGTTCCTCCGCGAGGGCCCGCACCACGCTGGTCCCGACGTTCCCCGTGGCGCCGGTGACGACGACCCTGAGTCCCACTGCGCTGCTCACGTTCCGCTCCCTCCGGCCGCACCGCTCCGCCGAGCGGTCCGGGTACCCCACGCACGGGACGGCTCACGCGGGCCGTGCGGGCGCACGAGAGGCGCGGAGGCATGAAAAAGAGCCCCGGCCGCGACGGGGGAATCACGGCCGGGGCGGCAAGCAGGTGGGTGCGCATGGCGGTCGCCTCTCGGCGAAAGGCTCCACAGGGCTTCAGCCGAACGATCGTCCCTGTGGGCGAATGGTGAGGCCCGGGGACACTGTCCCATCCGCACCCACGGTCTGTTCAACGGGCAACAGCCTCGCGGTGTTCCGCCCGCCTCCCTGATCCGCGGTGACGTGCGTCACCACGCCGGAGGCAGCTCAGTGGGCCCGCGCCTCAGGGTTCAGGTCCGCCCACAGATTCTCCGCCTGGAGCACCAGCGTGCCCAGCACCGCCGTACGGGCCGCGCCCTGGCCCGCCTCCTTCGTCAGGCCCTCCTGGAGCGTGGTGTGCAGATCCCGCATCGCCGCCTCGGTGCGTTCGTCCAGCAGCGGGTCGCCGGGGTCCTCCTCACCCAGCAGTCGGGCGGCCTCCGCGCGGCAGCTGTCCGCGAGCAGCTCCAGCAGCTTCCCGTAGGAGCCCAGCACCTCGGGGTCCGGGGAGGCGGGGGAGCGCTCCTCGTCCGCGGCGACGGCCAGGCTGCGGGTCAGCGCCGTGACATGGCCGGTGATCCGGCCGAGCCGCTCGTCCTCGTCCTCCGGGGGCAGCGCCTCCGTAGGCGCCCGGTGCAGCTTGCGCAGCATCCCGGACGTCAGCCGCAGGCTCTCCCTGCTCCAGCCGCGCGCCGAGCGCAGCGCGTCCAGCCGCTCCTGGAGCCGTTTCGCCGCGTTCAGCCGGCCGACGGCCGTCTGCGCGTCCCACTCGCCCTCGCGCAGGTCCCCGGCGACCGCGCTCAGCACCTCGCCCGCCTCCCTGGCCAGCGCCGCCAGGTTCTCCCGCACGTCCCGCAGGTGCACCGGCGGCAGGACCAGCGCGTTCACCGCCACGCCGATGACCGCGCCGAGCGCCGCCTGCCCCAGCCGGTGCCCCACCGCGTCCACGCTCACCGTGCCCGACGCGATGGTGAACACGGCCGTGGTCGCCGCGTAGATGCCCTGGTCGCCGAAGCGCGACCAGTTCGACAGCAGCACCAGGACCGGCACCGACAGGGCGAGCGCGCCCGTGGTGTCGTCGGTGACCGCCTGCGCCCCCGACGCCACCAGCGCGCCGATGCAGATCGCGGCGAACTGCCGCGCCCCCGTCACCAGCGAGCTGTACACGGTGGCCTGCACCAGCACCAGCGCGACCCACGGCGCCATCAGCGCCATCGGGTCGTTCAGCCACACCTGCGCCACCATCCAGGCCAGCAGCGCTGCGAGCGCCGCCTTCAGCGACTGGACCAGCAGATCCCTCTCCCGGCCCGGCCCGCGGACCACGGCACGCGCCGCCCGCCCCACCGAACGCGTCTCCCAGCGCACCGCGTCCACGGCCCGGGCCAGCCGGCCCGCCGTGGCTCTGTCGTTCCCAGTCCCGTCGGTCACCCGCGTCATGGGCCTGCGGTTTCCCTGTCGCACCGGTGGGCAAGCGTGCGCAATCTCACGCCAAGGGGGAGTCTGCCAGCGACGCCAGCAGGTGCGCCGGATCGTCGTACACCACGTCCGCGCCCGCCTCGGTCAGGTCGGCGCGCGGGATGCCGCCGCACAGCAGGCCCACACAGCGCACCCCGGCCCGGGTGCCCGCCCGCATGTCCCACACCGTGTCGCCCACGAACACCGCGCGCCCGGCGGGCGCCCCGGCCAGCTCCAGCGCGTGCTCGACGGGCTCCGGTGCCGGCTTGCCCTCGTCCACGTCGTCGGCGCTCGCCGTCGCGGAGATCGCCCGGTCCGCGTCGATCGCGCGGCGCAGCGCGCCCAGTTCCGCCCCGCCGGCCGAGGTGGCGAGCACCACCGTCCAGCCGTCGTCGTGCAGCCGCTCCAGCAGCCGCCCGGCGTCGGGAAGCGCGGGCAGCCGGTCGAAGTACTGCCCGTACAGCGTCTTGTGCGCGGCGCTCAGCTCCGCGTCGCGGGAGGCGTCCCGGTCCTCGCCGAGGACGTGCGCGATCAGGTCGGTGGAGGGCAGCCCCACGGCCCGGTGGACGGCGTGCATGGGCACCTGGTGCCCGGCCTGCCGGAACGCCTCCCACCAGGCCGTGACGTGCAGATGGTTGGTGTCGGCCAGAGTGCCGTCGACGTCGAAGACCGCCGCCCGTGTCATGAAGGTCCTTCCTCTCCTCGCGGACCGGTACGGGTACCGCCGCCACCGCCCGTCACTCCGGCCGGCGTCCTGCGCTCCCGCGCCCAGTCGAGCAGCTCCTCCAGCGACCAGGTGGTGATCACCCGCTCGGGCGGCACTCGGCACTCCTCGGCGCGGGCACACCCGAGGATCTGCCAGTCCAGCTGCCCGGGCGCGTGCGCGTCCGTGTCCACCGAGAACAGCACCCCCGCCTCCACCGCCCGCCGCAGCAGCCGCCGGGGCGGGTCGAGCCGCTCCGGCCGGCTGTTGATCTCCACGGCGGTGCCGGTCTCCGCGCACGCCGCGAAGACCTCGTCCGCGTCGAACTCCGACTCGGGCCGTCCCCGCCCGCTCAGCAGACGCCCGGTGCAGTGCCCGAGGACGTCGGAGTGCGGGTCGCGCACGGCGGCCACCATCCGGCGGGTCATCGACCGGGCATCCATCCGCAGCTTGGAGTGCACGGACACCACGACCACGTCCAGCCGCTCCAGCAGCTCCGGCTCCTGGTCGAGGGAGCCGTCCTCGAGGATGTCGCACTCGATGCCGGTGAGCAGCCGGAACGGCGCCCACGTCTCGTTCAGCCCCGCGACCACGTCCAGCTGCTCCCGCAGCCGTTCGGGCGACAGACCGCGCGCCACGGTCAGCCGGGGGGAGTGGTCCGTCAGCACCGCCCACTCGTGGCCGAGACCGGCGGCGGTGCGGCCCATCTCCTCGATCGGGCTGCCCCCGTCCGACCAGTCCGAGTGCAGATGGCAGTCCCCGCGCAGCAACGCCCGCAGCTCTTGGCCGGCCCGGTCCGCGGGCTCCTGCTCCGCTTCCTCGCGCAGCTTGCGCAGGTACCCGGGGACCTGTCCGTCCAGCGCCTCCACCGCCACCTGCGCGGTCTTCGGCCCGACGCCCTTGAGCCGCTCCAGGGTCCCGGCGGCCGCCCGCTCGCGCACCTCGTCCGGGCCAAGCTCCGCCAGCGTCCGCGCCGCGGTGCGGAAGGCACGGACGCGGTACGTCGGAGCCAGCGCCCGCTCCAGCAGGAAGGCGATGTCCTCCAGCGCCTCGACGGGGTCCATGGTCACCTCCTCGCTCCAGGGTTCCCCAGGGCGCCCGGAGCCGCACGCCGCGTCCGGAGGAGGTTGGCCCGCGCCGGCACGGGTACTGCGACCCGGCACCCCGGACACCGACGACGAGGAGGCCCGCATGTCCCTCTCCACCCCCGTCAACGGCAAGGTCGCCGTGATCACCGGCGCGGATTCCGGCATCGGCCGGGCCACCGCCGTACGGCTCGCCGCCGCCGGCATGGACGTGGGCATCACGTACCACAGCGACCGGGAGGGGGCCGAGGAGACCGCCGAGGAGGTGCGCTCGCACGGCTGCCGCGCCGAAGTCGCCCATCTGGACCTGACCGCGCTGCCCGGCGCCGCGGACACGGTGGACGCGCTGTGCGAACGGCTGGGACGTGTCGACGTGCTGGTCAACAACGCCGGCACCGGCACCATGACGCCGTTCCTCGACCTGGAGCCCGAGAGGGTGCGCGAGGTCCTGGACGTCGACCTGCTCGGCCCGTTCCTCTGCTCGCAGAAGGCGGCGCGGCACATGGTCCGGCAGGGCGACGGCGGCCGGATCGTCAACGTGACCTCCGTGCACGAACACCAGCCACGGGTGGGCGCCGCACCCTACTGCGCGGCCAAGGGCGGCCTCGGGCTGCTCACCCAGGTGATGGCGCTGGAGCTGGCCGAGCACGGCATCACGGTGAACGCGGTCGCCCCCGGCGAGATCGCCACCCCCATGACCGGCCAGGAGGACACCGACCCGCACGGTGAGAGCCGCCCCGGCATCCCTCTCGGCCGCCCCGGTGACGCCCGGGAGGTCGCCGCGGTGATCGCCTTCCTCGCCGGTCCCGACGCCTCGTACGTCACCGGCGCCTCGTGGAGCGTGGACGGCGGGATGCTCCGCATGGGGCCACAGGCCGGCTCGCACCTGACGAGCCACGACTGGCGCCGCCCCTGAGCACCCCCGCCCTTCATGCCTGGAAAGCCGCGATCATCCCGTTTGGGGCTACTCTCGAGGCATGACCGAAAGCGCGAGTCCGTACATGTCGCAGCCGCGGATCACGGTGCTCGGGGTACAGCCCGGACCTCCGCCGTTCCGGATCGTGGAGATCGACGGACAGGTCGTCGGTGAGGCCAGGGACATCACCGACGTGCTGCAGGCAGCCGCCGCGTACGGCATCAGGGTGCACGATCTGGACGACCCCGACACGGTCCGCTGGGTGGGCGGGGACAAGTTCACCTGGTCCTCGCGCCAGGCCCCCCGGGTCCGCGAGGAGCAGAAGGAGCAGCCCTAGACGCGGTACGCCTCTGTCCGCGAGGGACGGAGGCGTACCGCGCGCCGGGCCGCGGGTTCACTCCTTCCGGCGGCGCGCGTGCACCGCCCGGCTCATCCGACGGCCGACGAGCAGATAACCGAGCAGCGCCCCCGTGGTGTTGAGGATGACGTCGTCGATGTCGAAGGCGCGGCCGGTGACCAGTGACCCCTGCGCCACCTCGACCAGCAGCATCACCACGGCCGTCAGGAAGAGGATCCGCAGGAAGCCCCGGGTGCGCGGCGCGACGACCGGTGCGAGCACCCCGAAGGGAACACCCAGCAGGATGTTGCCGCCGATCTGCTTGAAGGCGTCACGCAGCGCCGGCTGGTCCAGATAGGCCTGCAGGGAGCGGCCCGGGTGCAGGTTGGTGTGCGTCAGGGCTTCCGAGGCGGGGGACGGCTGGAGCGTGAGCCGGGCCAGCACCACCGCGAAGACCACCATGAAGGCGAAGGCGCACAGGAGCACCAGCAGCCTGAGGGGCAGCGGAAGCGGTCGGGGGGCGGCGCGGGCCATCGGAAGTCCTCCAGTCGTCAAGGTGCTTGAGTGCTACGGCGGTTACCCCCGGGCTGACCGGACAGTCCGGTCAGCCCGTGAAGGTGATCCGCACCCGTTCGAAGCCCAGGGAGCGCAGCAGACCCTGGAGCATCTCCCGGGTGTTGGACTCCGCCCGTGCGGTCAGTTCGCTCTCCTCGGCCGCCTTCCGGATGTGCCGCACGGCGAGCTTCTGCACGGCCTGTTCGCTGTTGGGGTTGTCCGAGAACAGATCCCCGAGCCGGTCGAGCAGGCCGCGCTGCTTGGAGACGGCGTAGGAGCGGTCCACGTCCAGCGCGGGGGTGCCGAGACGGGCGCGGGGCAGCCGCAGGACGGCGGAGGTGCGGTCCTCGTCCACGCGGACGTCGCCCTCCTTCAGCCCGCCGAGGTCCACGTAGGCGTCCACGGTGCCCGCGCCCACGTACAGGGTGCGGCTGCCGCGGACCGCGTCCGGCAGGAACTTGGTGTCCTTCTCCAGGTCCACCACCACCTGGAAGTTGCCCGAGGCGGCGTCGTAACGGCTGATGTCCTGGATGGACTCCAGCAGCGCGGGCCCCGAGCGGTCGCGGGTCTCCGTGCCGAACAGGTCCTTCAAACCCGGCAGTACGCTCAGCCGGATCCCGGCGAACAGCACGGCCAGCACCACCACCGTCGCGCCCAGCGCCTTCACCCAGCCGGGCACGCGCGCAGTCGGTCGCTTCACCGGAGTCGTCATGGCGGGGGCCCTCCTTCCCTTCCGTCCGCATGCCCGTCATCTCACGGAACAGACAGGGCAGTTGGGGGGGCGAGCCCAGGCGCCGGGAGCACGGAGGGGGCGCACGGGCGGGCGGACCCGGCGGGCGCTACGCCGGCCCGGACCTCGACCCGGGTGCGGTCAGCGCCGAGTCCAGGGAGGGCCACGGCGGCAGCAGCCGGGTCAGGCCGGTGATCCGCAGCATTCGCAGGGTCGGCGGATGGACGCACACCAACCGCAGGCGCCCGTCGGCGAGCCGGTGCCGGGCCCGGTGGAGCAGACGCAGTCCGGAGAGGTCGAAGAACGTGATGTGGGTCAGGTCGATGACGACTCGGGCGTCCTGATCGGCGGTGGCCGCATCGAGGTGCGGCGTGATCTCCGCGGCGGCCGCGATGTCGATCTCACCGTGGAACTCCAGCACGGTGCAGTCCCGGTCGCGGTGCACGCGCAGATGCCGCGTCAGCGGCGGGGGTTCGAACCGCACGACGCCATCGCCTCCAGCCTGCTCCGAGCTCCCGGGAGGGCCGCCGGTTCCAACACCGTTGCCCCGTAAGCAAGTTACTCGCGGACGACTGCATTTGAGCATGTTCGAATGACATATGTCTTCGCTCTGTGACCGAGTTTTTCGCCACTGTGATCGATGAGTGAAAACGGTGAGCGCGGACAGGTGTCTCCGGAGGGGGCGGAGCGCCCCGCATCCGAGGCCGCGGAGGAGACATGGCACTGGTGACCACGGGCGTGGTGGTGCTCGACTGCGCCGAACCCGAGAAACTCGCCGAGTTCTACAAGGAGTTGCTGGAGGCCGAACACGTCGACGCGAGCGCCAACCGGGTGGAGGTCCGCACCGCCGACGGCTTCCGCCTCGCCCTGCGCCGCGACGTGAACGCGACCGCCCCGAGCTGGCCACGCCCGGAGAACTCCCTCCAGGCGCACCTGGAGTTCGTCGCGGAGGACCTGGACGGGGTGGAACGCAAGATCGTGAGCTTGGGCGGCCGCCCGACGGAGAGCGGGGATCCGTCCGGCGCGGCCGAGGAACGCGGGTACGCCGACCCGGCGGGTCACTCCTTCACCGTGCGGAGGGGTGTGCCTACGGCACCGAAGCAGGGGTGAGCGTATCGGGGGCTGCGGCCCCCGCCCCGCGTCGGCCCTGGCGGGACTCGTCCTCGAACGCCGGACGGGCCGAGGTCGGCCCGTCCGGCGTCCGAGGAGCGGAGTCCGGGGCGGAGCCCCGGGACGGTCGGGTCAGTCGCGGCCACCCTGGTCGGGAACCGGCCACGTCCCCGTGGACCGCTCGATCGCCTTCGCCCCGGCGCGGTCCACCGCGCTCCGCACCACCGCGAAGATCGCCCCCTGGATCGCCGCGGCCAGCAGAATCTCGCCCCAGCCACGGTCGCGGTCCAGCGCGTCCGGCGCGTTGTCCTCCTTCCTGATCACCTTCCAGGTCTTCTGGAAGGCCATGCCCGCCACGGTGCCGCTGGTCCAGCCCAGCGCGAAGCCGATCGGCTTGTACGCCAGCGGCATCTTCTTCTTCGCCTTCTTGCTCTTCTTCGCCACGTCGCTTCTCCTAGGTCGGCTCGGTCGTCAGGAACGGTCGGTCAGGGGCGGCCCCGCGCCGGGATCTCCTCACCGGGCGGCACCGGACCGGGCGGGGTGCCGTCGCCGAAGGGCCGGCCGCCCAGCTCCTCGCGGTGATGGGGAGCCGTCCAGCCGGACAGGTCGGGCCCGAGGGGGACGATGCCGGACGGGTTGATGCCGGTGTGCACCTGGTAGTAGTGCCGCTTGATGTGGTCGAAGTCGACGGTGTCGCCGAACCCCGGCGTCTGGTACAGGTCGCGGACGTACGCCCACAGCACCCGGCTCTCCGTCAGCTTCCACAGGTTGCACTTGAAGTGGCCGTGATAGACGGGGTCGAACCGCACCAGCGTGGTGAACAGCCGGATGTCCGCCTCGGTGACGGTGTCGCCGACCAGGTACCGCTGCCGCTCCAGCCGCCGCTCCAGCCACTCCAGACGCCGGAACAGCCGCGTGAAGGCGGCCTCGTACTCCTCCTGCCCGGTGGCGAAACCCGCCCGGTACACCCCGTTGTTGACGTCCCGGAAGACGTCGTCCATCACCACGTCGATCTCGTCGCGCAGCTTCTCCGGGTACAGGTCGGGCGCCCCCTCGCGGTGCAGGGCCGTCCACTCGGTGGCGAAGTCCAGGGTGATCTGCTGGTAGTCGTTGGTGACCAGCTTCCCGCTGGGCACGTCCACGACCGCCGGCACGCTCACCCCGCCCGGGTAGTCCGTCTCCCGACGGTCGTACGCCTCGCTGAGATAGCGGATGCCCAGTACCGGGTCACGGCCGTCCGGATCGAGGGTGAAGCGCCAGCTGCGGTCGTCCTGGACCGGGTCCGCGACGGCCAGGGACACCGCGTCCTCCAGCCCCAGCAGCCGCCGCGACACCAGCGCCCGGCTCGCCCAGGGACAGGCGCGGCTCACCACCAGCCGGTAACGCCCGGCCTCCACCGGCCACCCGTCCCGCCCGTCGGCGGTGATCCGGTCCTGGAAGTGCGCCCGGGACCGCTTGAACGCCTTCCTGCCGTACGAGCTGTTGCCGCCGCCCGAGTCGTCGCGGCCGCCCATGGTGGTCTCCCTCTGTCGTCGGAACTGAGTCGTCCCTGTCACCGCGTTCCCCGTTTTCCCCCGACCGCACGGTATGAGCTGGGCCGACCGGGGCAATCGCCCGTTCGTGACTACACGATCGGATCGCAGAACACGGCTCACCGTCCTGGTGGCGCTCGCGGCCAACCTGGTGATCGCCGCCGCCAAGGCCGTAGGCGGCCTGGTCGCGTCCTCCCCCGCGCTGCTGTCGGAGGCCGCGCACTCGGTGGCGGACAGCGTGAACGAGATCTTCCTGCTCGCCGCCCTGCGCCGCAGCCGCCGCCCGGCCGACAGCCGTCACCCCTTCGGCTACGGCAAGGAACGCTTCTTCTGGTCGCTGCTCGCGGCCGTCGGCATCTTCGTGATGGGCGGCTGCTTCTCCTTCTACCAGGGGATCGACGCCCTGCGGAACGGGGGAGAGGAGCACCTCAGCGGGTACGTCGCCGGGCTGGTCGTGCTCGGCGTGGCCCTCCTCGCCGAGGGCGGCTCCCTGCTGCGCGCCCTGTACCAGGTACGCCGTCAGGGCGGCGGACTGGGCGATCCGGCGCTGCGCACCGTCATCGCCGAGGACGGCACCGCGGTCGTCGGCGTCACCCTCGCCATGGCCGGCATGGCGCTTCACATGATCACCGGGCAGGTGGTGTGGGAGGCGTCCGCCTCGCTCGCCATCGGGCTGCTGCTCGGATACGTGGCCTACCGGCTCGGCCGCGAGGCCCGCGATCAGCTCATCGGCGAGGCCGCCGACCCGCGGGCCAGCGACCGGATCCGGGAACTGCTGCGCGCCCAGCCCGAGATCGACAGCGTCGAGGCGCTGTTCACCATGAAGACCGGACTCGACACCGCCCTGGTGGCCGCGCGGGTCGACCTGGTGCCGGGACTGGACAGCGAGCGGGTGGAAGAGGTCGCCGTGCGCATCAAGCGGTCCATCGTCCGGGTGGTCCCCGAGGCGGCCCAGGTCTTCCTGGACGTCACCGAGCGCGGGGCGGCGGAGGCATGGGAGGGCCCCGCCGCGACGGGGGAACGCGGCGGGGCCTGACGCTCGTGTGCCCGGCGGCCGGGGCTTCATGCGCGGCCGGTCCGGGAATCTTTCCCGGACCGGCCGCACCGGTCCCGAGAGCCCTGGCCTCAGCCCTCGGCGGAGCGCTCCAGCACGAAGACCGGGATCTCCCGGCTGGTCTTCTTCTGGTACTCCTCGTACTGCGGGAACGCCTCGACCGCGCGTTTCCACCACTCGGCCTTCTCGTCTCCGGTGACCTCACGGGCCGTCATGTCCCGCCTGGCCGGACCGTCCTGGAGCTCCACCTGCGGATGGGCCTTCAGGTTGAAGTACCAGACCGGGTGCTTCGGCGCGCCGCCCAGCGAGGCGACCACCGCGTACCTGCCGTCGTGCTCCACCCGCATCACGGGTGTCTTGCGCAGCTTGCCGCTCTTCGCGCCCCGGCTGGTGAGCACGACGACCGGCTTGCCCTGCAGCGTCGTCCCCTCCGTGCCGCCGGACCGCTCGATCAGATCAACCTGTTCCCGCACCCAGGCCGTCGGGCTGGGCTCGTACTCGCCTTCGAGAGGCATGGCATCCGTCCCATCGTTCTCGCGTCGTGCGGCCGGGTCGATCATCGGTCCCCACCCGCCGCACCGGGCACTCGTCCGTGGCCGGGCGTGTCCCGGCCCTGGTGGACCAGTGCCCAGGAAACACCGTCCGACCCCGCCGCGCGGGCAGGACGGGCGGGCGAGTTGCGAGGGGCGGCACGACCCCGTTTCCATGGACGCAGGCCCCTCCGCGCCCCGCGGCCGTCATTTCGGCGGTCCGAGGTGCGGCACGGGTGCGACCGACACCGGGAGGCTGGATCGTGGCAGCACCGGACCCGCAACCGCCCGGCCCGGCGGATCTGCTCGGGGGCGCCGCCGGACCCGTCCTGAGGTCCCTGCTCACGCACGCGGGCCTCGGGCTCGCCGTGTGGGACACGGAGCTGCGCTGCGTCTGGGCCAACGACGTCCTCACCCGGTACGACGGCATCCCCCGCGAGCGGCGGCTCGGCCTGCCTCCCCGAGCCTCGCTGGCCGGGGACGCCGACGACCTCGAGGAGACCCTCCGCGGGGTGCTCGAGACCGGCATCTGCGTCATCGGCCGCCCCTACCGCGTCCCCGTGGGCCGGGGTGACCGGCGGCCCCGCTTCCTCGCCGCCACGGCGCTGCGCCTGGACGCCCCCGACGACCGCCCGCTGGGCGTGGCCCTGCTGGTGGTGGACGTGCGCAGCGGACGCGCGGTGCAGGACCGCCTCGCGGTGGTCAGCGAGGCCGGCGCCCGCATCGGCACCACCCTCGACATCGCGCGCACCGCGCAGGAACTGGCCGACTTCACCGTGCCCCTGCTCGCCGACTACGTCACCGTCGACCTGACCGAGGCGGTACGGCTCGGCGGGGAGCCGCTGGAGCGGCTCGGCACCGCCGACGGACGCGTCCCCACCTTCCGCCGCGCCGGCGTCGCCTCCGTCCACGACGGCGCCCCCGAGTCCCTGTGGTCGTCCGGCGACGCGGTGTTCGTCCCCGAGAAGTCGCCGTTCATGCAGGTGCTGCACACGGGCCGGCCCCTGCTCGAGCCGCACCTCGACACTTCGCCCGGCACCTGGCTGGACCAGGACCCGGCGCGCGCCCGGCAGATCCGCCGGTACGGCATGCACTCGCTGCTGATCGTCCCCCTCCAGGCACGCGGCCTGCTCATGGGCGTGGTGGTCCTCGTCCGCTCGGACAACCCGGCGCCCTTCGACGACGGTGACCGGCTGCTCGCCGAGGAGATCGCCGACCGCGCCGCGCTCAGCCTCGACAACGCCCGCCGCTACACCCGCGAGCGCACCGCCGCACTCACCCTCCAGCGCAGTCTGCTGCCGCGCCGGGTGGACGGGGGCGACGCCATGGAGGTGGCCGCCCACTACGTGCCCGCCGACGCCGAGTACAGCGCCGGAGGGGACTGGTTCGACGTCTTCGGCCTGCCCGGCGGACGGCTCGCGCTGGTCGTGGGCGACGTGGTGGGCCACGGCATCGCCGCCGCGGCCGCGATGGGGCGGCTGCGCACGGCCATCCGCACCCTCGCCGACCTCGACCTCCCCCCGGCGGACCTGCTGACCCGGCTGGACGCGACCTCAGTCCACCTCGTGGAGGCCGACGAGGCGAGCGACGCGGAGTGCTGCTCGATCGGCGCGACCTGCGCCTACGCTGTGTACGACCCCGCCGCCCGCACCTGTACGGTCGCCCTGGCCGGACACCCGCCGCCCGCCGTCACCGGCCCGGACGGCACCCTCACCTTCCCCGACCTGCCGCACGGCACGCCGCTCGGCTACGGCCTGCCGCCCTGCGAGGCTGCGGTCCTCGACCTCCCTCCGGGCGGACTGATCGCCCTCTACACGGACGGTCTCGTCGAGAACCGCCACCACGACATCGGCGTCGGCATGGAGCGTGTACGCGGCGCCCTGGCCCGGGCCGGCGGCGACGCCTCCCTGGCGGAGCTGTGCACGGCGGTCGTCGGCACGCTTCCGAAGGCCCCGGAGGACGATGTCACGCTGCTGCTGGCGCGAGCGCGGTGAGGGTCCGGCACGGGACGTCCGCCCCCGCCGCCCCTTCCCGTACCCGACGGAGGGCCTGCCCGGACCCTGCTCCTGGAGTGCCGGAGGGGCTAGGCGCGGCCCGGTGTCAGGGCCATCCGCAGCGCCAGTGCCGTCATCACCCCGCTCGCCACCAGCGCCGTCGCCAGCCGGCCCCGGTGGCCGGTCGGGGCCCGGCCCAGCAGGGCGCCGCCGCCCGCCAGCAGGACCTGCCAGCTCGCCGAGGCCGCGAAGGCCGCCGTCACGAAGACGGTCCGCTCCGCCGCGCCGGCCGCCGACCCGCTCTGGGAGCCGAGGACCAGCGCCGCGAAGTAGATCACCGTGGCCGGGTTGAGCAAGGTGATGCCGAGCAGCGTCAGGTAGGCCCGCAGGGCGCTCTGGGGTGCGGGTGCGGCCCGTGTGGCGAGCCGGCGGCCGCGGTACTGCCGTACGGCGCCTGCCGCGCCCCAGGAGGCCAGCGCGGCCAGGACGAGGACGCACACCCAGCGCAGCGGGCCCAGAGCGGGACGCAGCGCCGAGGCGAGGGCGGAGCCGCCGAGGACCGCGGCGAGCGCGTACAGGCCGTCGGCAGTGGCGACGCCCAGCGCCGCGGACACACCGGTGCGCAGCGACGTACGGGCGGAGAGGGAGACGAGGTAGGTGCCGACGGCGCCCACGGGGATCGCGATGCCGTACCCGGCCAGCAGCCCCGCGAGCAGCGCGGCGATCACCGGCGCGGGGGAGTCGTGCCTTCCCGGGCGCCGGACTGCTGCTGTCGGCCCGCGACGACGGCGAGGGCAGACGGGGGCAGCGGGAACATGTGCGTGGACATGGGCAGGATCCTGAGGCCTGCCACCCGGTACCGGCAAACGGTTTTGCCTGGCTAGGGTGCCGGGGTGACCGACAAGCCATTCCTCTACGTCGTCGTCTGCGCCGCCGGCGTCGCCGCGGACGTCAGCAAGCTGATCACCGCCGCGCAGGAGCGGGACTGGGAGGTCGGTGTCATCGCCACCCCGGCGGCGATGAACGGCTTCTTCGACGCCGCCGCCGTGGAGGCACAGACCGGCCGCCCGATCCGCTCCGCCTGGCGCCGCCCGGGCGACCCGCGCCCCTTCCCGGCGCCCGACGCCGTGGTGGTCGCCCCGGCGACCTTCAACACCGTCAACAAGTGGGCGGCGGGCATCGCCGACACCCTCGCCGTCGGCACCCTGTGCGAGACGGCCGGGTTCGGCGTGCCGATCGCCGTCCTGCCCTGCGTCGCCGACGCGCTCGCCGCCCACCCCGCCTACCGGGACGCCGTGGCCCGGCTGCGCGGCATGGGCGTCCGCTTCGCCGACCCCTACGCGGGGGAGGGCGAACGGGACGGCGAGCGAGGGGAGTTCGGCTGGGAGCGGGCCCTGGACCTTCTGCGGAGCGGCTGAGCGGCAACCCCTTCGAGTACGCGCGAACACGTACGCTCGCTCCTACGACAGCAACCGTTCCCGACGGCAGGAGCAGCAACGATGCAGTACGTGAAGCTCGGTTCGACGGGCCTGGAGGTCTCGCGCGTCTGCCTGGGCTGCATGACCTACGGCGACCCCGGCCGCGGCAACCACGAGTGGACCCTCGACGAGGAGGCGTCCCGGCCGCTGATCCGGCAGGCGCTGGAAGCGGGGATCACCTTCTTCGACACCGCGAACGTGTACTCGGACGGCACCAGCGAGGAGATCGTCGGCAGGGCGCTGCGCGACTTCGCCCGCCGCGACGACGTCGTGCTGGCCACCAAGGTGCACGGCCGGATGCGGCCCGGACCCAACGGCGCGGGACTCTCCCGCAAGGCGATCATGACCGAGCTGGACCACAGTCTGCGCCGCCTCGGCACCGACTACGTCGACCTGTACCAGATCCACCGCTGGGACCCGCACACCCCCGTCGAGGAGACGATGGAGGCGCTGCACGACGTCGTCAAGGCGGGCAAGGTCCGCTACATCGGCGCCAGTTCGATGTACGCCTGGCAGTTCTCCAAGGCGCAGTACACCGCCGAGCTGCGCGGCTGGACGACATTCGCTTCCATGCAGAACCACTACAACCTGCTCTACCGCGAGGAGGAGAGGGAGATGCTGCCGCTCTGCGCCGACCAGGGCGTCGGCGTGCTGCCGTGGAGCCCGCTCGCCCGCGGCCGCCTCACCCGCGACTGGGGCGTCACCACGGAGCGCAGTGCCACGGACCGGTTCGGCAGCACCCTCTACCCGGAGGGCGACCGCGCGATCGTCGAGGCGGTCGCCCGCGTCGCCGAGGCCGGCGGCGTGCCCCGCGCCCAGGTCGGCCTCGCCTGGCTGCTCCACCAGAACACGGTCACCGCGCCCATCGTGGGCGCGGCGAAGCCGTCCCACATCGAGGACGCCGTGGCGGCGGTCGACCTGACCCTGACGGACAAGGAACTCGAGGAACTCGCCGAGCCGTACACGCCCCACCCGGTGGCGGGTCACTGAGGCACCCGGCCCTTGCGGGGGCCGCCCATGTGCGTGGAGCGGCCCCGCCGGGGTCACCCCATGTCCGCCAGGACCAGTTCCGCCCAGATCGTCTTGCCCTCCGTCGTGTGGCGGGTGCCCCACCGCTGGGTGAGCTGCGCGACCAGGAGGAGACCGCGGCCTCCCTCGTCCCAGGTCTTGGCACGGCGCAGGTGCGGAGCCGTGTGGTTGGTGTCGGAGACCTCGCAGATCAGGGTCGCCGCGTCATGGATCAGCCGCAGCCGGATCGGAGGGGCGCCGTAGCGGATGGCGTTGGTGACCAGCTCGCTCACCACCAGCTCCGCCGTGAACGAGGCTTCGGTGAGCTCCCACGCGGCGAGCTGGTCGAGAACCTGCTTGCGGATGGGGGCGACCAGCGCCGGATCTGCCGGGATGTCCCAGGTGGCGACCTGGGAGGACGGCAGCCCCCGCAGACGGGCCAGCAGCAGCGCCACGTCGTCCGTCGCGCCGCCGGGCACCAGCACGCTGTTCAGCACCCGGTCGCACGTCTCGTCCAGCGGGCCCGACGCACCGGACAGCGCCTCGAGCAGCAGCGCCTCGCCCTGGCCGGTGTCCCGCTCCCGCGACGTGACCAGCCCGTCGGTGTAGAACGCCAGGACGCTGTCGTCGGCCAGCTCGAACTCGGCCGACTCGAACGGCAGTCCGCCGAGCCCCAGCGGCGGCCCCGACGGCAGTTCGAGATGCTGCGCGGGCCCGTTCGGCGGGATCACCACGGGCGGCGGATGACCCGCCCGGGACAGCGTGCAGCGCCGCGACACCGGGTCGTACACCGCGTACAGACAGGTCGCGCCGACCTCCCCGGGACCGGAGTCGCCGCCCGCCTCCTCGGACAGGTGCAGCACCAGGTCGTCGAGGTGGGTGAGCAACTCGTCGGGGGCGAGATCGATGTCGGCGAGGGTGCGCACGGCCGTGCGCAGCCGGCCCATCGTCGCCGACGCCTGGATCCCGTGCCCCACGACGTCCCCGACGACCATGGCGACCCGCATCCCGGACAGCGGGATGACATCGAACCAGTCGCCGCCCACCCCGGAGCGCGCGGCCGGCAGATAGCGGGTGGCCGCCTCCAGGGCCGCCGTCCGCGGCAGGGACCGGGGCAGCAGGCTCCGCTGGAGGGTGAGCGTGGTCTCCCGCTCCCGCGAGTAGCGGCGGGCGTTGTCGATGCAGACGGCGGCGCGCGCCGTGACCTCCTCGGCCAGCAGCACGTCGTCGTGGGTGAACGCCTCCGGCTGGCTGAAGCGGGCGAAGGCGGCCACCCCGAGGGTGGTGCCGCGGGCCTGGAGCGGCACGGACAGGATCGCGTGCACGCCGAACCTCTCGATCCGCCGGGCCTGCGTCTCGTCCTCCGACAGCCAGGAGTCCAGGTCGCCGGACGGCACGGAGGCGACGATGCTGTGGCCTGCGGCCAGCGAGTCCGCCTGCGGCGAGTTCTCCGGGTAGACGACCAGCTCGCCCACGGGGGCGGTGTCCGTCTGGGTGTCGTGGGGCAGTGCCTGCTGGGCGACCCGGCGCAGCGACACCGGCGGGGACAGCCGGCCGGCAGTCTCGCCGCCGCCCTCCTCCGGCTCCAGCAGTTCCACCGAGACGAAGTCGGCGAGCGCGGGCACGCAGACGTCCGCGAGCTCCTGCGCCGTCCGGGTGACGTCCAGGGTGGTGCCGATGCGTGAGCTGGCCTCGTTGACCAGCAGGAGCCGCTCCCGGGCCCGGAACTGCTCGGTGAAGTCGTGGGCGGTCACGCAGACGCCCCGCACCCGCCCCGACCGGTCGGTGAGCGGCGCCAGCCGGGCCAGCCAGGCGTGCGCGTGGCTCTCGGCCCTGGCCTTCATATGGGTCTGCATGTCGTGCGGCCGCCCGGTGCGCAGCACGTGCCGCAGCTGCCGCTCCAGCTCGCTGTGCTGCGGGCGGCCCCCGATGTCGGTGGGCCGCAGCCCGCGCAGATGGTCGGCCGGCAGCCCGAGGAGCCGGGCCATCGCGTCGTTGACCCCGCGCAGCCGCAGCGCCTGGTCGAAGACCATCGTGGCGCACGGCGACTGGAAGACGGCCCGTCTGACCAGCGGGTCGTCGGGCAGGTCGTGGTCGGTGGCCTCCAGCGGGGTGACCGCGAGCCACTCGCCCGGACCGTCGCCGGAGGGCTGCCGGTGGTGGGCGAGCACCCACACGCTCACCGTGCCGCCGTCGCGGTGGCGCAGCACCAGCGTGCCGCTCCAGCGGTCCTCGGGCAGTGGCAGCGGTCCCGCGCTGTCGGCCAGCAGCTCGGCGGCCGGGCGGCCGACGACCTCCTGGGGTCGGTGTCCCAGCAGCAGGCGCGCTCCCTCGCTCCACTGCGTGAGCGTGCCGTCGGCGGCGATGACGGCCCGGGCCGTCACCGCATCGTCGAACGGGTCGTCCGGCCTCATCGTCGCCACTCCATCGCGCACACTCACCGTTAACCGGTGTATCGCCAGAGTCCCAGCCTAGTGCGTCCGCGCCCGGCGTGAACGGGAACCGGTGCCGCCGCCTCCGTACCACCCCGAAACGCTCTCTTCGTGTCACGACCGTTGACGGGGTGTCACATCTGCCACAACCATGGGCGGCGCACGGAGTTGGGAGCGCTCCCATTCGCGCCCCTGTACCCCCGTACCTCCGCAGAGGAGCCCAGACGTGAAACGACGCAGAACCGCGCTGCTGACCCTCACGGGTCTGCTGGCGACCGCGCTCACCGCGATGCCCGCGGCCCCGGCCGGGGCGGACGAGGTCGAGCAGATCCGCAACGGCACGTTCGACGACGGCACCGACCCATGGTGGGCCTCCGAGGGCGTCACCGCGAGCGCCTCCGACGGCCGCCTGTGCGCCGACGTGCCCGGCGGCACCGCCAACCGCTGGGACGCGATCGTGGGCCACAACGACATCGCCCTGCAGGAGGGGGAGACGTACCGCTTCTCCTTCAGCGCGACCGGCTCGCCCGCCGGCCACGTGGTCCGGGCGATCGTCGGCCTCCAGGTGGACCCGTACGACACCTACCACGAGGTGTCGCCGCAGCTCAGCGTGTCCGGCGACGCGTACTCATACACCTTCACCGCACCGGTGAGCACGGACCAGGCGCAGGTCGGCTTCCAGCTCGGCGGCAGCCCCGACCCCTGGCGGTTCTGCGTGGACGACGTGTCGCTGCTCGGCGGCGTCGCCCCCGAGCCGTACGAGCCGGACACCGGGCCGCGCGTCCGGGTGAACCAGGTGGGCTACCTGCCCGCCGGGCCCAAGAACGCCACGATCGTCACCGACGCCACCGAGAAGCTGGCCTGGCACCTCAAGGACGGCCGAGGCCGGGTCGTCCGCACCGGATGGACCGTGCCGCGCGGCGTCGACGCCTCCTCCGGGCAGAACGTCCACTCCGTCGACTTCGGCTCCTACCGGGGACACGGCACCGGCTTCACCCTGACGGCGGACGGCGAGACCGGCCACCCCTTCGACATCGACGCGAAGATCTACGAGCGGCTGCGGCTGGACTCGGCGAAGTACTACTACACCCAGCGCAGCGGCGTGGAGATCCGCGAGGACCTGCGCCCCGGCTACGGCCGCCCGGCCGGCCACGTGGACGTCGCCCCCAACCAGGGTGACGGCGCGGTGCCCTGCCGGCCCGGGGAGTGCGACTACACCCTCGACGTCACCGGCGGCTGGTACGACGCGGGCGACCACGGCAAGTACGTCGTCAACGGCGGCATCAGCACCTGGGAGGTGCTCAGCACCTACGAGCGCGCCAAGCACGCCCGCACCGGCAAGCCGCACAAGCTGGGCGACCGCACCCTGAACATCCCGGAGAGCGGCAACAAGGTTCCCGACATCCTCGACGAGGCCCGCTGGGAGCTGGAGTTCCTGCTGAAGATGCAGGTGCCCGACGGCGAGCCGCTGGCCGGAATGGCCCACCACAAGATCCACGACGAGCAGTGGACCGGGCTGCCCCTGCTGCCCAGCGACGACCCGCAGAAGCGTGAGCTGCACCCGCCGACCACCGCCGCGACCCTGAACCTCGCCGCCACGGCGGCCCAGGCGGCCCGGCTGTACCGCCCCTACGACAAGAAGTTCGCGGACCGCGCCCTGGCGGCGGCGCGCAAGGCCTGGGCGGCCGCGCTGACCCACCCCGACCGCTTCGCCGACCCGGACGACGGCATCGGCGGCGGCGCCTACCCCGACGACACCGTGTCCGACGAGTTCTACTGGGCGGCCGCCGAGCTCTACCTCACCACCGGTGAGCGCCCGTTCAAGGACCACGTGCTGAAGTCCCCGGTGCACACCCAGGACATCTTCGGCCCGATCGGTTTCGACTGGGCGCGCACCGCCGCGGCCGGCCGGTTCGACCTCGCCACCGTGCCGAACAAGCTGCCCGGCCTCGACCGGGTCCGCCGCTCCGTGATCGAGGGCGCCGACCGCTACCTGGCCACCCTGAGGGAGCACCCGTACGGGATGCCGTACGCGCCGCAGGGCAACGTCTACGACTGGGGCTCCAGCCACCAGATCCTCAACAACGCCGTCGTCCTCGCCACCGCCTACGACCTCACGGGCGCGGCGAAGTACCGGGACGGCGCGCTGCAGAGCATGGACTACATCCTCGGCCGCAACGCGCTGAACATGTCCTACGTCACCGGCTACGGCGAGGTGCACGCCAAGAACCAGCACAGCCGGTGGTACGCCCGCCAGCTCGACCCGAACCTGCCCAACCCGCCCGCGGGCACCCTGTCCGGCGGACCCAACTCCAGCATCCAGGACCCGTTCGCCCAGTCGAAGCTGCAGGGCTGCGTCGGACAGTTCTGCTTCATCGACGACATCCAGTCCTGGTCGACCAACGAGCACACCATCAACTGGAACGCCGCCCTGACCCGCATGGCCGCCTTCGTGGCCGACCAGGGCTGACCGGCTTCCTTCCCGCGCGGGCCGGTGACCACCTGGTCACCGGCCCGCGCCCGTATCCCCGGTACCTCAGCGCACTCGCCCCGACCTGCGGATATTTACTGTTCAGTACCCGAGCGGTACCGTAATCCCATGCCAGCTCTCAACGTGGAGTTCAGCGACCGCGAGCTCGAGGACCTGCGGCAGATCGCCAAGGAACGCGGTACGTCCATGAAGGCGCTCGTACGGGAGGCGGCGGCGGCGGACATCGCCCGTCACCGCGCCCTTCAGGAGGGCGCCGAGGCCTTCCGCCGCTTCTTCGCCACGCACGCCGACGAGTTCGCGGCCGCGTTCCCCGACGACGAACCGCCCGTCAAGGGCGCGGGGCGGGCCGCCTGACCGATGCCGCCCGTACTGCACATCGACGTGCCCTGGCTGCTCCAGCGGCACGAGGAGGTCCTCCCGGACCAGCCCTCCGTCAACGACTTCTCCGCGCTCGTCGCGGCCGTCGCCCGGCACCGCGTCGACCCGCCCCGGCTCGGCGTGGACTCGGACGCCGCCTGGCGGGCCGCCGCCCTGCTGCACACCCTCGCCGTGCTCCGCCCGCTGCCCTCGGCCAACGCCCGCTTCGCCTGCGCCACGGCCGTCGCCTACATGTACGTCAGCGGGGCCGGCATCGACCCGCCCTACGGCGCCCTGGTCGACCTCGCGCGCGACCTGATCTCCGGCGCGACCGACGTGTACGGCGCCGCCGACCGGCTGCGGTCCTGGCAGATCTGACACCCGCCCCGGAGCAGGCGCCTTCCCGTGGCCGCCGGCCGAGGGGCGGGAGGGAGCGGGCCGGCGGCCGGGCGCGCGGGCGGTGCCGCCGTCGCCGCGCGTGACCTACGAGAAGGGCCCCTCCAGTGCACCGCGCCGCGGTGCGCTCCGGCAGCGTGCGCGGCCCGGCGGTGCGGACGCGCCGTTCACACGGGGTGCGCGCCGTGGAAAAGGCACGCCGGGGAGTGGCGTACGCCTTCACATCACACCTTGGCCACACCTTCCCGTCACCTCTTTTCAGAGAACCCCGCGGCCTCCGGGAAAAGGCGCCGCGAATGCCGGAAGTCGGTTCACGGAGCAGCTTCTCTTTTTGACTTTCTGTCAACGCGGGGATGTTGCCCGACCGCCTTGTTGGCCGCGCACGGGTTGTGCGAGAGTGAGCCACCCGCGAGGGGGTAAAGGCCGGGGGCGCTCGCGAGTTGGCGAAACGGGTCGGAAGCGCCGCCGGACAATTCCCGCCCTCCGCGCCACACCCAAGAGGTATGCACCAATCCTGCGTCCCTTTTCGGTGTCGGAAACGCTCGAATGTCACATGCGCTGTGGGAAGGAACCAATCTCAGTGCACACCCCCCACCCCCCTCGTCCTCCCTATCCCCCGCCGGGCGGTGATCCCGGGGAATCCGACGAGGCGCTGGCCGCGCGGCTGCGGGGCCGTCCGGAGGCGGAAGCCGCGCGCTCCGTCGCCCTGCTGACGGCGCGCCACTGGCACGCCGTGCACGACTACGCGACCGTGTGCCTCGCCGCCGGCGGGCGGACCGCCGCCATGGTCACCGGGGCCGCCCTGCACCGTGTGCTCGACCGGGTCGCGCTCGGCGAGTCCGCCGTGGCCCTCCGTCCCGTCCTTCTCGTGGGGGTGCGGGACACCGTCCGCGAGTGGGCCGCCGACGACCGTGTGGCCGAGGTGCTGCCGGGGCTGCTGAAGCCGGCGGGCGGACGGGGCATGCGCGCGGCGACGACCATGACGCCGGAGAACCGCACCCTCGCCCTGCGGGCGTTCCGGTCCCTGCCCGCGCTCGCTCGCTGCCTGCTCTGGCACGTCGAGGTCGAGGCCGAGCCGATATCCGTGCCCGCCGGGCTGCTCGGCACGGACGTCGACCTCGCGTCGGGGGCGCTCGACCAGGCCCGCGACAAGTTCCGCCAGGGTCTCGTCCGCGCCCACCAGGAACTGGCGCCGACCCAGGAGTGCCGCTTCCACAACCGGTTGCTGGACGTGCCCATCCGCCGGGGCGGTGAGCTGCTGCCCGACGTGCGCCGGCACATGGCCGAGTGCCGCTACTGCCGCAACGCGGCCGAGCAGCTCGGCCACTTCGAGTCCGGACTGGGCACGCTCCTCGCGGAGGCGGTGCTGGGGTGGGGTGCCCGCCGCTACCTCGACTCGCGACCGGGCCGCGCCGTGGCCGGCCCGCGCTCGGGACGGAGCGGACGCCGCCGTCGCCGCGCCGACGGGGACGGCCGGGCCGGCGTCCGCCACCGGCTGCTCTCCCGGCTCCCGGTGCCCGACCGGCTCGCCATGGCGCTGCCCGACCCGGTGCGCTCCACCCGCACCCTGCTCACCGGCCTCGGCGCGGTGTCCGCCGGCGTGCTGGTCAGCGTGCTCATCGCCGGATCGTCCGGTCCCGACGGGGGTTCCGCCGATCCGACCGGCGCCACCGGCGCGGGCGGCCGGGCCGCCGTGCCGTCCGCCTCCCCGCCCGGCGCGGCCGGACTGCCCTCGGCGCCCGACCGCACCCGGCTGCGCAACGTCGCCTCCGGCCTGTGCCTGGACACCCGCGACGAACCGCAGGACGGCTCCGGTACCCGGCTGGCGAAGTGCTCCTCGGCGTGGACCCAGCAGTGGACGTACGAGGAGGACGGACTGCTGCGCAGTGTGGCCGATCCGGGGCTGTGCCTGGACTCGCACAAGGACGCCGGCGTGGTCGTCCTCGGCGCCTGCGCCGACTCCGGCGACCGGACCGCCGACGACGTGCGGTACGACCTCACGGTGCAGGGCGAGCTGGTGCCGCGCTGGGACGTGCAGCTGGCGCTCACCCCGTCAACCCCTGACGCGAACGCCGACATCGTCGTCAAGGTGCGCGACCGGACCGTGGAGCAGCGCTGGGCCGCCGAACCGGTCCGCTCCGCCGACGCGTCCAGCGAGTCCCTCTCCGTCACCCTCCCGGCGGCCCCGTCCGCCCGGCACGCCGGCCTGACCGGACCGGTGAGCTGAGCCGCGCGACTCCGGGGCGGCCCGGCGGCCGCCCCGGACGGGACGTCAGACCGCCGCCTCGGCGAGGTCGCCGGGACCCACCGTGCCCGGACCCGAGTGGCCCGACAGGGCGAGGGTGAGGTCGAGTTCGGCGAGCAGGCAGCGGATCACGTGCTCCACGCCCGCCTGCCCGTCCAGGCCGAGCCCGTAGACGTACGGACGGCCCACCAGCACTGCCCGGGCGCCCAGCGCGAGCGCCTTGAAGACGTCGTCGCCGGTGCGCACCCCGCTGTCGAACAGCACGGTGAGCCGGTCGCCGACGGCCCGCACCACACCGGGCAGGGCGTCCGCGGCGGCGACCGCGCCCGCCACCTGCCGGCCGCCGTGGTTGGACACCACCACGCCGTCCATGCCCGCATCGGCCGCGAGGCGGGCGTCGTCGGGGTGGCACACACCCTTCAGGACGATCGGGCCGTCCCAGTTCTCCCGCAGGAACGCCAGATCCGGCCAGGTCTTCGCCGGGTCGGCGAACATGCCCACGAAGTGCATCACCGCCGCGTTCGGGTCCTCGTGCACCGGCTTGGCGAGCCCCGCTCGGAACGCCGGGTCGGAGAAGTAGTTGGCGGTGCCCACGCCGTGCAGGAACGGCAGGTACGCCTGGTCGAGGTCGCGCGGCCGCCAGGACAGCAGAGGTGTGTCCAGCGTGACGACCAGCGCCGTGTACCCGGCCGCCTTCGCCCGGTTCAGGAAGGACCGCGCCACCTCCACGTCCTTCGGCCAGTACAGCTGGAACCAGCGCTCCGCGTCCCCCATCGCCTCCGCCACCTGCTCCATCGGCGTGCTCGACGCGGACGACAGCACGAACGGCACGCCCTGCGCGGCCGCGGCGCGCGCGGCCGCCGGCTCGGCGTCCGGATGCATGATCGACAGCACCCCGACCGGCGCGAGGGCGAGCGGCGCGGGCAGCTGACGGCCCAGCACCTCCACCGACAGGTCGCGCTCGTGGACGTCCCGCAGCATGCGCGGCACGATCCGGCGGCGGTCCAGGGCGGCCCGGTTGGCGCGGGCGGTGCTGCCGTCACCCGCGCTGCCGGCGACGTAGCCGACCGGGCCGGGGCCGAGGCGCCGCTCCGTCAGTTCCTCCAGCCGGGTCAGGTCGGTCGGCAGCCGCGGCACGGCCCCCGTCATCCCGTTCAGGTAGATCTCGTACTGGAAGTCGGCCCAGTGCTTCGCCATCCGTCCCGCCCTGTCTCGTGGTGCCTCGGGGTGCCTCGTGGTCCCGACGCATACTGGCCGGTATGCGCCGGTCGCGTCCAGCGTCCGGTGACAGGACGCTCCCTCCGCCTCGGGTGACGCGCGGCGTGCTCGGAGATGACCGAGGAGCGTCCCTTTCATGACCGCAAGGGGTTTCTATTCGCCCTGCGCACGACGAAATCGGAATGTTTCAGGCCGATTAACGGGCGGCGGGAATTCGGCCATCTGGCAACTTCGCTTCTGTGGAGGCCGTGCGTTTACCGGGTCGACGCGTGTGCACTTGGTCACTTCGCGCCACTGATTCAATACGCAATGTTACTGAAATGCATGGGGTCGAGGTGAGTTTCCGCCGGGGACTCGGCAGACTCCGGCACGCCGGTTCGGCACCAACCGAGCACGGGCCGGCAACCGAAGAAACGAAGCGGAAGGATGCACACGATGCGGAACACCGCGCGCTGGGCCGTCACCCTCGGTCTCACGGCCACAGCCGTCTGCGCCCCCCTCTCCGGGGCCGCGTTCGCCGCCCCGGGAGATGCCCCGTCCGCGCTCTACGCCCCCTCTGCCCTGGTGCTCACCGTCGGCAAGGGCGTCAGCGCGACGACCGCCACACCGGAACGCGCGGTCACCCTGACCTGTGCCCCGGGCCCCTCAGGCACCCACCCGGCCGCCGGGTCGGCCTGCGCCGAACTGGCCGTAGTCGGCGGCGACCTGAGCGCGCTGACCCGGACCGAGGACGCCATGTGCCCGATGGTGTACGACCCGGTGCTGGTCACCGTGGACGGCGTCTGGCAGGGCAAGAGGGTCTCGTACGAGCGCGTCTTCTCCAACGACTGCGAGATGAACGCGCACGGCTCGAGCGTCTTCGCCTTCTAGAGACCGGGATCGCACGGTTCCCGTGACCGCGTGGCGGCCCGCGGACTGGGGAGTACGGGGCACCGCGCGGGCAGTGCGATCCCATGGGAGGCCGGCGGGCGGAGTGGGGCCGCCCGCCGGCCTCCGGGCTTTTCACCGGGGTGCCGTGAGGTCAGGCGCGGTCGCGGTGGCTGGTGTCGCACCAGGGGTAGCGGCGGCTGCGCCGGCAGGTGCACAGGGCCACCTGGAAGCGGTCGGAGGACACCACCGAACCGTCCTCCATCTCCACCTCCACCGGACCCTCCACCAGCATCGGCCCCTTGCGGCTCATGACGACCCGGCGGGCCTCGCCGGACGCGGCCTCCGAAGCGCCGGCGCCGGCCGGCCGCACGGGATCAGACGGGCTGTTCGGCACGGACCACCACCAGCTCCTCGTCGTTCTCGTCCGGTGACAGCAGCCCGCACTCCCGCAGCCACTCCACCCGGGTCCGCAGCACCGGGCCGAAATCGATGCGCTGCCGCTGCGTCACCGCCGACTTCAGTCCCGCGGACCGCAGACAGTCCACGGTCGCACCGGGGTCGCTGAGCGCCGACTGCACCAGCAGCAGCACCCCGCCCGGCCGCAGCAGATCCGGAGCCTCCAGGCAGATGCGGTCGAGCACGAGCCGCCCGTCACCGCCCGCGTCCCAGGCGCGGGCCGGGCCGCGCGGCGGCCGGTGCGCACCGGGGGCGGGCACGTACGGGGGATTGGCGAGGACCAGGTCGAACGACCGTCCCCGCACCGGTTCGAACAGGTTGCCCCGTACGACCTCGAGGGGAAGGCCCGCCCGCAGCGCGTTCAGCCGGGCCGCGTACACGGCCCGCCGTGACACGTCGACCGCGGTCACCCGGGCGCCACGCCGGGCGGCGGTCAGGGCCAGGGCACCGGAACCGGTGCCGACGTCGAGGACGGCCGCGCCCGGCGCCACCGGCTCGTCGGCCAGGGCCGCCGCCAGCAGCGCGGTGTCCTCCTGCGGGGCGTACACGCCCGGGAGTACCAGACTTTTCACAGGCGGCCGAGTACCCCGTTGCTCAAGAGCCATGGGTAACCTCCTGTGACAGGGGAGTACGCAGCGCGGAGCGGCCCTCGCTCCAGTCGGCGAGCAGCCGGTCGCCGAGCCGGTCCTCCGTGAACACCGTGGCCGCCACACCGAACGCGACGTCCGGCGCCAGCTCCGGCTCGTCCTCCAGCAGACCGCCGATGACGTCCTTGCGGACCACCTGCTCGTGCACCGCGTCCGCCTCCACGTGCTCGTCGTAGAAGTGCTCGGCGGCTGGGCCCGCGCCCGTGCGGCGCATGGCCTCGGCGAGCCGCCGGGACCCCGGCGAGGACGTGATCTCGACCGTCGCGAAGTGGCCCACCAGGGCGCCCCGCAGTGTGCGGTGCAGGCCGAACAGCGACATCAGGTTGACCGTGGCCAGCAGCTCCGCGCCGGCCGCCTCGAGATGGCGGCCGTACGTCGTGTCCAGGCCCAGGTCCGTCATCAGGTCGGCCCACAGCCGGGCGTGCACCCGGTCGGCGCGCCCGCCGCCGAACTCGTCGAACTCGACGGCCGCCATCGCCGCCTTGGCTCGGCCGCGCAGCCGTGGCAGCACCCAGGCGTGCGGGTCGGCCTCCTTCAGGTGGTACAGGGAGCGCAGGGCCGCGTACTCGCGCAGCTGCCACAGCTCGCCCTTGTCGCGCAGGAAGTGGCTGACGCCCGTGCCGTCCACCGGCTCGACCAGGATCCCGGCGAGCGCGTCGTCCACGCTGTCGTGGTGCGGGGCGTCCTCGCGGAGCGCGGCGAGGAAGCGCCGCTCCATGGCGGCCCGGGTCCGCAGCAGGTCCGGGTCCCACTCCAGGGTGGGCGCCACGTCCGCGAAGCCGCGGTAGTGCAGTTCGTAGCAGAGGTAGAGGGCCAGCTGGAGGTCCTCGCCGTACACCGGGGCGGCGGCGGCCTCCGCCTCGGAGGGCAGCGGGCCTGAGCCCCGCAGATACGTCGTCACGGCGCGGCTGAGCGGCCCGCGCGGGGCGGGCAGCAGAGGTTCGTCTCGGGGGTCGTCCATGTGCCCCGAGTACCCGGACGGCGGACACGAACGCCCGGCAGCGTGGCGGGGCGTCCGTGCGGGGTACTGTGATCAGCCAGATCACCGGCGGGCTCCAGGACATCGGCTACACCATCCCCGGCCAGGCGTGGACGTACTGGAACCAGGGCCCGGGGCCCGGCCCCAGCTTCCTCGAGGGCGGCAGCGGGCAGGACTGGTCCCGCAGTACGGGCCGTGCGATGGCCGCGAACCTGCTGGGCGTCGCCCGCGCCCTCGCCGTCCGCCCTCTCGGGGCGCCGCCGCAGTAGGGCGGAGGGTTACGACTGCTCGCCCTCCGACTCCTCCTGGGCCTGGGTGTTCGGCGTGACCGCCTCTCCCGCCTCGCCGTGGTGGCGGCGGTCCTCGTCGGACTCCTGGGTGCGGCGCTCGGCCTCCTCCACCTCGCGCAGCACCTCGTCGAGGGCCGACTCGGACGGCTTCGGGGTGTCGTCGTGCTCGGACAACGGGGTCTCCTCACATCGTGCTGGTCGTGTTCGTACCTCAGTGCCGGGCGGCGGCGATGCGCAGCGGCACCGGGCCCGCGCCGTCCGACTCCTTCTCGCTGCGCCGGGCGATCTCCGCCCACCAGGCCGGGCCGTCCTCCGAATGGCGCAGCAGCACCCCCTCGCGCAGGGCCCAGGGGCAGATCGTCACCGTCGCCAGGCCGGTCAGCTTCATCGCGGTGTGCGCCACCACGGCGCCCGCCAGGCTCTGCGTCGCGCGGGGCGCGGAGATGCCGGGCAGCCGGGCACGTTCGGCGGCGGGCAGGGCTGCCAGCCGGTCGACGGCCCCGCGCAGGTCGGCGGCGGACAGCACCCGCTCCACGAACGGGCCGTGCCGTCCTGGCGCGGCCCCGCACAGCCGGCCGAGCTGCTGGAAGGTGCGGGAGGTGGCGACCGCCGTGCGCGGGCCCTCCCAGCGGATCCGGGCCGCCGCGTCGCGCAGCTGGTGACGCACCCGCCGGCGCAGGGCGCGCACCCGGTCCGGCGAGGGCGGGTCCTCGTCCTCGAAGTACTCGTGGGTCAGCCGCGCCGCGCCCAGCGGCAGCGAGGCGGCGAAGTCGGGCAGCCGGCCGCGCCCGAAGGCGACCTCCAGCGAGCCGCCGCCGATGTCCAGCATGGCGAGCGGCCCGCAGCGCCAGCCCATCCAGCGGCGCGCCGCGAGGAAGGTGAGCTCCGCCTCGACCTCGCCGGGCAGGGTGCACAGCTCGACGCCGGTCCGTTCCCGCACCGTGCGCAGCACCTCCTGCCGGTTGGGGGCACCGCGCACCACGGCCGTGGCGAACGCCAGGGGACCGGCGGCACCCCACAGCGTGGCGGCCCGGTCCGCCGCCGCGACAGCGTCGACCAGGTCCTCCACGGCGCGGTCCGGCACCGGTCCGCCGGGCGTGACCTGCTCGGACAGCCGCAGCCGCCACTTGGCGGTGTGCACGGGCAGGGGCGCACCGCCCTCCGTGTCCGACACGACGAGCCGGACGGTCTTCGACCCGACATCCACCACGCTGGTCCGCATGGCCCGTGGGTACCCACTTCCCGCCCCGGCCAACGGGCGGCCCGCACGGAAGGACGGATACACGCCACGGCGGACCCGGACTTACATTCCTTGACGGGAATATAACCGTGGAGGAATAATCGGAGCCATGTCCGACTCCGCCCTCTGGAGCGCCCTCGCCGACCCGCACCGGCGGGCCGTCGTCGCGCTGCTGCGGACCGGCCCCCGGACCGTGGGGGAGATCGCGCAGGCGTGCGAGCTGAGCCAGCCCAGCGCCTCCAAGCACCTCAAGGTGCTGCGCGAGGCCGGTCTGGTCCGGGTCCGGCGGGAGGCGCAGCGCCGCGTGCACACCCTCGACCCCGCCCCGCTCGCCGCACTCGACGCCTGGCTGGCGCCGTACCGGAAGCTGTGGGGCGAGAGCCTCGACGCGCTGGGCCGCCGCCTGGACGCGCGGCCGGACACCACCGAACCGACCCAGAAGGACTGATCGCCATGGCCGCCCAGCCCACCGGCACCTTCCTCACCCTGGACGACGGCCGCCCCGCCGTCCGCTTCGTCCGCGAGTACGACCACCCCGTCGACCGGGTCTGGAGGTTCGTCACCGACGCCGACGAACTCGTCCACTGGTTCCCCTCCCGCGCCGAGATCGACCTGCGTCCCGGCGGCGCCGTCGTCTTCGGCGGCGACCCCGCCCTGGAGGACTCCACCGGCCGGGTCGTCGCGGTCGACCCGCCCCGCCACCTCTCCTTCACCTGGGAGGAGGACGAGATCCACTTCGACCTGGAGGAGCTGGGGGAGAAGCGCACCCGCTTCACCCTCACCAACGTGCTGGGCACCGAGAACACCGCCGCCCGCAACAGCGCCGGCTGGGACGTGTGCCTCTCCGCGCTGGACGCTCGGGCGCGCGGCGAGCGCTTCGAAGGACCGCACGCAGGCCCGGAGGCGCCCGCCCGGGCGCTGTACGAGGCCTACGTCGCGGCCGGGACGCCCTCGGGCGCGCCCTACCCGGGCGCGGACGACTGACGGCTCAGGCGAGCTGCCGGCGCACCAGCTCGTGCAGACGCCCCTGCGTGTCGGCGAGCAGCTCGGAGGGCGTGCCCTGCTGGACCACCTTCCCGGCCTCCATCACCACCACCCGGTCCGCGTCCAGCACCGTCGACAGACGGTGCGCGATGACGATGCGGGTCGCCCGCAGCGCCTTGGTGCTCTCGATGACCGCGCGCTGCGTCTCGTTGTCCAGGGCGCTGGTCGCCTCGTCGAAGAAGAGGATCCGCGGCCGGCGGATCAGCGCCTGGGCGATCATCAGCCGCTGCCGCTGACCGCCCGAGACCGCTCCGCTGCCGGACACGATGGTGTGCAGCCCCATCGGCATCCGCCGGATGTCCTCCGCGAGGCCCGCCATCTCCGCCGCCGCCATCGCCTCCTCCGGCGTGTACGGCTCGCTCCCGCAGATCACGTCCAGGATCGACCCGGTGAACGGCTGGGCGTGCTGAAGCACCACACCGCACTGCCGGCGCACCGCCGACTGGTCGAGCGCCGCGAGGTCCTGACCGTCGTACAGCACGCTGCCGGACTGCGGGCGGTCGAAGCCGATGAGCAGCCGCAGCAGTGTCGACTTGCCGCAGCCGCTCGGCCCGACCACCGCCACGAACTCGCCCGGCCGCGCCTCGAACGACACGTCGTCCAGCACGAGCGGGCCGTCGTCGGAGTAGCGGAACGACACCCGCCGTGCCTCGATCGCACCGGTCAGCGGCCCCGGCCGGGTGCTCGCCGCGCGCACCTCGGGCGTCGCGTCCAGCACCGGCCGGATCTGCTCGAACAGCGGCAGCGCGGCGACCGCCGAGACGAACGAGCCGGTCAGCTGGGTCACCGACGTCAGCACCATCGTCACCGACGTGTTGAAGGTGAGGAACTCCGCCGCCGTCATCGACCCGCGCGCCGGACCCGCCAGCAGCATGAACATCCCCAGCGTGCACAGCGGCAGATACACCGCGCCCAGCACCGCCGTCAGATTCTTGATCCGCCCGGCCTTCTGCTGGAGCTCACGGCTGCGCGCGAACTGCGACGCCCACGCCGCGTACGCGTAGTTCTCCGCCGCCGCCACCCGCAGCTTCGGCAGGCCGCGCAGCGTCTGGAACGCCTGGTTGTTCAGCTTGTTGCCGAGCACCACCAGCCTCCGCTGCCAGCGCACCTGCCACAGTCCAAGACCCAGGAACACGCCCGCGATCACCACCAGCATGCCCATCGCGGCCAGCGCCATCGGCACGCTGAACCACAGCAGCAGCGCCAGGTTCACCGCGCCCACCGTGACCGACTGGGTCACCGTGGGCCCGACGCCGGCCAGCATCCGGCGGATCGCGCTGATGCCCATCGCCGCGCTCGCCAGCTCACCCGTGGACCGCTCCGTGAAGAACCGGGTCGGCAGCCTGAGCAGCCTGTCCCACACCGCCGGCTGGAGCGTGGCCTCCACCCGGCCCTCCAGCCGCAGCAGCGTGAGGTTCTGCAGCAGCATGAAAGCGGCCGCCACCACACTGCTGAGGATCACCGCCAGACACACCTGCACGATCAGGTCCGTCTGCGCCTTCGGCACGTACTCGCCGAGAATCCGGCCCGTCGCCAGCGGCACCAGCGCCCCCAGCACCACCGTCACCAGACCGCTCAGCAGCAGCCCCGTCAGGTCGCCCCGGGTGCCGCCCATGCAGAACCGCATCAGCCGCAGCGGGCTCAGCCGCCGTTCGGGCAGCGGACGGTAGAACATCACCGCGCGCGGCTCGAACTCCTCGGCGTTCGCCTTCTCCACCGGCGTCTCGCGCCCGGTCGACGGATGAACGGCCACATAACCGCCGCGCCGCCACAGCAGCGCCACCGGCGCCCCCGACAGGGCGCGGTGACCCACCAGCGGCCCCACGTCGTCGCGCCACCACCGGCCCTCGAGACGCACCACCCGGGTGCGCAGCCGCGAGGCCAGCGCCACCTGTTCCACCGGATCCAGCCGGTCGGCGCCGGTCCCGGACTGCGCCGGCGGGGCCAGGGTGATCCCGGCCGCCCGCGCCACCAGCTCGCACGCCGCGTACGTGGCGTCCGCGTCCGCGGCCGTCGTAGGCCGGCCCGACCGCTTCCCGATCGACGCGAGCAGCGTCCGGTCGGCCTGTGCCCGCACCGCCTCACCGGCGGCGATGCCCTGCGCCGTGCGCGACTCGTGCGTCTCCTCCAGCTGCTCGATCCACCGGTCCAGCGTGGTCATCAGCCGGTACTGCTGGTCGACCATGCTCTGCCACAGGGACGGGTCCATCAGCAGGTCGGCCGCGGCCTCCGCACCGTACACGGAGCCGTACTGCACGCTGCCCGGCGGCACCTGCATCCAGAACACGTCGTCGTCCGTGGGCGCCGCCGCCCGCTCCGTCGCCATCGGCGCCTGGAACAGCACGGCGAGGCTGCGGCCCACGCCCAGCGCGAGCGCGTACTCCAGCGGGCTCGTCGTCGGCGGCACGTACTGCGGGTTGCCGTACTCGTCGTACGACCAGGTCTGGGTGTGGGCCTCCTGGTACAACTCGCGCAGCGCGATGCGGTGCACCACGCAGTCCCGCAGCGGCCGCGCCACCAGCGTGTGCGCCGGACCCGCCACCGGGCCCAGCACCAGCGAGCCCGCCTCCAGACGGCCCAGGTGGTGCCAGTGCCCCTGCTGCTCCGCGTCCACCGCGAACAGGTCCACAGCGCCGGACGCGATCAGCCACAGCACCTGCGGCCCCTCCAGGTCCAGCCGCCCGGACCCGGAGCAGTCGATCGGGGTGCCCAGCGCGCCGAGCGCGCCCAGGACGACGTCGCCGCCCTGCCCCTCGTACACGGCAGTCATCTCATCGCTCCCTGACCAGCGCCGCGTACGCCCCGCCGCGCGCCACCAGCTCCTCGTGCCGCCCGCGCTCCACGACCGTGCCCTGGTCCAGCACGACGATCTCGTCGCTGTCGCGGACCGTGGACAGCCGGTGCGCGATCACCACGCACGCGCAGCCGCGGCGGCGCAGGTTGTCCATCACCACCAGCTCCGTCTCGGCGTCCAGCGCGCTGGTCACCTCGTCGAGCACCAGGATGCTGGGCCGCCGCACCAGCGCCCGTGCGATCTCCAGACGCTGGCGCTGACCGCCGGAGAAGTTCCGGCCGTCCTGCTCGACCGGGCTGTGGATGCCGCCCGGACGGCGCACGATCACGTCGTACAGCGCCGCGTCCTTCAGCGCCTCCACCACCGCCTCGTCCGGGATCGACGGGTCCCACAGCGCCACGTTGTCCCGCACCGTCCCGTCGAACAGGAACACGTCCTGGTCGACGAAGGAGACGGAAGCGGCCAGCGCCCCGCGCGGGATGTCCTCGATGCGCTGCCCGTCGATCCGGATCACGCCCTCCCACGGGGTGTACAGCCCCGAGATCAGCCGTGACACGGTCGACTTGCCGCTGCCCGAGCCGCCCACCAGCGCCACCTGCTGCCCCGGACCGACCGTCAGGTCGAAGCCGGTCAACAGCGGCTTGTCCAGCGGGTTGTAGCCGAAGGTGAGGTTCTGCAGCTCCACATGGCCGTGCAGCCGCCGGGTCGACTCACCCGCGCCCGGACGCCCGTACAGCGGGTCCGTCCGGAAGTTCTCGACGTCCTTCAGCCGGGCCACGTCGGCGGCGAAGTCCTGGATACGGCCCGCCACCCCGTTCAGCCGGGTCAGCGGCGCCGTGAACCGGGCGACCAGCGCCTGGAAGGCGACCAGCAGACCGACCGAGATGTGCCCCTCGACCGCCCGCATGCCGCCGATCCACAGGATCAGCGCGCTGTTCAGCGTGGCCAGCGTCGGCGCGACGATGCCGAGCCACGCGCTCGGAATCCCGAGCCGCTGCTGCTCCTCCAGCGTGGTGGCGTGCTGCCCGGCCCACTTGCGGAAGTAGCCGTCCTCGCCGCCCGTCGCCTTCAGCGTCTCGATCAGCTGGAGTCCCGTGTACGCGGTGTTGGTGAGCCGTGCCGTGTCCGCGCGCAGCTTCGCCGTACGGGTGGCGCGCAGCCGGATCACGATCCGCATCGCCAGGATGTTCAGCAGCGCCACCCCGATGCCCACGAACGTGAGCTGCGGGTCGTACGTGTACAGCAGCACCGCGTACAGCACGACCACGACCGCGTCGACGCCCGCCGCCGACAGGTCACGGGCCAGCGTCTCGGCCACCGCGTCGTTGGACTGGAGGCGCTGCACCAGGTCGGCGGGGCTGCGCTGGGAGAAGAACGTCACCGGCAGCCGCAGCAGATGGCGTAGGAAGCGCGCACTGGAGAGCGTCGACGAGATGATCCGGCCGCGCAGGAGGTTGGCCTGCTGGAGCCAGGTCAGCAGCAGCGTCAGCAGGACGCAGGCGCCCATCGACGCGAAGAGCACGTCGAGCATCGACGTCTGCTGCCCGATCAGGAACTCGTCGATGAAGGTGCGGCTCAGACCGGGCAGCGCCGCGCCCACCGCCACCAGCAGCAGACTGGTCAGCACCACGGCGGGCATCGTGCCCGCGGTGCCGCGCAGCCGCGCCGGCATGGCGCCGAGCACACCGGGCTTGCGGCCGCCCCGGGTGAAGTCGTCGCCGGGCTCCATCACCAGCACCACGCCGGTGAAGCTTCCGTCGAACTCCTCCAGCGGCACGAACCGGCGGCCCTTGGCGGGGTCGTTGACGTACACCCCGCGACGGCCGAAGCGGCGGCCCATGCCGTCGTAGACGACGTAGTGGTTGAACTCCCAGAACAGGATGGCCGGCGCCGTCACCTCGGCGAGGGCGGCCAGGTCCATCTGCATGCCCTTGGCGGTCAGCCCGTAGCTGCGGGCCGCCTTCAGCAGGTTGCTGGCGCGCGAGCCGTCCCGCGATACGCCGCACGCGATGCGCAGCTCCTCCAGCGGGACGTGACGGCCGTAGTGGCCCAGCACCATCGCGAGCGAGGCGGCGCCGCACTCCACGGCCTCCATCTGGAGCACGGTGGGCGTACGGACCGTCTTGACGCGGGACTTGGGCACCTTGCGGCGCGGCGGTGCGGCGCGGCGTCTGCCGCGGGTCTCCTGTGCGGTGCTCACGGCAGCAGCCAATCCACGGGACGCTGGTCGGACAGCCGGATGGAACCGCTGGCCAGGGTCATCGACGTCAGCTCGAACGGCGGGCCGTCGGCCGAGGACCAGGCGTAGCCGCTCTCCGTGCTGTCGGAACGCTTCAGCTTCACGGTGACCGCCACCGGCCTGCCGTCCCGGGTGAACTCCTCGCCGAGCTGGGTGTCGCCGAGGAACGCGGCGATCTGGCGCGGGGACTGGGCGGAGCGGTCCACCTCCGTCACCTCGCCGCGCAGCACGCCGTACTCCTGGCTCGGCACCGACTGCACCGTCAGGTCGACGGAGGCGTGCGCGGGGATGCCGGCGGCCTTCTGCGCGGGCACGTACACCGTGGCGTACAGGGGGGCCTTCGCGCGGCTCACCTTCTCCACCGCGGCGACGTCCGCGCCGGTCGCGATGATCTGCCCGGCGCTGGCGGCGAGCGCGGTGATCCGGCCCGCCTGAAGGGTGCGCACGACCTCGTCCCCCTCCGGGGTGCGGACCTTGAGCACCGGGGAGCCGGCCGGGAGCCGCTCGCCCTCGCGCGCGAGCACGGCGGTGACCTGACCGGCGAAGGGGCTCTGCAGGATGTAACTGCCCTGCCCGTACGTGAGGACGGCGGGCGCCTGGACCGTGGAGGTGACCGAGCCGGTCAGCGCCCACACGGACGCGGCGGCCATCGCGATCAGGGTGACGGACAGCACCAGCCAGCCCTGCGGGCGGGCGAAACGCACCGGGAGGTCGAGATCCTCCGGTGACTGGAGCTTGGCGAGGGCCTGTTGGCGGAATTGCACGGGTCTTCCCTCACCTGGGTGAACTGTGCGACGTGACGGAAGGACTGCGGACGCACCACAGAGTCCCGGAGCCGGGGTACGGCTCCGGGACTCGGCGGAACGAGGACGCGATCAGAGACCGGCGACCAGGTTGGTGACCGGGGCCGTGTTCAGGCCGGTGGCACCCTCGACGGTGCCGACGACCGTGTCGACCAGGCCGGAAACCGGGGCGATGCTGTCCAGGGCGCCGGTGAGGGTGTTCACGGCGTTGACGGACAGACCGCCGGAGACGGCGTCGAGCTCGGCGTCGGCGATCTCGACGGTCTCGACCTGGGGGGTGGAGTTCATGATGGAACTTCCCTTCGTATGGACTTTCACAAGGGGGGAGCGGCCCCCCTCTGGGGACAGATGAAGGCCGCGACCGCGGGCGCTCCGAGCGCCCGTCGCCGGGAGCCCGGAACGGCCTTGCGGTGCGATGGATCAAAGCACGCGGCAACCGGCCGCTTCCAATTCCTCACACGCCCCACCAGGCAACTTGCGCCCAGGTGGCACCCAACGGTGCAGACGAGGGCACGGCTCGGCGGCGACTTCTTCACACGGGCCACGGCATCGACGCATCGGGCCACTTGCGCCCCGTTGCCGGAAAGCGACACACCGGCCGCAAAGGCGTGTGCCGGGTACGCGCCCTGTGAACGGACGGCGGGTCAGGTGACCGGGTTGGGCATTCGATGTGCAGATTCGCCGAAGCCGGGATTCGGCCGGGGGACGGACACCGAGCGTCCGTGGCCGGTGGCGGACGGTGATCGTCCGCCGCGCGTTGAACACCCCTCAACTCCCTTGCGTACCAACGACCGTCCAGGCGCCCCGAACAGCCGTCGGACGGCGGCACGACTCCGGTCCCCCCAGGAGGTCGAGAAGTTTGAGTCACAAGCGAATCCCGAAGCGCAAGGCCGCGATGGCCGTGGGAGGTGTGGTGGCCCTCGGTGCCGCCGCGATCCTGCTCCCCAACGCCAACGCGTCCCAGGGCGGTGCGTCGGACGGCGTCGCGGCCGCGCCGAGGACACTGAAGGCCGGTGACGCCTCGGACCTCGCCACCCGGCTCGCCGGAACGCTCGGCGACGCCTACGCGGGCGCCTGGTACGACGGCGAGGACAAGCAGCTCGTCGTCAACGTGGTGCGCGGCGAGGACACCATGGCCCTCGAGGTCCGCAGCGCGGGCGCGAAGGTCCGCTGGGTCGACAACAGCATGTCCGAACTCGAGTCCGGGGCGGGGACGCTGAAGTCGGAGGCGACCATCCCGGGCACCTCCTGGGCGGTCGACCCGCGCACCAACAGGATCGTCGTCACCGCGGACAGCACGGTCACCGGCGACGAGTGGGAACAGCTGGAGTCCACCGTCGACAACCTCGGCTCCGGCATGGCCACCCTCAAGAAGTCCGCGGGCACCTTCCGTACCTTTGCGTCCGGCGGCGACGCCATCTTCGCGGGCGGGGCACGCTGTTCGCTCGGCTTTAACGTCACCGCGGGCGACGGCAGCCCGGCGTTCCTCACCGCCGGACACTGCGCCGCCGCCGGCGACGAGTGGTCCGACCAGCAGGGCGGCCCGCCGATCGCCACGGTCGACCAGGCGCTGTTCCCCGGCGCGGGCGACTTCGCGCTCGTCACCTACGACGACCCGGCCACCGAGGCGCCGAGCGAGGTGAACGTCGGCGGCCAGACGGTCCCGGTCCTCCAGGCCGCCGAGGCCACCGTCGGCCAGCAGGTGTTCCGCATGGGCAGCACCACGGGCCTCGCCGACGGCCAGGTGCTCGGCCTGAACGCCACCGTGAACTACCCCGAGGGCACGGTCACCGGGCTCATCCAGACCGACGTGTGCGCGGAGCCCGGCGACAGCGGCGGCTCCCTCTTCACCCAGGACGGTCTGGCCATCGGCCTGACCTCCGGCGGCAGCGGCGACTGCACCGTGGGCGGCGAGACGTTCTTCCAGCCCGTCACCACCGCCCTCGAGGCCGTCGGCGCGACCCTCGACGCCGGCGGTGCGGGCGCCGGCGACCAGGCCGGCGACCAGGCGGGCGGCCAGGAGCAGGGTGCGGGCCAGGAGGCCGGCGACGGCCAGGCCGGTGCGGAGGACCAAGCGGGCGCCGGCGACCAGGCAGGCGCCGGTGACCGGGCCGGCGGCGAGGACGCCGGTGCCGGGCAGGACGGCGCGGCCGGCCAGGACATGCAGGACGGGACCGGTGCCGGTACCGGCCGTCACTCCGGTCAGGACTCCGGGCTGTCCCGGACACACTGACCCGCGCGTGCCGCAGCCGTGTGCGTGAGGCGCCCCCGGCCGTGTACGGGCCGGGGGCGCGCCCCTGTGGCGGGCCGGCCACGGCCCCAGCCGCGGGCAGTCGTGCCGCTTGGGGCGATCGGCGTGGGCGCAGTGGCACCGTTTCGACGCCGGGTGGCGGTGGTCCGTGGCTGGTCGCGCAGTTCCCCGCGCCCCTGGGGCGTGCTTCCGCCACGGCTGCTGAAAGCGTCCCGTTGCCGTTGGGGGCCGGCCGTCGCCCTAGCTGCGGGCAGTCGTGCCGCTTGGGGCGATGGGGGTGGGCGCAGTGGCACCGTCTCGACGCCGGGTGCCGGTGGTCCGTGGCTGGTCGCGCAGTTCCCCGCGCCCCTCAGGGGGCGCGGGGCAGGGACCTCAGCAGCAGCACCGCCGTGTCGTCCAGCCGGTCCGCCGAGTGCGGGCCGTGCCGCATCAGCGCGTCCGCCAGGTCGTCCAGCGGCAGGTCGCCGAGCTCGGTGAGCCGGCGGCACAGATCGGCGAGGGCGTCCTCGAAGTCGACGCCCGGCGACTCCACCAGACCGTCCGTGTACATGACCAGAAGCGATCCGGGCGGCAGCGCCACCTCCGTCGACGGATAGACCGCCGTGCCGTCGATGCCCAGCAGCGGCCCGCCGGCCAGGTCGAGCACGCGCACCCGCCCGTCCGGGCGGCGCAACAGCGGCGGCGGATGCCCCGCACGCGACATCACCGCCCGCCCCCGCACCGCGTCGAGCCGCAGATACAGACAGCTCGCGAACAGCTCCGCGCCCAGGTCCAGCAGCAGCCGGTTGGTGCTGCGCATCACCTCGTCCGGCGCCTGCCCCACCGCCGTGTACGCCCGCACCGCCGTACGGACCTGGCCCATCAGCCCGGCCGCCGTCACGTTGTGCCCCTGCACGTCCCCGATCACCGCCGCCGCCACCCCGTCGACCGGCACCAGGTCGTAGAAGTCGCCGCCGATCTCCATGCCCTGTGTGGCGGGCAGGTACCGGGCGGCGGCCTCGATCCCCTTCAGCGCGGGGAGGGTGTGCGGCAGCAGCGCCTCCTGAAGCCCGTGCGCCAGCCGGTGCTTCACGTCGTAGAGCATCGCCCGCTCCAGCGCCTGGGCGATCAGCCCCGCCAGACTCGTCAGCACCGCCCGCTCCTCCGTCGCGAACCGGTGCGGCGTCCCGTACGACAGCACACATGTCCCCACCGGGCGGCCCGAGGCGATCAGCGGCAGGTACGCCCACGCCGAGAACTCCGACGGATGCGTCTGCAGCGCCGGGTACAGCCGCTCCAGGTCCTCCCGCGACTCGAAGAAGGCAGGCACTCCGGTGCGCAGCACCTGACCGCCCGGCGTCGGCTCGGACAGCGGCAGGCCGTCGAACCGCTCCACCACCAGCGGGTCCGCGTACCCGCGGTGCCCGAGCACGCGCAGCCGTCCCGCACGGGAGCCGAGAACCACCAGCCCCTGGCCGCCCACCGCCGGCACGATCTCGTCCGCGACCAGCTGCACCACGTCCTGCACCCCGACCGCCTCGGTCAGCGCCCCGGCCAGGCTGAGCACCTGGGTGATGGTCACCAGCCGGTCCGTGCCCGCGCCCGCCTGCGGCGGCGCCTCACGGTTCATCTCCGTCACCGCGCGGGCCCGGCTGACCCGCATGCTGATACCGGTCGTGCTCGGGTACAGCCGGAAGGACAGCCAGATGTCGGGCGGCCGCAGCGCCACGAACGACGTGACGTCCTGGCTGAACAGCGCCGCCCGGTACCGGTCCTCGTACACCGGGTCGTTCAGCCACGGCACCGCCGCCCACAGATGCGCGCCAGGCAGCCGGTCCGGCGCCACGCCGAGCAGGTCGGACGCGGCGGCGTTGGCGAACGCGACCCGTCCGTGCAGATCGAGCGAGCACAGCCCGTACGGCAGCCGGGACACCATCCGGGCCGCCTCCACCGTGCCCAGCGAGCCGGCCACCCCGCCCACCACCGGCGCGGCCAGCAGGTCCGGCTCGTGCGCGAGGGGCAGGCTGTTCTCGACGGCCCGCTCCAGCCGCGCCGCGAGCCGGTCGCAGGCGGCGGTGAGATGCTCGCGCTCCCGGTCCGACAGCTCCGGAGAGTGCGACCCGGGCCAGGTGACGAAGACCGCGCCGTACGTCTTCGCCGCCGTCGCCACCGGGAGCGCGGCCAGGGAGAAGGGGTAGGGGAGGACCATGGCGATCCGGGGGTAGCGACGGGCCATCTCCTCCCCGCCGCCCACCCACACCAGCCGGCGTTCGCGCACCGCGTCGGAGACGGGGATCGGCGCGCTCAGCCCGACCCGCTCCCACGGTGCGGCGAAGGCGCGGGGCATCCCCGCCATCACGGCCATCTCCAGCACGGGCTGGTCGGGGGAGAGGAGATACACGGCACCGGAGTGGGCGTGCACCTCGTCCATCAGCGCGGCCAGCGTCAACGACAGCAGCGGACGCCCCACGGGGGCGTGCGACCGCGCGGACGCCTGGCCCTCGGACACGCCGACCACCTCCTCGCACGGCCCGCACCCAATCTCCCCCGCGGGAGGGCGTCCCGCACGGCGAGCGGCACGCTCCGGGCGCGCGCATCCGTGCGGATACCCCGTTGCGTCGCGGTAAGACGGAATCAGCCACTCCGGCCTTTGGGGGAGCGGGGTCCCGGGCGGAGCCCCCGCGGGTCTCCGGGCGGCCCGGACCACGCGCAGTGGGGGCACGGGAACCGCGAGCCGGGCGCGTTCCCGCGTGGAAGCCGGCGCGGCCCTGGCGGGTGCCGTTCGCGCACAGGGGCTGCGTTTGTGTCCCTTTAGCGCTGTAATGGCCAACGTGGTCGGTGAGGGCGCTGCGGGACGCAGCACGGGAACGCTGCGCGCCGAAGGCGCACTGAGCGCGCTCGCGGCCGACCCCCACGCGGCCGACCGGCTGCGCCGCGTCCTGGAACAGGCCCTCGTCTTCGCCGGGGCCGCCTTCGCCGGCTTCTACACCCTCGGCGAGGACGGTGAGCTGCTGTGCCTGGCGGAGACCGCCGGGGTGCCGCGCACCCTGTGCGGAGTGCGCGACTGCTACTCCGCCGCCGGCCGCTCCCCGGTCGCCGAGGCGCACCGGGGACGCACGGTGTGGCTCGGCCCGAGGGACCTGGCCGCCCAGTCGCAGTCGCGCCGCACGCCCCGCCGCGAGTTCCACCTCGCCGCCCTGCCCGTGCGCCACGACGGCGGCGGCTGTCTGCTCGCGGTGAGCGAGCGGCCCGGCGGGTTCGACGCCGACGACCGGGCGTGCCTCGCCCTCGTCGCCGACGCCGTCGCCCTCCCCGTGCCGCCCGTCACCGCCGAGGGCGCGGACCTGCCGCCGGGCGGTTTCAGCCTCGCCATGGACACCGGCCGGCTCCGCGTGCACGACGACGTCCTGGACCTGTTCGGCCTCGACCCGGACGACTTCGACGGGCGGGTGGAGACCCTGCTGGGCCTGGCCGTCCCCGAGGACCTGCCCTCGCTGATGTCCGTGGTGGAGGCCGACCACATGACGATCGGCGACCGCGAGCTGGAGTTCCGGGTGCTCCAGCCCGCCGGCCCGCCCCGGTGGCTGCGGCTGCGCGGCCGGCTGGAGCACAGCGGCGAGGGGCGCCCGGCCCGTCTCGTCGGCACTGTCGCCGACGCCTCCTCGCTGCGCGCCGACGTCACCGACGTGGCTCGGGTGCAGCGCCTGGCCGCCGCCCTGTCCACCGCCGTCACCGTGCGGGACGTCGGCAAGGCCGTGGTGGCCGCGCTGCGCCGCCCGCTGCGCGCCGACCGGATCGCGCTCGCCGAGCTGGAGAGCGACCGGCTCGTCGTCACCGTCCTCGACCCGCCGGAGCCGGAGGCCTGGCCGGAGGTGTGGCGGTCGGAGTGGCGCACCGAGTGGCCCGACGCGCCTGTGCGCACCATGCCGACCCTGGCCGCCGCGCTGCGTGAGGGCCGCCTCGCGACATGGCCGGCCGGCTCCCCGCTGGAGCCGGCCCTCGCCGAGGTCGGTCCCGGCGGACTCGCCGTGCTGCCGCTGCCCGCGGGCAACCGCATGGCGGGCGCCTGCCTCGTCGGCTGGGACGCCCCGCACGACATCGGGGCGGACGAGCGCACCCTTCTCACCGCCGCCGCGAACCTGGCCGGGCAGGCCCTGACACGGGCCCGGGCCCTCGACGCCGAGCACGAACTGGTCGGCATGCTCCAGCGCCAGCTGCTGCCGCGCCGCCTGCCCCGGCTGCCGGGCGCGGTCGCCGTCGCCCGCTACCTGCCCAGCACCGCCGGGCTGGAACTCGGCGGCGACTGGTACGACGTCATCCCGCTGCCCGACAACCACGTGGCCCTCGTCATCGGCGACGTGCAGGGCCACAGCGCCGGTGCCGCCACGCTCATGGGGCAGATGCGCACCGCCCTGCGCGCGTACGCCGTCGAGGGCCACCCTCCGGACGTGGTGGTCTCGCACGCCAACCGGCTCCTCGTCGACCTGGAAACCGACCTCTTCGCCACCTGCTGCTACGTCGACGTCGACATGGAGGCGGGGAGCGCCTGGTGCGTACGCGCCGGGCATCTGCCGCCGGTGCTGCGCCATCCGGACGGGCGCACCGAGATCGCGGAGGCGGAGGGCGGCCCGCCGCTCGGGGTGGTGCGGCAGTGCGACTTCCCCATGAGCCCGCTGCGGCTCCAGCCCGGCACGCTGGTCGCCCTCACCACGGACGGTCTGGTCGAGTCGCCCGACTCCGACATCGACACGGGCATGGAGCGGTTCGCCCGGCAGGTGGCCGCCGCCGACCCGGCCGACCTCGGGCCGGTCGCGGACGAGCTGCTCGGCAAGGCGCTCCGCAGCGACGACGTCGCGCTGCTGCTGATGCGCTACGACGGCATGGAGACGCGCCCGCTGCGGGAGAGCTGGACGGTGTGGCGGGTGCCGCAGGCGGTCGGTCACGCCCGCCGCTTCACCCGGCGCACCCTGCGCTCCTGGGGCGTCACGGAGGAGATCGACGCGTCGCTGCTCGCCGTGTCCGAGCTGGTCACCAACGCCCTGGTGCACACCGACGGCAAGGTCCGCCTCGACCTCACCCTGATCGGCGACCGGCTGCGCCTCGCGGTCGCGGACGCCTCGCCGCGCTCGCCGGTCAGGCCGACCAGCATCGGCTGGGAGGCCACCGGGGGCCGCGGCATCCTCCTCGTCGAGGCGGTGTCGGCGGCCTGGGGCACCCTGCCGGTCAGCGGCGGCAAACAGGTCTGGGCGGAGTTCACCGTACGGCACTGACGGTGCCGCCGGCCGCGTGGCGGGTACCCGCCCCCTTCCTGGTCCGGCCGAGGAAGCCGGACGGGCCGAGGGAAGGAGAGCGCCATGGCCCAGTACGTCCGCGACATCATGACCGCCGCACCGGTGACCGTCGGACCGCACACCTCGGTGGCACAGGTCGCCCGCATCATGAGGGACCGCGACCTCGGCGCCGTGCTGGTCACCGACGGGGGGCGGCTGCGGGGACTGGTCACCGACCGGGACCTCGTGGTGCGCCCGCTCGCCGCGGGCGTCGACCCCGAGGAGACCACCGTGGCCCGCGCGTGCAGCGAGGAGCTGGTGACCGTACGGCCCGACGACGCGCTGGACCTCGCGGTGCGGCTGATGCGTGAGCACGCCGTGCGGCGGGTCCCGGTGGTCGAGGACGAACACGCCGTCGGTGTCCTGTCCTTGGGGGACGTCGCCCTGGAACGCGACCCGGACTCCGCGCTCGCCGACATCGCCGTCGCCCGCCCGCACACGTGAACTCCCCGCATACGTACCGAAGTGGTGCGATTTCCCGCACGTCGGGTTTGACCGGTACGGCATCGGGGACCCGGCCCGCCGGTGACCGCAGAAGGAAGATGATGTGACGTGATCACGGAGAAGACGGACAAGCCCCGGGCCCGGCGTCCGGAGACCGGGTGGGCGCGCGCACGGCGCCTGCGCGACCAGGAACCGCTGCGGACCTGCCTCCCCGCGGTCGACCGGGAGCCCGTACCGGCCGGCCCGGTCGTCCGGGCCGAAGGCAACATCGTGCGCGGCGAGGACTGACCTCCGCCGTCACCGGGCCCGCATCCCAGGATGCGCGGCCCGGCGGCGTGTACGCGTGCCCCACCGCTCCCGACGCCTAGGCTGCCCACCGTGCGTCTGCTCCTGATGTCCGACACCCATCTGCCGAAGCGCGCCAAGAGGCTTCCCGAGCCGCTTCTCGAGGAGATCCCGCGTGCCGACGTCGTCGTGCACGCGGGGGACTGGGTCGACACCGACACCCTCGACCTGCTGGAGAGCCGCAGCCGCAGGCTCCTCGCCGTGTACGGCAACAACGACGGCCCCGCGCTGCGCGCCCGGATCCCCGAGGTGGCCCGCGCGGAACTCGGCGGGCTGCGCTTCGGGGTCGTCCATGAGACCGGTCCTGCGCAGGGGCGGGAGAAACGGTGCGCGGAGCGCTTCCCGGATCTCGACGTGCTCGTCTTCGGACACAGTCACATCCCGTGGGACACCACGGCTCCCACGGGACTTCGCTTGCTCAATCCGGGGTCCCCGACGGACCGCCGCCGGCAGCCCCACTGCACCTACATGACCGCCGCTGTCGGTGACGGCCGGCTCTCGGAGGTGGCCCTCCACCGGCTGCCGCCGCGCTGACGGTCCGGGCCGCTTCGCCTCGGTGGAAACGGCCCGGGCGCTGCGAATGGATGCGACTCTTCCACGGACCCCCTTCCATCGATCGGAGGTGATACGTGGCGACTACCCCCGGCCGTGCGGCTCACACACCCCCGGCGGGTTTCCTCCGTGCGCTCCGGCGCCGTCGTATCCGCAGCACGGACGCGGCCACCACCACGACCGCCGCCAGTGCCCCGGCGGCGCGCGCGACGACCGGCACCCCGGCCGTGCGCAGCAGGTCGAGCGGCCCCTCCGCGGGCGCCGCCCGCTCCGGAGCCCTGACGTCCGCGGACGCCCGCTCACCGGAGGCCGTTGGCGCCTCGCGGGCTTCGTCCCGCCCGTCCGCAGGTTCCGTCAGCCGCTGAGCGAGGCACGCGGCGAACCGGCCGATGATGCGCTCACCCACCTCGCTCATCACGCCCCGCCCGAACTGCGCGGGCCGCCCCGTCACCGTCAGATCGGTATGGACGGTTACCGCCGTCCCCCCGTCCCGCTCACCTAGCGTGCCGGTCACCGTGGCGCGTGCCGTGCCCTGCCCCCGCGCGTCCCGGCCGCCCGCCACCAGCACCACCCTGCGCGCCTCCTCGTCCCGCTCCTCGAAGACGGCCGTGCCCTTGTAGGTGACGGTCACCGGGCCCACCTTGACGCGCACCGACCCGGTCACCGTCCTGCCGTCGTACTCCTCCACGGTCGCACCCGGCAGACAGGGCGCGATCCGTTCGATGTCGAGGAGGGCCCTCCAGACGTCGTCGACCGGGACGGGCACGGTGAACTCGTGACGCAGTTCCATGACTTCCTCCAGATCAGCGGGCGGGACCGGCGGACGGCCGAAGCGGGTGGACCGCCCCCCGGGTCGCGGTGAGCGGCGCGCCCGAGCCGCCCCAGCGCAGGGCGACGATCTCGGCGGCCACCGACACGGCCACCTCCTCGGGCGTACGGGCACCGAGGTCAAGACCCACGGGGGAGCGCAGCCGGGACAGCTCCGCCTCCGTGAGCCCGGCCTCCCTCAGACGCGCGGCACGGTCCTCGTGGGTGCGGCGGCTGCCCATCGCGCCGATGTACGCGGCCGGACGGCGCAGCGCCTCGGTCAGCAGCGGCACGTCGAACTTCGGGTCGTGGGTGAGGACGCAGATCACCGTGCGGTCGTCGGTGTCCGTGTCCGCCAGATAGCGGTGCGGCCACTCCACGACCACCTCCGCCTCCCCGGGGAAGCGCCGGGCCGTGGCGAACACCGGGCGGGCGTCGCACACGGTCACCCGGTAGCCGAGGAACACACCGATCCGGGCGACGGAGGCCGCGTAGTCGATCGCGCCGAAGACGAGCATGCGCGGCGGCGGGGCGAAGCTCTGCAGGAACACCTCCACCGCGTCCTCACGCCGCTGCCCCTCGCGGCCGTAGTGACGCAGCCCGGTGGCGCCCAGGGCCAGTTCCCCGCGCGCGTCCGCCGTGACCGCCACGTCGAGGCCCTCCGTCCCGAGGCCGCCGGCGACCCGGTCGGGCCATACGGCGAGCGTGGCGCCGCGCCGGGCCGGCCCCCCGGTGACCGTCGCCACCGTCACCGGCTCGCCCGACCCCACCGACGCGGCGACCTCACCGAACGCCGGATCCAGCTCCCGCGTCACCGGCCGCACCAGCAGGGTGATCTCGCCGCCGCAGGTCAGCCCGACCGCGAAGGCGTCCTCGTCGCTGTAGCCGAACGTCTCGAGCCGCGCCTCACCGTCGGCGACCACCTCCCGCGCCAGCTCGAACACGGCGCCCTCCACGCAACCGCCGGAGACGCTGCCCACCACCTCGTCGTCCGGGCCGACCGCCATCGCCGCGCCGGGGTCGCGCGGCGCGCTGCGGCTCACCCCGACGACCGTGGCCAGCCCGAACGGGGCCCCCGCCGCGTACCAGAGGCCGAGCACCGGCAGAACGTCACGCACCATCCGCTCCTTCCCGGGGTGTCCCCTCCGGCGGGTGGCCTCCCCGCACCACCTCCGCCAGCCGCTCCAGCGCGGCGAGGCTGTGCCCCTCGACGAACGCGTCCACGCTCGGCAGCGCCGCCGCCATCCCGGCCGCCAGGGGCGCGTAACCGGGCCGCGCCTTCAGCGGATTGGCCCAGATCACGCGGTGCGCGAGCCGGTGCAAGCGTCGCATCCCCTCGGCGAGCGGCTCCGGATCGCCACGCTCCCACCCGTCCGACATCACCACCACGACCGCCCCGCGGGCCGTCCCGCGACGCCCCCAGCGGTCCAGGAACTCCTTCAGCAGCTCACCCAGCCGGGTCCCGCCCCGCCAGTCGGGCACCGCCTGAGCCACGGCCGCCATCGCCGCGTCCGGGTCCCAATGCGCCATCGCGCGGGTGACCCGGGTGAGCCGGGTGCCCACGGTGAACACCTCGGTGTGCCGGTCGCGCGCCGCCGCGTGCGCGAACCGCAGCAGCGCGTCCGCGTACGGCGCCATCGACCCGCTGACGTCCACCAGGAGCACCACGCGGCGCGGCCGCTCGGCCCGCACCCGGTGCCGCAGACGTGCCGGCTCGCCCCCGTTGCGCAGCATGGCCCGTACCGTCCGGCGCGGGTCCGTCTCCCCGCGCCGGGCCGGCCGCCGCCGCGCGGTGCGCCGCACGGGGCCGCGCAGCGCGAACGCGGCCAGCAGCCGCCGCACCTGTTCCCGCTCGGCCGGGCTCAGCTCCGCCACGTCCCGGTGGCGCAGCACGTCGGTGGAGGCGGCCAGCGCGGGCAGCCGGGGCGACCGCTCCTCGGGCGCGCCCGGCCTGCCGGTGGGGACGGCCGCGTTCCGCGGGATCGGACGCAGACGCGGCGCCGCGGTCGGGGGGCGGGGGACGACACGCTCTTCGGTGCCGAACCACGCAGCGAACTCCCGGTCGTAACGCGCCAGGTCGTCGGGGCCGGCGCACAGGGTGAGCCGGCCCGCCCAGTACACGTCCGTCCGCGCCCACGGCCCCAGCGCCTGAGCCGCGCGCAGGAACGCCCGCACCCGCTCCCCGCTCACCTCCGCGCCGGCCGCGCGCAACCGCCGGGCGAACCCGAGGAGCAGCGCGGCCGGATCAGGGGCGGCCCCGGACACCACACCCGTCACCCCCGCCCCGCCAGCACCGCCGCGAAGTCCAGGTCCCGCGCGCGGTCCGCGTCCTCGCGGTACTTCAGCACCGAGCCCAGCGTGGCCGCCGCCAGGGGCGGGTCCACCTCGCTCGCGCCGAGCGCGTCGAGCGCCCGAACCCAGTCGATGGTCTCCGCCACCCCGGGAGGCTTCACCAGATCCTGCCGACGCAACTCCTGCACCAGCGCCGTCACCTGTTCCGCGAGCCGAGCCGTGACCGCCGGCAGCCTCCGCCGCACGATGGCGAGTTCACGGCCGAAGTCCGGGTGGTCGAACCAGTGGTACAGGCAGCGCCGCTTCAGCGCGTCGTGCACCTCACGGGTGCGGTTGGAGGTCAGCACCACCAGCGGCGGCACCTCCGCCCGCACCGTGCCCAGCTCGGGGATCGTCACCGCGAAGTCCGACAGCAGCTCCAGCAGGACCGCCTCGAACTCGTCGTCCGCACGGTCGATCTCGTCCACCAGCAGCACGCACGGGGCGCTCTCCAGCGCCCGCAGCAGCGGCCGGGCGAGCAGATAGCGCCGGTCGTACAGCGCGCCCTCCAGCTTCTCCGGGTCGGTGACCCCGGCCGCCTCGGACGCCCGCAGCCGCAGCAGCTGGCGCGGGAAGTCCCAGTCGTACAGCGCCTGGGAGGCGTCGATGCCCTCGTGGCACTGCAACCGGACCATCGGCGCGTCCAGCACCTCCGCGAGGGCGGAGGCGAGCGCGGTCTTGCCCGTGCCCGCGTCACCCTCGCAGAAGACCGGGCGACGCAGCCGCAGTGCCAGGAAGCACGCGATCGCCAGCCCTTCGTCGACGAGGTAACCCGTCTCCTCCAGGGCGGCCCGCACCTGCTCCGGGCCGCCCGGCCACTCCTCGGCGGTGATGGGCCCTCACCCCATTCCGGCGGCGGCGAGCACCGCCCGCCCGGTCAGCACCCGCGCCAGGTGCGCCCGGTACCCGGGCGACGCCGACGTGTCCCGTGACGGCCGGGTGCCCTCGGCCGCCGCCCCGGCCGCCCGCTTCACGGCCGCCGCGTCGCCCGCTCCCGCGAGTGCCTCCTCGGCGGCCGGGGCGCGCAGCGGTGTCGAGCCCATGTTGGTCAGCCCCACCCGCGCCTCGGCGATGCTCCCGTTGTCCCGGCGGACCAGCGCGGCCACGCCGACGATCGCGTAGGCCTGCGCCACCCGCTGGAACTTCTCGTAGTGGAAGCCCCAGCCGTCGGTGGACGGCAGCCGCACCTCCACGAGCAGCTCGTCCGGCGCCAGCGCGGTCTCCAGGTAGTCGGTGAAGAAGTCGCGGGCGGGGATCGTCCGCCGCCCGCGCGGCCCCACCGCGACCAGCTCGCCCTCCAGCGCCAGCACCACGGCCGGCAGATCGGCGGCCGGGTCGGCGTGCGCGAGCGACCCGCCGAGGGTGCCCCGGTGCCGTACGGCCGGGTCGGCGACCGTCGCGGTGGCGGCGGCCAGCAGGCCGGCGTGCCGGCGCACCAGCGCGTCGCGCACCACGTCGTGATGCGTGGTCATGGCGCCGACGACGAGCGTGTCGCCCTCCATGCGGCTGCCCCGCAGCCCGGGGATACGGCCGGTGTCGACGAGCAGCTGCGGGAACGCCATCCGCAGCCGTATCAGCGGCAGCAGGCTCTGCCCGCCGGCCAGCACCTTCGCGTCCTCGCCGCCGTCGGCGAGGGCCCGCACCGCCTCCTCGACGGTGTGCGGCCGGACGTAGTCGAATGCCGCGGGAATCATGCCGGGTCCTCCTCGCCGCCGTGGATCGCCCGCCACACCCGCTCCGGGGTGCACGGCATGGGCACGTCCGTCACGCCCAGCGGCCTCAGCGCGTCCACGACCGCGCCGACCACCGCCGGGGTGGAGGCGATCGTCCCCGCCTCCCCGACGCCCTTCACACCGAGCGGGTTCGACTCGGCGGGCGTCTCCGTCCGGTCCGTCACGAAGTCCGGCAGGTCCACCGCCGACGGCACCAGGTAGTCGGCCATCGTGCCGGACAGCAGGTTGCCGTCGTCGTCGTACACGGCCTCCTCGTACAGCGCCTGGGCGATGCCCTGCGCGAGTCCGCCGTGCACCTGGCCCTCGACGATCATCGGGTTGACCACCCGGCCCACGTCGTCGACGCACACGTACGAGCGGATGCGGGTCATCCCCGTCTCGGTGTCCACCTCCACGGCACACAGGTGGGTGCCGTGCGGGTAGGAGAAGTTCTCCGGGTCGAGGACGTGCTCGGCGTTGATGGTCGGTTCCATTCCGTCGGGCAGGTCGTGCGAGGTGAACGCCTCGAACGCCACCTCCTGGATGGTCTTCCGCGCCTCCGGCGAGCCCTTCACCGAGAACGCCCCGCCGGTGAACTCCAGGTCCCGCTCGCTCGCCTCCAGCAGATGCGCGGCGATCTTCCGCGCCTTGTCGACCACCTTGCGGGCCGCGTGGTGCACCGCCGCGCCGCCCACCACCAGTGAGCGCGAGCCGTAGGTGTCCATGCCCTGCGGGGCCGACCGGGTGTCGCCGTGCACCACCTCGACGTCCTCGAACGGCACGCCGAGCACGTCCGCCGCGATCTGGCTCCACGACGTCACATGGCCCTGCCCGTGCGGGCTGGTGCCGGTGACCACCTCGACCTTGCCGGTGGGCAGCATGCGGATGCTCGCCGCCTCCCAGCCGCCCGCCGCGTACCGCAGGTCGCGCAGCACCCGGCTCGGGGCGAGCCCGCACATCTCGGTGTACGTCGACACCCCGATGCCGAGCCGCACGGTGTCCCCGCGCTCGTTGCGCTTGCGCTGCTCCTCGCGCAGCCCGTCGTAGCCGAACAGGGCGAGCGCCTTGTCGGTGGCCGCCTCGTAGTTGCCGCTGTCGTAGGTGAGCCCCGCGATCGAGTCGTACGGGAACTCCTCGTGGCGGATCCAGTTGCGGCGGCGCAACTCGACCGGGTCCATGCCGAGTTCGGCGGCCAGCTCGTCCATGATGCGCTCGATGGCGTACGTCGCCTCGGGCCGTCCCGCGCCCCGGTAGGCGTCGGTGGGGGTGCGGGTGGTGAACACGCCCGTGCAGCGGAACTCGTAGGAGTCCATCTTGTAGATCGCCGGGTACATGAACGCGCCGAGGATCGGCACGCCCGGGGTGACCAGCATCAGATAGGCGCCCATGTCGGCCAGCAGGTCCACCTTCAGGCCGCGCAGCCTGCCGTCCCGGTCGGCGGCGATCTCGACGTCCTGGATCATGCCGCGGCCGTGGTGGGTGGCGAGGTACCCCTCGGAGCGGGACTCGGTCCACTTCACGGGGCGGCCGAGACGCCGCGCGACCGTCAGGGCGATCGCCTCCTCGCCGTACACCTGGAGTTTGGAGCCGAAACCGCCGCCCACGTCGGGCGCGACGACCCGCAGTTTGTGCTCGGGTGTTCCGGTCACCATGGCGAGCATCACCCGCAGGATGTGCGGGATCTGCGTGGCCGAGTACACCGTGTACTCGCCGGACGCGGCGAGCGGAGTGACCACCACCGAGCGCGGCTCCATCGCGTTGGGGATCAGCCGCTGCTGGTGGTAACGGCGCCGGAGGACCACCTCGGCGCGGTCCCGGACCGCCGCGTAGTCCTCGCCGGCCTTGAGCGGCCAGTCGTAACAGCGGTTGGTGCCCTTGTCGGAGTGGACCAGCGGCGCGTCCTCGGCGAGCGCGGCCTCCAGGTCGAGCACCGCCGGCAGCGGCTCGTACTCGACCTCGACCGCCTCCAGTGCGTCCGCCGCCGCGTACCGGTCGCGGGCCACGACGACCGCCACCGGGTCACCGGCGTGCCGCACCTCGTCCACGGCGAGCGGCGGATGGTCAGGGTGCACCATGTCCTCGGTCACCGGCCACGCGCACGGCAGCGATCCCGTCCCCTCCGCGAGATCGCTTCCCGTGAACGCGGCCACCACGCCCGGGAGTTCCAGGGCGTGGGAGACATCGACCCGCTCGACGCGCGCGTGCGCCATGGGGCTGCGCAGGATCGCCAGGTGCAGCATCCCGGCGGCCTGGATGTTGTCGGTCCAGTTCGTCTGGCCGGTGAGCAGCCGGGCGTCCTCCTTGCGCAGCCGCGCCCGCCCCACCTCGGCCTCGACGGCGCCCTCGGTCATGACCGCGCCTCCTCGTCGGAAGCGGCGGCCAGCACCGCGCGCACGATGTTCTGGTAGCCGGTGCAGCGGCACAGGTTGCCCTCCAGGGCGTGCCGCACCTCGTCCGCCGTGGGGCGGGGGTTCTCCTTCAGCAGGTCCCGGGCCGCCATCAGCATGCCGGGCGTACAGTAGCCGCACTGGAGCGCGTGCCGCTCGTGGAAGGCCCGCTGCAGGCCGGTCCACTCGCCGTCGGCGCCCAGGCCCTGCACGGTCGTCACCGTGCAGCCGTCGGCCTGGACGGCCAGGACCGAGCAGCTCTTGACGCTCTCACCGTCCAGATCGACGGTGCAGGCCCCGCAGTTGGAGGTGTCGCACCCGACGGGCGTCCCCGTCAGGCCCAGCCGGTCGCGCAAATGGTGGACCAGGAGCAGACGGGGCTCCACCTCGTCCTCGTACGTCGTGCCGTCCACCTTCACCGAGATACGGGTCATGTGCCCTCCCAGAAGCGTGCGAGGGATACCGGTCGGTCGCCGGACGTGATGCGCGTCACTCTAAGGCGACGGTTCGTGACGGGGCGAGAGTCGAGACGGCGGTTTTTGTTGAGCATTAATCCGTTGTGGGTCCGGTGCCCGTCTGGTCCACTGCCGGAAGACCGACCCGAGAAGCGAGGAGCAGCCAGTGCGCGCACCGTTCATGTCCCCCCAGGAAGGAACACCCCACTCTCCGAAGGACATGACGCTTCGTGCACGTGCTCAATCTGGGAATCCTCGCCCATGTCGACGCCGGTAAGACCAGCCTGACCGAGCGGCTCCTGCACACCGCGGGGGTGATCGACGAGGTCGGCAGCGTGGACACCGGCAGCACCACCACCGACACCCTCGCGCTGGAGCGCCGGCGCGGCATCACCATCAAGTCCGCCGTCGTCTCGTTCCCGCTCGACGACATCACCGTCAACCTGCTGGACACCCCCGGCCACCCGGACTTCGTCGCCGAGGTGGAGCGGGTGCTCGGCGTGCTGGACGGCGCCGTGCTGGTGCTCTCCGCCGTCGAGGGTGTCCAGGCGCGGACCAGGGTGCTGATGCGCGTCCTGCGCCGGCTGTCTGTGCCCACCCTGCTCTTCGTCAACAAGATCGACCGCCGCGGGGCGCGCGAGACGGATCTGCTCCGCGAGGTCGCGGTGCGCCTCACCCCGTCGCTCGTGCCCATGGGCACCACCGAGCGGCTCGGTACCCGCGACGCCCGCTTCGTGCCCGGCCCGGTGCCGTCCGCCCTGGACGTCCTCGCCGACCACGACGACGGCCTGCTCGCCGCGTACGTGGACGGCACGCTCACCCCGGCGCGGCTGCGGGAGGCCGTGGCCGAGCAGACCCGCCGGGCCCTCGTCCACCCGGTGTTCTACGGCTCCGCCGTCACCGGCGCGGGAGTCGGCGAACTGCTCCGGGGCGTGCGGGAGCTGCTGCCTCCCTCCGGCGGCTCACCCGACGGGCCCCTGTCCGGCACGGTGTTCAAGGTGGAGCGGGGACCCGCGGGGGAGAAGATCGCCTACGCACGCCTGTTCTCCGGCACCCTGCGCACCCGCGACCGGATCCCGTTCGGCGCCGGGCAGGTCACGGAGGGCCGGGTCTCGGAGGGCCGGGTCACCGGGCTCAGCGTCTTCGGCCACGGCGCCGACAGCCGCGCGGACGCCGTGCAGTCGGGCCGGATCGCACGGCTGTGGGGTCTGACGGACGTCCGCATCGGCGACGCGATCGGCGAACCGCCGCCTCAACAACGGCAGTTCTTCTCCCCACCCACCCTGGAGACCGTCGTGGTGCCCGGCGCGGGCGTCGACCCCGGTGAGCTGCACCTGGCCCTCACCCAGCTCGCCGAGCAGGACCCGCTGATCGGCCTGCGCCACGACGAACGGCGGTGCGAGACCTCCGTGTCGCTCTACGGCGAGGTGCAGAAGGAGGTCCTCCAGGCCACCCTCGCCGAGGAGTACGGCCTCGACGTCACCTTCCGCGGCACCACCCCGCTCTGCGTCGAACGGCCCGCCGGCACCGGATCGGCCGCCGAGTTCATCCGGCAGGACGGCAACCCCTTCCTCGCCACGGTCGGCCTGCGCGTCGATCCCGCGCCGCCCGGTGCCGGCGTGGCGTTCCGCCTCGGTGTCGAACTGGGCGCCATGCCGTACGCCTTCTTCAAGGCGGTGGAGGACACCGTGCGGGCCACGCTCGCGCAAGGGCTGCGCGGCTGGCGGGTCACCGACTGCGCGGTCACCATGACCCACTCCGGGTACTGGCCCCGCCAGAGCCACGCCCACCAGCGCTTCGACAAGAGCATGTCCAGCACCGGAGCCGACTTCCGGGGCCTCACTCCGCTGGTCCTGACGGACGCGCTGCGGCGGGCGGGCACCGTGGTGCACGAGCCCGTCCACCGCTTCCGGATCGAGGCCCCGGCGGACACCCTGGGCACCCTGCTGCCGGTGCTGGTCGGTCTCGGCGCGCTGCCGAGGACCACGGACACGCTCGGCGCGCTGTGTGTGCTGGAGGGCACGGTGCCGGCGGGGCGGGTGCGGGAGCTGGAGCAGCGGCTCCCCGGGCCGACCCGGGGCGAGGGCGAGCTGGAGAGCCGCTTCGGCCACTACGCGCCCGTCACCCACGGCCCCGTGCCGTCCCGCCCCCGCACCGGCCACAACCCGTTGGACCGCAGGGAGTACCTGCTCAACGTGACGCGACGGCTCGGGAGCTGAGGCGAACCTCACGGGCCTGGGTCAGCCCGCCCGACGGGCCGGTCCAGCCCTCCCGCACCTGCCCGAGCCGCACACGCTGCGGGTGGTCGCCGACCGGGACGGACACGGTCTTCTCGCCCGTCGCGAAGTCGATCGCGGTGACCTGGTCGGCGCCGCTCTCCGACACCACGCAGGACTCCCCGTCGCCGCTGACCGTCGCCCAGTACGGCTTGGAGACGGGGACCAGCGGGCCGTGCTCGAAGGTGTCGCGGTCGACCACGGTCGCGTAGTCGTCCATGGTGCCCGCCACGCACAGCTTGGCCCCGTCGGGCTTCATGGTGATGCCGTGGTGGCGCGAGTCGTTCACCCAGGTGGTGCGGTCCTCACTGGTGGCCGGGTTCTTCGGCAGGGTCTTGATGCGGCTGATCCGGTCGGTGGCGACGTCGTACTCGAAGAAGCCGTTGAAGAACGACACCTGGAAGTACAGCTTCGACTCGTCGGGGGAGAAGGCGGCGGGGCGGACCGCGTCCGAGTACTCCCGGAATCCGGCCGCGTCCAGCCGCTCCCGCATGTCGATCACCCTGACCTGCTCGAACGTCCGGGCGTCGGCGACCGTGATCTTGCGGTCGCCCTTCGTGAAGTCCAGCCAGGGCGCGTCCAGATCGGTGTTCACCTCGCCGATGGACATGTTCCAGATGTAACGCCCGTCCCGGCTGAAGACGTTCTCGTGCGGCTTGTCGCCCGTCTTGAACCTCCCGACCTCCTCGCCGGTCCCGATGTCCAGGACGTGCACCGTGTTGGACGTCGAGGCGGAGACGGCGACGCGCGTGCCGTCGGGGGAGACCGCCATGTGGTCGGAGCGGTAACCCGACACCGGGAAGCGCCAGTTGACGCGTCCGGTGGCCAGGTCGAGGGAGACGACGTCGGCGAAGCTGGGGCGGGAGACCACCACCGAGGTGCCGTCCGGGGTGGAGTACATGTCGTCGACGTACTGGTCGTGGCCCTCGCCGACGGTGTTGCGGATGGCCATGAAGTAGATCCAGCGGATCGGGTTGGCGTTGATCTCGGCCATCCGCTGGTCCTTGTCGGGGATCACGTTGATCCGGCCGACCCGCCCGAAGTCACCGCCCGACGCGAGGACGTCGGCGGTGCCGTCCCAGTTGTTGCCCACGAACAGCACCTCCCGCAGGTCCGCGGAGGGAGCCTGTCCGGCGGCGCTCGCGACGGCGCCGGGGGCGGTGAGGGTCAGGGCGACGGCGGCGGCGAGGGTGCACAGATGCCTGCTGCGGATCGGCATGGCGGGGTCTCCTCTGCGGGTGGGGGCGCCATGATCGGGACATGCCAAATGGAGGGTGAATCTGAACAGATGTGCTTTCAGAATGAACTTACTGAAAAGTAGGTACGGTCAGGGGTTCTCCACAAGACCGCGGACACGACAAACTTGCCGGGCGCGGGGAGAGGAGGACCGGTGGCGGGCAGACTGAGCGCACCGAGCGGCCGGTACGCCGGGAAGTCCGCCGAGGAGCGGAAGGCCGAGCGACGCCGGCGCTTCCTCGACGCGGCCCTCGGACTCTTCGGCGGCGGGCCCGGCTACCGCAACACCACCGTCGCCGCCCTCAGCGAGGCCGCCGGACTGTCCACCCGCCAGTTCTACGAGGAGTTCCGCACCCTCGAGGACGTCCTCGCCGCCCTGCACCTGCAGGTCAACGACTGGGCCGAGACGGCGGTGCTCGCCGCGGCGGCCCGGACGGCCGACGCGCCGCTCGCCGAGCGCGCCGCCGCGATCTTCCGCGCCTACGCCGCCGACGTCACCCGCGACCCTCGGCGCATCCGCATCGCCTTCGTCGAGATCATCGGGGTGAGCCCGCGACTGGAGGAGCAGCGGCTGGCCCGCCGCGCCCGCTGGGTCGACCTGATCTGCGCCGAGGCGGACGCGGCCGTCGCCCGCGGCGAGGCCGCGCCCCGCGACCACCGCCTCGCCGCGACCGGCTTCATCGGCAGCGTCAACGGGCTGCTGCACGACTGGAACGCGGGGTGGGTCGAGGCCACCCTCGACGAGGTCGTCGACGAACTGGTCCGCCAGCTGCTGGCGATCCTCCGTCCACCGGAGGCACCGGAGGCACCGGGGAGACCGACTGCGCCGGATGCGCCAGGACCGTCGGACGCGCCGGACGCGCCGAGCCCACCGGACGTGCCGGCGCCGCCGACCGCTTGACGGAGCGTCAACCGGTCGGCGTCAAGTGCCCCGGCAGGACGACGGAGTCAGGCGGTCGGCGCGAGGTCCCCAGCGAAGACGATCATCTGGTCGATCAGTCCCCGCCGCAGGTGGACGACGTCGGTCCCGGCGAGCCGCGGGCCGCCGTCCGGAGTGGTGAACACCCACTGGTACCGCGCCCACTCGTCCGGCATGTCCACCCCCGAACAGCGGACCATCGTGCCCGGTCCGGCCGGGTGCCGCCGGATGTCCAGCACGAACCGCTCCACCGCCTCGATGCCCTCGCTGCGGCCGAGCGGACCCCAGAGAACCACGTCCGAGGTGAGCGCCTGGGACAGCAGCGAGGTCACGTAGGCGTCGTCGGAGGCGTTGAACGCCGAGATGAACGTGTCGATGGCCGACTGGGCGGTGTCTGCATGCATGCACCCAGTCATACCAGCCTGCCTCACCCCTCGGCCGGGGTCCGGGTGGCGAGGAGGTCGGAGAAGCCGATGCGGTCGTAGAAGTCGGTGCGGATCCGGTCGGCGACGTCGCTGACCTGTTCCGAGCCGTCGTCCGCGGGGTCGATCGTCACCCGGAACGGGCGCTCGCCCCTCGGCGCGTCCACGACCGCCACGATCGTGCGGGCGACCTCGCCGACGTCCGCGTCCGGCGGCGAGAGAGCCGCGAGGCGCTTGCCGACGTCGTCCATCAGCCCTTCGTACAGCTCGTCGTACGCCTCGGCCGTCGCCGTGTCCGCGGGGTGCATGGCGTGCGCGAAGTGGTTCGTGCCGGAGGTGAAGGAACCGGGCACCACGATCGACGTGTCGATGCCGAACCGCGACAGCTCGACGGCGTAGCTCTTCGCCAGGTGGTCCATCGCCGCCTTGGCGCCGAAGTACGGGGCGAGGTACGGGGGCGTCCCGCCGTAGGTGCTGGTGGAGCCGACCCACACCAGCAGACCGTCCCGGCGCTCCCTCATCTGCGGCAGCACCGCGCGGTTGACCCGCTGCGTGGACAGCACGTTGGTGTCGTAGATCTCCGCGAGCTGCTCAGGGGTGAACGACTCGGCGGGGCCCAGCACCATGTGCCCGGCGTTGTGCACGACCACCTCGACGCGGCCCGCCTCCTCGGTGACCGAGGCGACGGCCGCGTCCACCGAGTCCTGCCGGGAGACGTCGAGTTCGACGGTGCGCAGGTCGACCTCGTGCTCCTCCGCGTACGCGCGGGCCTCGGACACCGCAGCCGCGTTGCGCCCGGCGGTGTGCCGCATTCCGGCGTAGACGGTGTGCCCGGCGTCGGCAAGGGCGCGGGCGGTCAGCGCGCCGAAACCGCTGGACGCGCCGGTGATCAGAATGACGTGAGCGGACATGATGTGCTCCTGGGAGACGAGCGAGGGCGGGGGAGCGGGGTCAGAGGACGATGACGCTGCGGCAGCGTGCGGTGCCCGCGTCCATCGCCTCCAGCACGGCCGGGGCCTCCTCTAGGCCGATCGGCGTGACGTCCGGGAGGATGTCGTGGGAGGCCGAGAAGGCCAGCGTGTCGCGCAGGTCGTGCGGCGAGCCGGACGGGGAGGCGCCCACCCGCAGCCGGTTGAGGATCATCGGCTGCGTCGGCAGGACCAGCGGCTCGGGACCGTACCCGCACAGCATCAGCATGCCGTCCGGGGCGAGCCCGCCCAGCGTCGCCGTGGCCGCCTCGGTCGACGGGGAGGCGTTCAGCACGAGGTCCGCGCCGCCGTCCCAGTCCTTGAGCGCCCTCGCCGGGTCCGACTCCTGCGCCGCGACGAAGAGTTCCGCGCCGAGCGCCTTGGCCGCGTCCTCGCCGCGCCGGGACCTGCCGATCACGGCGACCCGTGCCCCCATGGCGACGGCGTACCGCACGGCCAGCGCGCCCACGCCCCCGGCGCCCACCACGGCGACGCGGGACCCGGCCCGGACACCGCCCTGGCGCAGCCCGTTGAACGCGGTCAGTCCGGCGCACATCAGCGGCGCCGCGGCCACCGGGTCGAGTCCGTCCGGCAGCGGGGTGACGAAGCCGGCCTTCATCAGCACGTACGGGGCGTAGCCGCCGTCGGCGACGATGCCGGTGATCACCTTCCGGGGGCAGAGGATCTGGTCGGCGCGGACGCAGTAGTCGCAGTGACCGCACGAGTCGTACAGGAACTGCCCGCCCACGGCGGCGCCGACCTCCGGGAAGCCGACACCGGGGCCGACGGCCGCGACCACGCCGGTGATCTCGTGGCCCGGCACGACCGGGAAACGGGCGAACGGATAGTGGCCGCGCAGCAGGTTCAGGTCGGTGAAGCAGACCCCGCACGCGGTGACCTTGACGAGCACCTCGCCCGGACCCGGTTCGGGCACCTCCAGGTCCTGCAGGGCGAGCGGGGCGTTCGCCCCGGCGGCGACAGCGGCACGCATCATGACGAACACTCCAGGAGAGGGGGGAGGGGCGGGCGGAGGATTCTGCCGCCCGTGTCACGCAACCAGCGTGACCTGGGGTTTCCCGGAGGTCCAATGCTTCCTTCGGTGCCTACGATGACGTCAGGGCATCGGCGCAGGCAGCAGGGGAGAGGGCGGCATGGACGGCGGACGGACGGACCTGGACCTGCGCCGGCTGCGCTCCTTCGTCGCCGTCGCCGAGCGTCTGCACTTCGGGCAGGCCGCGGCCGCCCTGCACGTCACCCAGCCCGCGCTGTCGCGACAGATCCAGCAGCTGGAGCACGACCTCGGCGTGACCCTGTTCCGCCGCAGCAGCCGGGAGGTCGCCCTCACTCCCGCGGGAGAGCAGTTCCTCCACGACTCCAGGGAACTGCTGGCAGCCGCCCGCGCCGCGCGGAACCGCGCCCGGCGGATCGCCGCGGGCCAGGCCGTGCTCAAGGTCGGCTTCATGCTCGGCTCCGACATCACCGCGCCGCTGCACGCGTTCTCCGCACGGGAGCCGCAGGTGCGGATCGAACTGGTCCGGCTGCGGTGGTGGAGCCAGTCCGCCGACCTGCTCGACGGCACCGCCGACGTCGGCTTCGTGCGCCTGCCCGTCGACACGGAGCGCCTGCGGGTGCTGCCGCTGTACCAGGAGAGGCTCTGCGTGGTCCTTCCCGCACGGCACCCCCTGGCCGGCGAGGACACGGTCGGGCTGCGCGCCCTCGCCGACGCACCTCTGCTGCGTTACGCGGGCGCGTCCCCGGCGTGGTCCGCCGTCTGGAACACCGACCCGCGCCCCGACGGCGCGCTGTGGCCGCACGGTCCGGACGTGCACGACATGGAGGAGATCCTGGCGTACGTCCGGGCCGGCGGCGGCGTGGTGATGGTGCCGGAGCCGGTCGCGGCGGTCTTCCCGCGCCCCGACATCGCCTACGTCCCGCTCGCCGACGCACCGCCCGGCACGGTCGCGCTCGCCTGGGACGACGACCGCCCTTCCCCGGTCGTCGAGACCTTCGTCGACGCGACGAGGACGACGGCCGTCGATGTCACTCGTCCCACGCCTGGATCAGCACCTGCCCCGTGATCCTGCCGTCGCGCAGCGTCAGCATGGACTCCGAGAGCACCCGCACGCCGTCCGGGTAACGGCAGCTCTCGCAGTAGGCGGCGTGATCGCCCTGCACGACGCACGCCTCCAGCGCGTGCGTCATGTCGCGGCTGTAGACGTCGTCCAGCATCGAGGCGATCTCGTCCTTGCCGTGCAGCACCTTGGGGTGGCTCGGCCCGCTGACGTGATCCACGACGCGCAGCTCCGCGTCGTCCGCGTAGAGGGACTTCAGCATGTCCGGCGTGTCCGCCTCGATGCCCCGCCTCAGCGTCTCGGTACCGAACACGGGCTGTGCCGCGGTCGTCATGATGACCCACCTCCTCAGGAGGCCCCGGGCCCGCAACCAGGCCACGAGGGCCTCACCTATGAGCCTCCTCCCCGAAACGCCACCGGGCAAGCGAGACGCCTGGCCGGCGGCCCCTCCCCCTCAGCCCGCCGTGGCCAGGAACTGCGTGGCCGCCAGCTCGCCGTACAGCGGGTCCGACGTGACCAGTTCTCTGTGGGTCCCCACCGCACGGACCCGGCCCGCGTCCATCACCACGATCCGGTCCGCCGCCGTCACCGTGGAGAGGCGGTGGGCCACCACCAGTACCGTCGTGGTGCGGGCTACGTCCGCGACCGTGTCGCGCAGGGCCGCCTCGTTCACCGCGTCCAGCTGGGACGTCGCCTCGTCGAGGAGGAGCAGGCGCGGGCGGCGGAGCAGGGCGCGGGCGATGGCGACCCGCTGGCGCTCGCCGCCTGACAGCTTGGTGCCGCGGTGGCCGACGAGGGTGTCGAGACCCTGGGGCAGGCGGGAGACCAGCCCGTCCAGCCGGGTCGTCTTCAGCACCCGCGTCAGCGTGTCCTCGCCCGCGTCCGGGTTGCCCAGCAGCAGGTTGTCCCGCAGGGAACCCGACAGCACGGGCGCGTCCTGCTCGACGTACCCGATCGCCGCCCGCAGCTCCGCCAGATCCCACTCCGCGAGGTCACGGCCGTCGACGGTGATCACACCGGACTCGGGGTCGTAGAACCGCTCGATGAGGGAGAACACCGTCGTCTTGCCCGCCCCGGACGGGCCGACGAAGGCCGTCAGTCCCTGCGGGGGCACGGCGAACGTCACCCCGTGGTGGACGTACGGCAGGTCGTCGGCGTAGCGGAACCGCACGTCCTCGAAGGCGACGGCCGCCGGCGCGGCGCCGGGGGAGGGCAACGAGGCGGGAGGCGCGGCCGGTTCGGCGGGCAGGCGCAGCGCCTCCTGGATGCGGGCGAGCGCGGCGCTGCCCGCCTGGTACTGGGTGACCGCGCCCACGACCTGCGAGATCGGCGCCATCAGGTAGAACACGAACAGCAGGAACGCCACCAGCGTCCCGATGTCGATCGCGCCGGTCGCCACCCGCGCCCCGCCCACCGCGAGCACCGTGATGAACGCGAGCTGCATCGCCAGCCCCGCGGTGTTGCCCGCCGCGGCCGACCACTTGGCGGCCCGCACGCTCATCCGCCACGACTCGCGCGCCGCGTCGTGCAGCGTCCGCTCCTCCCGCGGCTCGGCGCCGGACGCCTTCACCGTGCGCAGCGCGCCCAGCACCCGCTCCAGCGACGCCCCCATCACGCCCACCGCGTCCTGCGCCTGCTTCGACGCCCGCTGGATCCGCGGCACGACCACCCCGAGCAGCGTCCCCGCCAGCGCGAGCACGCCCAGCGTGACCGCGAGCAGCACCGGCTCCACGTACCCCATCAGCGCCACGGTGGCGAGCAGCGTGAGCCCGCCCGTGCCCAGCCCGATCAGCGAGTCGGTGGTCACCTCGCGCAGCAGCGTGGTGTCGGAGGTGATCCGCGCCATCAGGTCGCCCGGCTCGGTCCGGTCCACGGCGGCGATCCGCAGCCGCAGCAGGTACGAGGACAGCGTGCGCCGCGCCCCCAGCACCACCGACTCCGCCGCACGCCGCAGCACGTACGAACCCACCGCGCCCAGCACCGTGTTGCCGATCACCAGCGCCGACATCAGCAGCAGAGCCCAGGTGACGGCCCGGTCGTGCGCGAGGTCGTCGATCAGTTCCCGCGCCACCAGCGGCAGCGCCAGCCCCGTCGCGCCCGTCACCAGCGACAGCAGGGCGCCGCCAAGCAGCGCCCAGCGGTGCGGCCGTACGTACGACAGCAGCAGCCGCCAGGCCGGCGGACCGGACGTACCCTCTGTGACGGTGGTGCTCACATGCCCCCCTCGGCGTCGGACGGATGTTCAGGCTACGTCGGCCGGGCGGACGCACCGCACGGTGGGCGGCGGAGCCGATCATTCCCGCGTAGGGTCGGGGAACGACGGGGGAGACGGACCCGGCCCACGAAGGAGTCAGCAGCATGGCGCAGGAAGTACGCGGCGTGATCGCACCCGGCAAGGACGAGCAGGTACGGATCGAGACGATCGTCGTGCCCGACCCGGGACCCGGTGAGGCGGTCGTACGCGTCCAGGCCTGCGGGGTGTGCCACACGGACCTGCACTACAAACAGGGCGGCATCAACGACGACTTCCCCTTCCTCCTCGGCCACGAGGCCGCGGGCGTCGTCGAGTCGGTGGGCGACGACGTCACCGACGTGGCGCCCGGAGACTTCGTCATCCTCAACTGGCGTGCGGTGTGCGGCAACTGCCGCGCCTGTCTGCGGGGTCGCCCCTGGTACTGCTTCGACACGCACAACGCGAAGCAGAAGATGACCCTCACCGACGGCACCGAACTCTCCCCGGCGCTCGGCATCGGCGCCTTCGCGGAGAAGACCCTGGTCGCCGCCGGACAGTGCACCAAGGTCGACCCGGCCGTCGCCCCCCAGGTCGCCGGACTGCTCGGCTGCGGCGTGATGGCCGGCATCGGCGCCGCGATCAACACCGGCAACGTGGGACGCGGCGACTCGGTCGCCGTCATCGGCTGCGGCGGCGTCGGCGACGCGGCGATCGCCGGGTCCCGGCTGGCCGGCGCGGCGAAGATCATCGCCGTGGACATCGACGACCGCAAGCTGGAGACCGCCCGCTCCATGGGCGCCACCCACACCGTCAACTCCCGTACGACCGACCCCGTCGAGGCGATCCGCGACCTCACCGGCGGCTTCGGCGCCGACGTCGTCATCGAGGCCGTCGGCCGCCCCGAGACCTACCGGCAGGCGTTCTACGCCCGCGACCTGGCCGGCACGGTCGTCCTGGTCGGCGTGCCCACCCCGGAGATGAAGATCGAACTGCCGCTGCTGGACGTCTTCGGCCGCGGCGGCTCCCTCAAGTCCTCCTGGTACGGCGACTGCCTGCCGTCCCGCGACTTCCCGATGCTGATCGACCTGCACCTCCAGGGCCGCCTGGACCTCGGCGCGTTCGTCACCGAGACCATCGCCCTGGACGAGGTGGAGAAGGCCTTCGACCGGATGCACCGCGGCGACGTGCTGCGCTCGGTGGTGGTGCTGTGATGACCGCCCGCATCGAACGCCTCGTCACCTCCGGCCAGTTCAGCCTCGACGGCGGCACCTGGGACGTCGACAACAACGTGTGGATCGTCGGCGACGACCACGAGGCCGTCGTCATCGACGCCGCCCACGACGCCGACGCCATCGCAGAGGCGGTGGGCGGCCGGCGCCTGACCGCCATCGTGTGCACCCACGCGCACAACGACCACATCGACGCCGCCCCCGCCCTCGCCGAGCGCACCGGCGCCACGATCTGGCTGCACCCCGACGACCTCCCGCTGTGGAAGCAGACCCACCCGGACCGCGACCCCGACGCCTGGCTGGCCGACGGGCAGGTCATCGAGGCCGGCGGCGCCGACCTCACCGTGCTGCACACCCCGGGCCACGCACCGGGCGCGGTCTGCCTGTACGACCCGGGGCTGGGCGCCGTGTTCACCGGCGACACCCTCTTCCAGGGCGGTCCCGGCGCCACCGGCCGTTCCTTCTCGCACTTCCCGACGATCATCGACTCCATCCGGGACCGGCTGCTCGCCCTGCCCCCGGAGACCAAGGTGCTCACCGGGCACGGCGACCCGACCACCATCGGCGCCGAGGCCCCGCACCTGGACGAGTGGATCGCCCGGGGCCACTGACGCACGCGGCCGGCGAGCCACGGGGTCACCCGGACGTACCGGCGTCCGGGTGACCCCGAGGCCGCGACTTCGCAAAAGGCGACAGAGGATGTCCGGCTTACCCGTCAGGCTCGTCGTCGTACGACAGATCGAGACACGGGAGGCCGTGAATGACACAGCCGTTGCGGGACAAGGTCGCGCTGGTGGCCGGGGCGACCCGGGGAGCGGGACGGGGAATCGCCTTGGAGCTGGGAGCGGCGGGCGCCACGGTGTACGTCACCGGCCGCACCACCCGCGCCCGCCGCTCCGAGTACGACCGGCCCGAGACCATCGAGGACACCGCCGACCTCGTCACCGAGGCGGGCGGCAGAGGCATCGCCGTGCCCACCGACCACCTCGAACCGGCCCAGGTGAAGGCGCTCGTCGACAGGATCGCAGCCGAACAGGGACGTCTCGACGTCCTCGTCAACGACATCTGGGGCGGGGAGACCCTCTTCGACTGGGAGGCGCCCGTCTGGGAGCACGACCTCGACAAGGGACTGCGGCTGCTGCGTCTCGCCGTGGAGACACACGCGATCACCAGCCACCACGCCCTGCCGCTGCTGCTGCGCCACCCGGGCGGACTGGTCGTCGAGGTCACCGACGGCACGGCGGACTACAACCGCGACCACTACCGGGTCTCCTTCTTCTACGACCTCGCCAAGTCCTCCGTGCTGCGCATGGCGTTCGCCCTCGGCCACGAACTCGGCCCGCGGGGCGCGACCGCGGTCGCCCTCACCCCGGGCTGGCTGCGCTCGGAGATCATGCTCGACCACTTCGGGGTGCGGGAGGACAACTGGCGTGACGCGCTGGAGAAGGAGCCGCACTTCGCCATCTCCGAGACCCCGCGCTACGTGGGCCGCGCGGTCGCCGCGCTCGCCGGCGATCCCGACGTGGCCCGCTTCAACGGCGCCTCCCTGTCCAGCGGCGGACTCGCCCAGGAGTACGGCTTCACCGATCTCGACGGCAGCCGTCCCGACTCCTGGCGCTACCTGGTCGAGGTGCAGGACCCGGGCCGTCCGGCCGACGTCACCGGCTACCGCTGACGCTCCGGACACCGGGAAAAGCCGGGCGCGGTGATCGACGGAGCCGCTACCGTCCCCCCATGACGACGGACACAGGGCGCTTCGCGGGGTACGGGGTTCTCATCACCGGGGCGGCGCGCGGCATCGGCGCCGCCACCGCGACACGGTTCGCCGAGGAGGGCGCGCGCGTCCTGATCGCCGACGCCGACCCGGAGGCGGGGGAGCGCACGGCGGCGGCGCTCCGCGACCGAGGACTCACGGTGGAGGCCGTCGCCTGCGACGTGGGGGACCAGGCGTCCGTCGAGGCGGCGGTGGCCCGCGCCGTCCGCGCCTTCGGCTCGCTGGACGTCCTGGTGAACAACGCCGCTCACTGCACCCCCGACACGGCCCGCTTCGAGGACCAGGCGGAGGAGGAGTGGGCGGCGGACCTGGACGTCACCCTCACCGGCGCCTACCGCTGCTGTCGCGCGGCCCTGGCGCACCTGGAGGCGTCCGGCCGGGGCGCGATCGTCACCGTCGGCTCGGTCAACGGGCTCCAGGACTTCGGCAACCACGCCTACAGCGCCGCCAAGGCCGGCCTGATCTCCCTCACCCGCACCCTCGCCGGTCACGCGGGACCCCGGGGCGTCCGGGTGAACCTCGTGGCGCCCGGCACGGTCCGCACGCGCGCCTGGGACGGCCGCTCCGAGGACCTCGCGGCGGTCTCCCAGGTCTACCCGCTGCGCCGGATCGGCGAGCCCGAGGACATCGCGGCGGCCGTGACCTTCCTCGCCTCCCGGGACGCGGCCTGGATCACCGGCACCACCCTGGCCGTCGACGGGGGCATCACGGCCGTCAACCACGGCTTCCACCGGGCCATGGACCACACCGGGCGGTGACCGTCCCCGCACCCCGCGTGGTCCCGCGTGACACGACTCATACCGAAGCGTCCGCCGTCACGGACATAACGGTCCGGTCGCGCGTACAACCGATTTCCCCCGTTCGCCGTCTACCTGGCAGAGTGCGCGGTCCAGCGCACGTTCCCGCGGGAGAGGCATAACGGACCATGGGGGACTTGAGAAGACGGGGTGTCGTCGCCCTGGGGGTCACCGCTCTGGTGGCTCCGCTCACGCTCGCGATCGGTGCGACGCCGGCCCAGGCCGCCAGTTGCACCACGTCGGCGGGGCCGTACCAGAAGAAGGTCGAGAAGTTCCTCGGCCGCCCGGTCGACGGCAAGCAGTCCGCCGCCGACTGCAAGGCCGTCCGGGCCTTCCAGAACAAGCACGGCATCAGGCCCAACATCGGGTACGCCGGCCCCGTGACCTGGGGCGTGATGAACCTGATGAACAAGCAGAAGGCCGTCGGGAAGAACCCGAACAAGGCGGGCAGATGCCCCACCAACAAGGGGCGCATCGCCTGCGTCGACCTCACCCTGCAGCTGAGCTGGATCCAGGACGGCAAGAAGCTCGTCTACGGGCCGGTCCCCGTGCGAACCGGACGCGACGGGTACGAGACCCGCACCGGCCTCAAGAAGGTCTACTGGCGGAACAAGAACCACGTCTCGACGATCTACGACGTGCCGATGCCGTACAGCCAGTTCTTCGACGGCGGCCAGGCGTTCCACTCCGTCGGCGTCAGCATGTGGAACCCGCCCGGTTCCCACGGCTGCGTCAACATGACCAGGACCGCCGCCAAGAAGTACTGGTCGCTGCTGAAGAAGGGCGACGACGTCTACGTGTACGGCCGCAAGCCGGGCACCTGACGACCCCCGGCGCCCGGCCGCCGGGCCGGGCGTCCCCGCATGCCCGAGGGTGTGAACTCGCCCACCTTGCAGGGCAGATGGACGTGATCAGCGACACGTCCGAATTGCCCGATCAGCGTGCGATTACTCACAGCGTCTTCACCTCGGGGGACGTATGCTTCACGGTATGTCCACCACTGTTGAACCCTCCTCCGAGCGATCGGCTGCCGAGGTCAACGAGGAGATCCGGGCCCTGTGGCTCCGGTCGGGCGGGACACTCAGCGTCGAACAGCGCGAGGAGTACCAGCGCCTGGTCCAGGAGTGGGCCTCGGCCCTCCCGCAGGCGGCCGCAGAGGCGGCCTGACGGCCGGCCTCGGCATCACGATCGGGCACCCGTGACCACACGGGTGCCCTTCCCTTCTCACCCCCACAGCGCCGAGTACTGCCTCCGGTACGCCTTGCGGTCCTGTTCGGCCCTGATCCACCGCGAGGCCACCAGCGCCACCAGACTCCCGCCCATCACCAGCAGCCCCGGCCCCACGTTCCGCGGGTCGGCCAGCCGTGACACCAGCGTCGACGGGTCCGGCAGGATGCCCCGCACCGACGTCGACGACCCCGGCGTCGCCGAGTCCGGCGCCGCCACACCCTGCGCCTGCGACGGCTCGGGGGCAGGGCTCCCGCCGTCCGCCCCGGGAGCCACGATCAGCTTCAGGTCCAGGTCCGCCAGCGCCTTCGTCAACGGCTGGAAGTACGTGATGCCGCCCGCGCGGCAGTCGCCGCTGCCGCCCGACGTCACGCCGAGCGCGATCCCCTCGGAGAACATCGGCCCGCCGCTGTCCCCGGGCTCCGCGCACACGTCCGACTCGATCAGCCCGCCGACCGTTCCCTCCGGGTAGTTGACCGTCACGTCGAGCGCGGTCACCTCCCCGTCGCGCAACCCGCTGGTGCTGCCGCTGCGGAAGATCCGCTGCCCCACCGTCGGATCGGCCACCCCGGTGATCCGCACGCCCTTGCCGCCGCCCACCGCGACCACCCCGGCGTTCTCACCGGCCCTGCCGCCCTCGTACGCGATCAGCGAGTAGTCGTCGCCGGGGAAGCTGCCGCCGACGGTCGTGCCGACCTTCTTCCGGTCCCCGCCGTCGGAGAACCACACCGACCCCTGCGGCCCGCAGTGCCCGGCGGTGAGGATGAACTCCCGCCGCCCGTCGGTGACGTTGAAGCCGGCCGAGCAGCGGCCCGCCGTCGACAGCACGGGCAGCCCGCCGGCCAGGCGGGTGGCGAAGGTGCCCCCGACCCGCTCCATGCGGACGAAGTCACCGATGCCGTCGGCCACTTCGGTGAGCGACGACCAGTCGTCCTCGGACACCGTGCTGTCACCGCGCACCACCACCCGGTTCGACCGGTAGTCCTTCATCCAGGCCGTGCCGGGCACCCGCGGCGCCGAACTCAGCGTTTCCGTCGCGGAGTCGAAGTCGTCCATGCTGTGCCGCACCATCCGCGGCTCGGCGCCCGCCGCCCGCACCTCGGCCGCCGCCTGCTCGTCGGTGACCGCGACGACCGTCCTGCCGTTCTCGTCGACCCAGCTGCCCGCCGTACGGGACGTGCCGAGCCGCTGGACCAGATCGGCAGCCGGACCGGACGCGTCCGCGTCCGCGGGGGACGCTGTGGAGAACGGGACGGCGTCGGGCGTGCCGGGCTCACTCGCCACGGCATGCGTGACCATCGTGCCGCCCAGCAGGAGTCCGCCGACAGCCGCCAGCCGTGTCACTCGCCGGACCACCCGTCGTCGTGCGTGCCTCATGCATGGCTCCAGAACCTCGACAGCGCGGTGCGCGCACCGCGGGGGCCTCCCTCGAGCAGAGCGCCCCTCGTCCATACGGCTGCGGAGCCCGTCGTGTTCAGTACGGGCGAGGCGATGGCCGTCTCAGTTCCGCCCGCACACCGAGGAGTTGGGCGCGGACAGGCCCAGCGCGGCAGCGGTGCCGCCGTCGCCCCACGCGGACGCCGGGTCGACATAGGGACGCAGCAGCGCGACGAGCCCCGGATCGCCGTTGCCGCGCAGGGCGTCGCCGGCCGACTTGCGGGCGATCCCCGCGAGGAAGTCCGCCAGCTGCACCCGCGGGTCGTCCCGCGCGACCACCAGCCGCAGCTCCGTCAGGGCGACGCCGGACCGCCGTGCGGTCTCCTCGACCCACGCGATGCGCTCGGGCGTCAACAGATTCTGCCGGTCGTGCACCAGCCGCACCGGCCGCCGTTCCGGCCCGCTCCAGTACGCGGCCGTGGCGACGATCGCCGGGAGCAGCGGGTTGAGGACCGGGACACGCACCGCCGCGCCGTCCAGGAGCCCCGCCCGGTAGGCCTCGGCCCGCCCGCGCCCCGCCGCCAGCTGCTCCAGCGCCGGAGCCGCGTCCGTACCCGCGTGCGTCCGGCACAGCTCGTCCAGGGTCTCGAAGAACAGCGGTACCGAGGACCCCGGCTCGGCCCCGTTGCGGGTGCGCAGCAGCCGGTTCGCCACGGACAGGAACCGCTGCCCGTCCTCCGCGCCCAGGCCCTCCCTCACCGTGCGGTACAGCTCCGCCGCCGCGCCCGGGTCGTCGAGCAGCACACCGGCCAGCCGGTCCACCACGAAGAAGGACTTCTCGGTGAGGTGAACGCGCGCCGCGCCGTGCAGCGGCCCGCCCGGCGTGAGGAACCACTCCAGCACCGCCCGGTGCTTCTCCCGCAGCAGATGGGTCGCCTTGTACTCGGTGGCCGGGGAGCGGATCCGGTCACGGATCTCCCGCAGCGCCCCGGCCGCGTCCGCGACCGGGACCTGGACGCCGGCGTGCGCGAACACGTCGGTGTTCCCGCCGGTCGGGTTCTCGCCGTCCGACCCCGACTCGTCACAGGCGACCTCCCGTACCGCCCCGTCGCCGGGCGGCGCACCGGAATCCGGATGTGGGCCCACACCACGCCCCCTATCGTGTGCTCCATGACCAGGATCCCGCACGATACGTCCGGTGAACCGAATCCCCTCAAGGCCTTCTCCCTGGATCAGCTGCGCCGCCGCACCAGCATGAAGTGGCGTACCTACCCCGAGGACGTCCTTCCGGTGTGGGTGGCCGAGATGGACGTGGCGCCGCCCGGCCCGGTCGTGCGGGCGGTCACCGACGCGATGGAGTCCGGCGACACCGGCTATCCCGCCGGGACCGCCTACGCCGAGGCGCTGGCCGCCTTCGCCGACAAGCGGTGGAACTGGCCCGGCCTCGCCGTGGAACGCACCGCGATCGTGCCGGACGTGATGCTGGGCGTGGTCGAGATGCTCCGGCTGGTCACCGGGCCCGGCGACCCCGTCGTGGTGAACCCGCCGGTCTACCCGCCCTTCCACGACTTCGCGCGGCACGCGGACCGCCGGGTCGTCGAGGCGCCGCTCGGCGACGACGGGCGGCTCGACCTCCACGTCCTGGAACGCGCCTTCCGCGCGGCGACCGAGGGCGGCGGCCGGGCCGCGTACCTGCTGTGCAGCCCTCACAACCCCACCGGCACGGTGCACACCGCCGAGGAGCTGACCGCGGTGGCCGCGCTCGCCGAGCGCCACGGTGTGCGGGTCGTCGCCGACGAGATCCACGCGCCCCTGGTGTTCGGCGGCGCCCGCTTCGTGCCGTACCTGAGCGTGCCCGGCGGTGAACGCGGTCTGTCGCTGATGTCGGCGTCCAAGGCGTGGAACCTGGCCGGGCTCAAGGCGGCCCTCGCGATCGCGGGGTCCGGCGCGGGCGACGACCTGGCCCGGATGCCGGAGGTGGTCGGTCACGGCCCGAGCCACGTCGGCATCCTCGCCCACACCGCCGCCCTGCGGGACGGCACCGGCTGGCTGGACGCCCTGCTCGACGGCCTCGACGCCAACCGCCGGCTGCTCGCCGGCCTCCTCGCCGAGCACCTGCCGGCCGTCCGGTACCGCCCGGGCGACGCCACCTACCTCGCCTGGCTGGACTGCCGGGACCTCGGCCTGGGCGACGACCCCGCCGAGGTGTTCCTCGAGCACGGCCGGGTGGCGCTCACCGGCGGTCTGCCCTTCGGCACGGGCGGTGCGGGCCACGCCCGGCTGAACCTCGCCACCTCGCCCGAGGTGCTCACGGAGGCGGTGCGGCGCATGGCGGCCGCCGTACGCGCGACGGGCGGCGCCCGTGGCTGACGCCGCCTTCGCCAACCCCCGCCTCGCCGCCCTCTACGACCCGCTCGACCCCGACCGCAGCGACCTCGACGCCTACCTGGGCATGGCGCGGGAGTTCGGCGCCCGCCGGGTGCTGGACATCGGCTGCGGCACGGGCGTCTTCGCACTGATGCTCGCGGACGCGGGGATCGACGTCGTGGGGGTCGACCCGGCCGGCGCCTCCCTCGACGTCGCCCGCGCCAAGCCGGGCGCCGGGCGCGTCCGCTGGATCGAGGGCGACGCGACGGACCTGCCGCCACTCACGGCCGACCTGGCCACCATGACCGCGAACGTCGCCCAGGCGATCGCCCACCCCGGCGCCTGGCACGCCACCCTGCGCGGCGCCCACGCGGCCCTGCGTCCCGGCGGCCGCCTGATCTTCGAGACCCGCGACCCGGCCCGGCGCGCCTGGGAGTCCTGGACCCGTGCACAGTCGTACGCCCGCGCCGACGTGCCAGGCGTCGGCACGGTGGAGAGCTGGCACGAAGTGACCGCCGTAGAAGGCCCGTTGGTCTCGTTCCGAACGACGTACGTGTTCCCGTCGGGCGGCGAGGCGCTGACCTCCGACTCGACCCTGCGGTTCCGGGACCGCGAGGAGGTCGGGACGGACCTCACGGACCACGGCTACGCGCTGGAGGACGTGCGGGACGCGCCCGACCGCCCCGGCCGGGAGTTCGTGTTCGTGGCCCGCCGCCTGTAGGGCGCGGACAACTCCCGGCGGCATCCGCCGAGTAGGCCTAGACTTGACGCATGGACGACGCGTTGCGGGACCGGCTCGGGGCGGGGAAGTACCTTCTGCTCACCAGCTACCGGAAGAACGGCACTCCCGTCGCCACCCCGGTGTGGGTGGTGCGCGACGGCGACGCTCTCGGTGTGTGGACCGCCGCCGACTCGTGGAAGGTCAAGCGGATCCGCGCCCGCGGGGACGTCCTCGTGGGACCCTGCGACGTGCGCGGCAATCCGACCGGTGACCAGGTCCCGGCCACCGCGGAGGTCTGCGACGCGGCCACGACCGCCCGCTACCGGCAGCTGATCGCCCGGAAGTACGGGCTGATGGGCCGCCTCACCCTGCTGGGCAGCCGCCTGCGCCGGGGCGTGGACGGCACGGTGGGCATCCGCGTCACGTCCTGAACCCGGCCTCCTGCGTGGTGGGTTGCGGCTTTCAGGTCCAGGCCCGCAGCGGCTCGTCGACGAGCTGGAACACCGGCTCGCCGCGCACCGGGTCCTCGGCCGTCGACAGCCGCACCCGGTCGCCGCTGTGGACGCCGATCGGCGGGCCCATGACCCGGCCGCGCACCACGAACCCCTCGGCCATCTCTATCAGCGAGACGTTGCGCGCCGCCGGGGTGTTGCGGTGCAGCACCGTCGAGTGGCGTACCGTGCCGAAGCCCGCGCTGCGTTCCGTGCGCAGGTCGCTGCCCTGGCAGACCGGGCACAGCAGCCGGTGGTACATCGCCGTGCCGCACCAGGTGCAGCGCTGGAAGAGCATGGCGTCCTGGTCGGTGGCGCGTCCTTCGATGCCTTGCGCTTCGAGCAGGCGCGTGGAGCCGGCTGCCTGCTGAGCGACGCTCCCTGAGAAGTGGTACACGCTGGTCAACTCCCTGCAATCGGCCGGACTTCCGTGTGCCCGGTCGCCCGGACACACGCCTGCCCGGTGGCCGTGCCACCGCGCACGGCCACAGAGTATGGCACTGAGTGCCACGAGTAAAGGCACTCAGTACCCTCTTCTGTGGGGCGAGGGCCGCTTCCCGGGACCTCCGGCACCTGTCCGCGAACTGACGTGTCTGCGCACGCGAAGGCCGGGCATACGGGCAACACCCCTACGGAAGGAGCTCGTTCATGCTCGGCATAGTGGCGGCGGTGCTGTTCTTCATCGCCTTCCTGATCAACGCGGCGGACATCGCGACCAACGACGTGTTCTCCTCGGTGAACGTGATGCTGCTGGGGCTGACCGCCCTGGCCCTGCACGTCGCCGGCATCGGGGCGGGCCGGCCCGGCAGACGCTGACCCGTCCCCGGAACGGGGCCCGGCGGCGGGCGCACGCCGCCGGGCCCCGCTGCGTCACCACGCACACCCGGTCGTCGCCCTCCGCGCAGCCGCTCACGCCTCCTGACAGCCGGCCGTGGCGGCCGACGCGCTCGGCACGCACACGGCGGCGGGCGGCAGGAGGCCGATCCGAGCGATCGCCCCCTCACGCGCACGCCAGTTGAAGATCATCCGGCTGGTGACAGAAGCGGACTCCGCTCCCCAGGGCGGCCCCGTCGGCCATGTCCGCCGACTGCGGCGATGTCGTACCGGCGACCGCGCGACTGTGCATCGGCTGTGTATCCGCCCTGCATCACCGCAGGCCGGACGGGCGGCGCAGATTCCTCCGCCGGAGGGATCATCCGCGCGGCGAGGCATCATGGAGAGCCTGCCCCGCCGCCTACCCGACCGGAAGCACATGTCTGACACCTCCGCCGTCACCGTTCTGCTCGTCGAGGACGACGAGGTGATCCGCCGCTCCGTCGCCCTGGCCCTGGAACGCTACGGCTACCGGGTCACCACGGCCGCCGACGGGCTCGACGGACTGGAGCGGTTCCGGGACGACCGCCCCGACCTGCTGCTTCTCGACGTGATGCTGCCCGGCCTGGACGGTATCGGCCTGTGCCGCCGGATCCGGGAGACCAGCACGGCCCCCGTCCTGATGATGTCGGCCCGCGGCGACTCCCTCGACGTGGTGTCCGGCCTCGAGGCCGGCGCCGACGACTACGTGGTCAAACCGGTGGACACCGCCGTCCTCGTGGCCCGGATCCGCTCCCTCCTGCGTCGCGCCACCTTCGCGCCGGCGCAGCAGCAGGAGCAGGGCGCGGGGGCGGCGGACCGGCTCGTCTTCGGCGACCTGGCCGTCGACCCGGCCGCACTGGAGGTGTACCGGGACGGCGAGGAGATCGCCCTCGCCCCGACCGAACTGCGGCTGCTCCTCGAGTTCGCCGAGCACCCCGGCATCGTGCTGGACCGCCAGACCCTGCTGCGCAACGTGTGGGACTACGGCTGGGACGGCGACTCCCGCGTGGTCGACCTGTGCGTACAGCGCCTGCGCAAGAAGATCGGCGCCGACCGCATCGAGACCGTCCGCGGTTTCGGCTACAAACTGCGCCGATGACCCGGAGCACCGGCATGCCGATCGTACGAGCGCTGCTCAACCTGCGTTCCCTGCACTGGAAGATCATCCTCCTGGTGTCCACCGCCTGCGCCGCGATGGCCCTCACGGTGGGCGTGCTGGTGCACGAGTCGACGCTGCGCCGGTCCATGCACGAGGGCGCGGTCAGGGCCGTCGAGCAGCTCGACCTGGCACAGCGGGACGCCCGTCGCACCGGCGGTCCCGCGCCCCTCGCGGTCCCGGCCGAGCTCCCCGACGCCCTGCTGCGCCAGGTCGAGCGGCACGGGCGGGGCACGTACTACGAGGACGGCCCGCCCGCCCCCGTCTACTGGGCGGCCGAGCAGAAGGACGGGCAGCTCCTCGCCGTCCGTACGGACATGACGGCGGACCTGCTCACCCGGCAGGCCCTGGACCGGCACCTGTGGAAGTACTCCCTGGTCACCCTCGCCGTGGTCATACCGGCGACGGCCCTCGCCACGGAGCTGCCCGCCCGCCGCCTGCGCCGGGTGGCCCGCACGGCACGCCGCATCACCGCGGGCGATCTCGAGGCGCGCACCGGGATGGGCCGCCGCGGCGGCGACGAGATCACCGAGATCGCGGCGACGGTCGACGTGATGGCCGACAGCCTGCGCGACCGTCTGGCCGGCGAACAGCGCTTCACCGCGGACGTCGCCCACGAACTGCGCACCCCGCTGATGGGCCTGGTCACCTCGGCGGGCCTGTTGCCCGAGGGCGAGGCGACCGACCTGGTCCGGGACCGGGTGCGGGTGCTGCGCGACCTCGTCGAGGACCTGCTGGAGATCTCCCGCCTCGACGCGGGCGCGGAACGGGTCGAACCCCGGCGGGTGCCCCTGGCCGAGCTGGTCGAGGAGTCGGTGGCCCGCACCGGCCTCCCGGCCGTTGTCACCGCGACCGGCGACCCGGTGGCCGAGACGGACCCGCGCCGGCTGGACCGCATCGTCACCAATCTGGTGGTCAACGCCCACCGGCACGGCGCGACGCCCGTGGAGGTCGGCGTGTCCGGCCCGACGGTCACTGTGCGCGACCACGGACCCGGCTTCCCGCCGGACCTGCTGGCCCACGGCCCGCAGCGGTTCCGCACGGGTACGGAGCAGCGAGGCCGGGGCCACGGACTGGGCCTGACGATCGCCCAGGGCCAGGCGAAGGTGATCGGCGCACGGCTCGCCTTCCGCAACCACCCGGACGACGGGGGAGCGGTGGCGGAACTGCGGCTGCCTCCTGGATGCAACGACCGCTGAGCAGGGCGCCCTGCATGCACCGGGCCCTGCGAGCACTGTGCCTGCGCACCGAGCCGTGTGGGCACCACACCCTTCGTGCACCGGGCCCTTCGTGCACCGTGCCTGCGCACCGAGCCGTGTGGGCACCACGCCCTGCCTGCACCACGCCCTTCGTGCACCGGGCCCTGATACACAACCGATGCCCCGCCGAGCGCCGCCCGCGCCCCGGGGCCCGCCGTGCGGACGCACCGCCCCCGCAGCCTTGCTGCCGTACTCGACGTGCGTCAGCCCGGAGGTGGCCCCCATGTTCTCCCTGCCCTCAGTCCCACGCCGTATCTGGACGGCCGTGGGCGCCCTGCTGCTTCTGGCCGCCCTCACCGCCCTGGTGGCCCTGCCCCGGTCCGACCGGGACACGTCCGCCCGACAGGACGGCGCCCCGACGGAGATCACCGACGACGGCGACATCCCGTGGCCGGAGGAGGGACAGGCCGCCGTGACCCTGGAGGGATCCGGCCAGGTGCTCACGCACGGCGCGCAACGGCCCGTACCGATCGCCAGCCTGACGAAGGTGATGACCGCGTACGTCGTCCTCACCGGACACCCCCTGCGCCCCGGCGAGGAGGGCCCGCGGATCGAGGTGGACCCGCAGGCCGCCCACGAGGCCGGCGTGGGCGGGGAGTCGACCGTCGTCGTCACCCCCGGCGACCACCGCACCGAGCGCGAACTCCTGCACCTGCTGCTGCTCCCTTCGGCGAACAACATCGCCCGCCTGCTGGCCCGCTGGGACGCCGGCAGCGAGGAGGCGTTCGTGCGGAAGATGCAGCGCGCCGCGCACGACCTGGGCATGCGCGACACGACGTACACGGACGCCAGCGGCATCGAGCCCACGACCACCAGCACGGCCGCCGACCAGCTGAAACTCGCCCGCGAGGCGATGCGGCTCCCCGTCCTGAGGGACATCGTGGCGACCCGTGAGGCCACCGTGCCGGGCGTCGGCCGGGTGGCCAACAGCAACACCCTCCTCGGCACGTCGGGCGTCGTCGGCCTCAAGACCGGCTCCAGCACCCCGGCGGGCGGCAACCTGCTGTGGGCGGCGAGGACCGACGGCACGCGCCTGCTCCTCGGGGCGGTGCTGCACCAGCGGGCGGACACGACACCGGCCGAGGGCCTGACGGCCGCGCTGGAGGCGAGCCGCACCCTGATCGACGGCCTCCGCGCCCGCCCGCGGTCAACGGGCTCCGAGGGCTGACCGGCGATGACGACGACGCCCGACCCCGCAGCCGTCCCGGTTCTGCGGCCCCGCGGCATCCTGACCACCCTCTGCGCCGTCCTGCTCGCCGCGGTCCTCGCACTCCCCGGCTGGATCCCGACGGCCCCCGGCCACCTGGGCAGCCTCACGGACACGATGCTCCCCTGGACGGCGCTCGCCCTCCCGGTCCTGCTCGCGGCCGCCCTGCTGCGCCGCTCCCGCACCGCCCTGGCAGCCGTCGCCCTGCCCCTCGCCCTGTGGCTGACGGCCTTCGGCGGCGCCCTCACCGACAAGTCGGCCCCCGGCGGCGACCTCACCGTCGTCAGCCACAACGTCAACCAGGACAGCACCGACCCGCGGGACACCGCGCGCAGGCTGCTCGCCGCGCACCCGGACATCCTGGCCCTGGAGGAACTGAGCCCCGAGACGGCACCGGCGTACGAGCGGGCCCTGGCGCCCGCCTACCGCCACCACTTCCACCAGGGGACGGTCGGCGTCTGGAGCGTCTATCCGCTGCGCGACGCGCGCAGCCTGCCGATCATGCCGTGGTCGCGAGCCCTGCGCGCCACGGCCGAGACACCGCACGGCCCTCTGACCGTCTACGTCGCCCACCTCCCGTCGGTACGGGTGCATCCCACGGCCGGCTTCACGACAGCGGCCCGCGACGAGGCACTGCGCCGCCTCATGACCCACATACGGGCGGAGAACGCCCCCCGCTCGCTGCTGGTGGGCGACCTCAACGGCTCCGCCGACGACCGCGCGCTGCGCCCGCTCACCTCCCGTTTCGCCTCGGCGCAGGAGACGGCGGGCGCAGGGTTCGGGTTCACCTGGCCGTCGGGCTTCCCGGTGGTCCGCATCGACCAGATCCTCGTCGAGGGCGTACGCGCCACGTCGGCCTGGACCCTGCCGGCCACCAGCAGCGACCATCTTCCGGTGGCGGCGACGATCACCTTCTGACGTGCGAGGAAGGACGACGTGGGGAACGGTGGCGGGCAGAGCGATGAACTTCGCACGGCGACGGGGTCCTCCCTTCAGGCCGACCGCCGGGCCGGCCCCGCCGCACCCTTCGAGGAGATCCGCATGACCGCGACCTACACCTTCGACGTCTTCTCCAGCCTCGACGGCTACGGCGCCGCGAGCGGCGACTGGACCGGCTACTGGGGCAAACAGGGCCCACAGCTCCTCGACCACCGGCTCGCCCAGCACGCGGGGGAGCAGCGCATGGTCTTCGGCGCGAACACCTACCGGGCCTTCGCCCGGATGCTGGCCGAGAGCGCCGACGAGTCGGACGTCCGCGACCCCTGGGTCACCCGCATGCGCAACCTTCCGACGATCGTCGTCTCGAACACGCTCCGGGAACCCCTGGACTGGCCGGACGCCACGCTCGTCAAGGGCGACGCGGTCGACGTGGTGGCCCGCATCAAGGAGGAGTCGGACGTACCCCTGCGCTCGCACGGCAGCCTGTCGATGAACCGTGCCCTGATGGCGGCCGGCCTGGTCGACCGCCTCCAGGTGACGGTCTTCCCGGTCGTCACCGGCCGCACCGGTCAGGACCGCATCTTCGAGGGCGCGGCCGACTTCGACCTGGAACTCCTGGAACACCGCACCCTGGACGACCGCATCCAGGAACTGGTCTACCGGCCCACGCCGCACTGACGGCAGGCTGCCTCCGGCCGCTCCGCACACCCGTGTCATCCTCACGGGCGTACGCAGTCGCCCCGAGGAGCCCTCATGCCCGCCGCCCGCCCCCGCATCCTGTACGTCACCGATCTGGCCTACCCGGCCCGCGGGCGGCGGTACTGCGACGAGGACGTCTTCCTCACCGCCCGGCTGCGCGAGGAGTTCGACCTCGCTCTGTGCCATCCGCGGGACGCCGCCGCGCTGATGGGTGCGTTCGACGCGGTCGTCGTGCGCAACAGCGGGCCCGTGCTGGGTCACCTCGACGCGTACGAGGACTTCCGCGCGCGGGCCCTCGCCACCGGTGTGCCCGTCTACAACCCGCTCACCGGGCGTGGGGACATGGCCGGAAAGCAGTACCTGCTGGACCTGACCGACGCCGGAATGCCGGTCATCCCCACCGTCGGCCGGCCCGAGGACCTGCACCGGCTGCCCCGCGCGGACCGGTACGTCGTCAAGCCGCGGCTCGGCGCCGACTCGCACGGGCTGCGGATCGTCCCCGTCGCCGAGGCGTCGGCGCCGGCCGACGGCGACGTCCTGGTGCAGCCGTACGTCGACTTCGCCTACGAGGTCTCGTTCTACTTCGTCGACCAGGACTTCCAGTACGCCCTCCACGCCCCCGACCCGGCCGCGCGCTGGCGGCTGGAGCCCTACCTGCCCACCCCCGGTGACCTGGACTTCGCCCGGCGTTTCGTCGAGTGGAACACTCTCGCCCACGGCATCCAGCGGGTCGACGCCTGCCGGGCGCCGGGCGGGGAGCTGCTGCTGGTCGAGCTGGAGGACCTCAACCCCTACCTGCCGCTCGACGCCCTCGACGACACGACCCGGGACGCGTTCGTCGCCGCGACGACGGCCTCCTTGCACCGATTCCTGCGGGAGAGCGGCGTGACCCGCGCCCGCGGCTGAACCGGCCGGGCCCCGGTCACGTATCTCACGCCGTAGGCGGCTCAACTCCCGCGTCAGGCACGGAAGGAGAGCGATGTGACCAGTCCACCGGGGTCCGGGCCCACCGAGGGGCCGCCCCTCGAACCCGTCCGCGTGCTGCGCGCACGCCGCACCGACGCGCTCGCGGAGCTGTTCCGGGACGTCGAGCGGGGCGGCGGGGAGCGGGAGGAGGTGCCGCCGGAACGGCCCCCGGCCGGGGCGGACGACGTCACGCAGGAGCTTCCACCCGTGCCGGGCGGCCCACCGCCGCAGTTCGCCCGGCCGTCACGGCTGCGCCGGGCCGCGCCGGTCCTCGTGGTGGCCGTCGCCGCGCTGGCCGGATTCGGCGGGGCGCTGCTGTTCACGGAACGCCCTGCCGACGGCCGCGCCACCGCCCCGGCCCCGCCGCCGACGACCGCCGCCCCCGAGCCGCCACGCGTGGAGCCGCCGGTCACGGCCGCCCCCGCCGAGGACGGCTTCCTGCGCGAGGGCGACTCGGGCCCAGAGGTGGCCGTCCTCCAGGAACGCCTGCTCCGTGTCCCCGACGTCTACCGCGACGGCAGGACCGACGGCCGCTACGACGCGACCCTCCGCGAGGCGGTCGCCCGCTTCCAGCTCTGGTACGGCATCCGCGGCGACGAGACGGGCGTGTACGGCGACGACACCCGCCGGGCCCTGGAGTCGCACACGGGCGGGCCGGGGCGTGAGGGCGCGACGTAGGCGGAGTCCCGTCCGCCGCCCGTCACGGCTCCCGCGGCACCCGGATGTCCAGCACGCACACGTCGTCGCGCCGCTCGTCCTCCAGCATCACGTCCAGGAGGGTGCCGAGGGAGCCGGGGGCGTCCTCGGGGTGGGCCATGGCCGCGTCGGCGAGGCGGGCGAGGCCCACGTCGATGTTCTCCGGGGCGCGTTCGACGAGGCCGTCGGTGTAGAGGAGGATCCGGTCGCCCGGTTCGAGGTGGTGTTCGGTCTCCTCGAAGTACGGGGCCGAGGTCGCGCCCAGCAGCATGCCCGGGGGCCGCGGCAGGTACGTCGCCTCGCCGTCGCGCAGCAACAGCGGCGGCGGGTGACCGGCCTGTGCCCACACCAGCCGGCGGTCCGCCGCGTGGTAGCGGGCGAGAACCATCGTCGCGGTGCCGTGCGCGTCCCGGGTGTGCAGCAGCAGCGAGTTCAGCCGGGACAGCGCGCCCGTCAGCGACGAGCCGGTGCTGACCATGCCCTTCGCGGTGAAGCGCAGCTGCGCCATCGTGGCGACCGCGTCCACGCCGTGACCGGCCACGTCCCCGATGACGAACAGGGAGTCCCCGTCGGGCAGCTCCACCGCGCTGAACCAGTCCCCGCCGACATGGATGCCGGCCTGCGCGGGCAGGTACGCGACCTCGACGCGCAGCCCGGACAGGCCGATCACCTTGTCGGGCAGCGGCAGCAGCGCGTGCTGGAGCCGGGCCACCAGGACCCGCTCCGACTGGAGCACGTCGTGCTGGGTGAGGATCGCCCGCTCGCTCTCCACCAGCGCCAGTTCCGCCCGGCGCCGCGCGGTCAGGTCCTGCACGACCCCGTGCACCTCGAACGGCGTGCCGTGGGAGTCGGTCACCACCTCGGCGACCAGTCGCAGATGCCGTACGCCGCGTCCGCCGCGGATCCGGAACGGCGCGTCGACCGGCAGGCCCTCGTGCAGCAGCGCCTCGACGGCGGCCCGCAGCGCGGCCCGGTCCTCGGGCAGCGCGAGACCGGGCAGGCCGTCGAGCCGCACCGGGCCGTCCGCCGGGTCCCGGTCGAGGGTCGCGAAGACCTGCGCCGACCAGGACGCCTCGTCCCGCGGCAGGTTCCAGTTGGCCCAGCCGATGTTGCCCAGCCGCTGCAGCTCGGCCAGCCGCTGCTCCTGCCGGTCCGAGGAGGCGTGGCGCAGCCAGGCGACGACCAGCGCGTCCTCCAGGCGGGTCACCCGCACCGAGTAGGTGGCCAGCTCCAGGACTCCGTCCACGGTCTCCTGGTGCGCGAACGGCTCGCTCTCGTACGGCCCGCCGCCCGTCAGGGCGTCCAGGCAGCCCTGCCACACCGGCAGGTCCGTGAGGTCCGCCCGCACCTCCCGCAGCCGCCGCCCCGTCGGGTTGCCGGAGGAGCCGCCGAGGAGTTCGGCCGCCTGGGCGGTGGCCGCGTCGACGCGGAAGTCCTCCACGTCGCCGGAGGACGAGACGACGGGCGTCAGCAGCATCGCCGGGACGGGGAGCGCCGCGAACAGCGACTGGACGGCGTCCGCCTCGGCCTCGCGGACCGGCACCGCGACGGAGGTGAAACTGCGCAGGCGTCCCGCGCACAGCCGGACGACGCCCCGCAGATGCGCGCGCTCGCGCGGGGTGAAGACGCCCCCGCGTCCGCGCAGCACGCCGATGCACACGTCGGAGCCGTCCCCGCCGCGCAGCGGCAGCCAGACTCGGGACTGCCACCGCTCGGGCGGCTCACCGATCAGCAGGTAGCGCGTGCTGTCCCGGGAGAAGTCCTCCAGCCAGCAGGGCTCACCGGAGCGCAGGGCCTCCATGACGGCCATCCCGCTGAACGGGGGCACATGGCGCCAGCGGGCTGCCAGCCCGTCGTCGATGCCCGCGTGGCCGGCGAGCTCCAGGCCGCCGCCGGACCGGCGGACGTAGATCATCACCGACTCCGCGTCCATGTCCGGGGCGAGATGATCCAGCAGGCACTGGGCGAGGGTCTGGTGCGTGTCCACGTGGACCAGGGCGCGGCCGAGGCGGCTCAGGGCGCCGGCGACGTCGTCGGGCGCGGAGAAGGGCTCCGGCGCGTTCACCGTCGATCCGTCGTCGCCCTTCGGGCGGGGTGCGGTCGCATCGTCGCACGGACGGACGGGTGTCAGCTCACCCAGTGTGATCCAGCACTCCTCCAGCGGGGTGCGGCGGGCGGCCTTGGCCCGGGCGTGCAGCATCTCCTCGGCGGCGTCCGCGGTGGAGCCGTCCAGGGCCATGACGACGCCTTTGGCGCGCTCCATGACGACCGACGCGGCGGCCTGTTCGCGCAGCCGGTCCATCTCGGCCCGCTGCCGGGCGACGACCCTGGCCAGTTCCACCACGTCAGGGACCGTGCCGGACCCGACCGGGGCAACGCGATCGCTCTTCACGCACCGAGCATTGCACATCTGCACGTATTCGTTGACCGGCTTGTTCTTCCCGGTTCCCGGTCCGGACCGGGGCGCGGGGGCGCGGGCGCGCCCACGCGGGAGCGGCCCGCGCCGTACGGGGTCGACAGGGGGCCGGGCGGGTCCGTGCACAGGGTGTACGGGTCGTGCGTGCTCCCCGCGCGGACCCTCCCGGTGCCCGCGCGCGGGCACGGTTAGGGCGGGGAACGGGGCGGCCGGGCCGGGCCGGTCAGCGGGCGCTCTCGCCCAGGGCCTGGGTGACCGCCCGCACGCTCCGCGCGATGTGCTGGAGCTGCATCAGTTCGGCCGCGTACAGCTTGATCGTGTGCTCGATGGCGCCCTCGTGCAGACCGAGGCGGGGCAGGTCCGCGCGGGCGGTCTGCAGCGCGGTGCGCGCCACCCGGATCTCGTGCTCGACCTGGATCTGGGCGTGCCGGGCCAGCAGCACGGGGTGCCGGACGAATGCCGGGTAGCTCGCGTAGCGCGCCGGGACCAGCTCGCGCAGCCACTTGGCGGCCGACCGTTCCCAGTCGTAGCTCCCGGGGGTCTTCACCTGGCGGGGCCAGTCGGGTCCGAGGCGCGTGGACGTCAGAGGCATGATCTTCGCTTCCGGGTGTACGGCGTCGCCGGCACGGGCGACGGGGTGGGGCGGCCCCGGTCTAGGGGATGACCGGGACCGCCACGGTTGGCCGGGCAGGGGAAGCCCGGCCGAACACCCTGGCCGCCGGAGCGGGTGGAGACCGACGGCCGGGGGGTTCGTGCGGGTGCCCGGAGGGGGCCGGTGCGGGGGGCCGTGGCGACACCAGGGTGTGGCGCATGGCAAGCCCTCGGTCTTCCGGGCGGGCGGGTGCGGTGGGTGGAGCGCGGTCCGGAGCGGTCAGGGCCGCGATCCGTGAGCAGTATTTATATATGCCGTCTGCTTGGCAAGACGCATGAAAACATTCATGCCTTATTCAAAGTGCGCGAAGCCCCGCGAGAGGCCCCTGACCGGCGGTAACCGGAAGTGCGGTGGCCGAAGGTGCGGGGACCGAGGCCCCGGGACTCAGTCCCGGAGGAAGAAGTGGTGCTCGTCGGCGACCTGCTCGTAGTCCTCGAGCCGGGCCTGCGTGCGTTCCGGATCGGCGTCCGTCATGGCCTGCAGCAGCGCCGCGCACATCACGCCGGGCGCCGCGTACGAGTCGAAGACCAGGCGGGAGCCGGTGCCGGTGGCGAAGGTCACGTCCGCCTCGTCGACCAGCGGCCCCAGCGCCAGGTCCGTGATCAGCGCGACCTTCAGCCCCGCGCTGCGCGCCACCCGCACCGCCGTCAGCGTCTCCTGGGCGTGCCGGGGCATGGAGAACGCAAGCACCCACGTCCCGCCCGCCTCCCGCGACTGCAGCAGCGCGTCGTACGCCACGCTGCCGCCGAGCGTCACCAGCCGCACGTCCGGGTGGATACGGCGGGCGGCGTACGCGAAGTACTCGGCGAGCGACACGGAGATGCGCAGGCCCAGCACGGTGAGCGGGGCGGAGGCGGACAGGGCGCGGCCCACCTCGATGACGCGGTCGGTGTCGGCGAGGTCGCGACGCAGGTTCTCCAGGTTCTCGATCTCGGCGTCGACCGCCGCCTGCAGTTCGTTGCCCCGGGGCTCCTCGGCCGGACCGGCGCCGACGCCCGACCGGGTGCCGAGGGTGATCGACTGGAGCTTCTCCCGCAGCGCCGGGTAGCCGCTGAAACCGACCGCGGACGCGAACCGGGTCACCGAGGGCTGGCTCACCCCGACCCGGTCCGCGAGATCGGTGATCGACAGGAACGCCGCCTCGGCGATGTGCTCGATCAGGTACTGCGCGATGCGCCGCTGGCCGGGGGAGAGCCGCGGCCGGTCGAAGAGGGCGCGGAGCTGGGCCGTGGGGGACAGCTCCGACTCCGGACCCGCCTTGGCCGAGGTGATCGCAGATGCCTGTGCGCGTGCCTGCTGCGGCGATGGCACCGGTGCGCCTCCCTTGTGTCCCACGAGGGTTCAACATAGCCCAACCCCTCGCTCCACCAGCGCGGTCACCGTCGGGGACCGGCCACGGAACGCGACAGCCGCGACCGGCACGCCACGCCTGGAAACCGCTCCCGGGAGCGCCCGGCGAAGACCGCTCCCGACCCATGAGGGATATCCCCGCCCGCTCAGGGAACCCGGCGTCCGAGCGCCGCACGGCGACACCGTGCCACCACGGACCGCCGCCACGGCCGCGCAGCGACATCGCAACCCCCCTGCAAGACGAGGAGCACCGCGGACATGACCGTCCCCGAGGAGAACCGGCCGAAGACGCACGACACCGACGAGACTCTCGAGTCGCGGCGCGAGGGCGACGCGCAGGCGCAGGGCGGCACCGGCCGGACCATGCGCGAGGCGCTGGAGGAGGCCGAGATCAAGCCCGACGACTACGAGGAGCGGTAGGACCTGACCTTCGGACCATGCCGCGGGGCCGTCCCGGCCGCGCGGCCCGGTCCGAACGCCATGCCCGCCGCCCCACCCGCCCACGTCCCGACGCGACCGCATTCGGCAGGTGACAGCATGAGCGCACTCAGCGCGCTGGAAACGGCAATGGAGAACCGATGGGAGGCCCTCCGGGCGCGGATGTCCGGGCGTGATCCGCTCGAACTCGTCGAAGCCCTGCGGCGCGAGTGCGACAGCAACGCGGTGGTGTGCCGGGCGGGAAGGGTGATGGTTCCCAACGCCTACGACGTCGAACTGTCCGCTCCCGTGCACGAGGAGCTGACCCGGCGCGGCGACAGCGTGGGACAGGTGCTCACCGACCGGCTGGCCCGGCACGCCGCCCGCAACGGCTACGAGTGGGCGGGCCCGCTCACCGTGCACGTCCGCCGCTCAGCCGAGGTGCCCAACGGCCGCTACCGCGTGGCCAGTACGGTGATGCGGCACGTGAGCGCGATGGGCTTCCGGCGCGCGGCCCAGCCGGTCGACGGCTGACGTGGCGCGTGTCGCGGTGCGGCCGGCTCACCTCCGGTAGATCGTGATCGAGTGCCCCACCTGGTCGATCCGCCTGCTGCCGGAGACGAGTTCGGCCAGCCGCCCGGTCGCCTTGGCCGCCGCGGAGTCCGACACCACCAGCACGCCGTGCACCGCGCCGGGCGGTACCCGCCGCGGATCGCGAGCGTCGATCCCGTAGTACGCGGGCACGCCCGCCCCCTTGTACACCAGCCAGATCCGCTCGCCCCGGTACCGCTCGTCCAGCCGGTCGGCGAGCCGCCCTAGGTCCTGGCCCCAGTCGACGTTGGAGTCGTGGAGCCGGTAGCGGGTCCGCTCCGGACCGCCGAACGCCTCGTTGGAGTACGGCAGATGGAAGGGGAACGCCCGCAGCGAGCTGACGGCGACGAACGCCACCAGCGCGCCCGTCACCACCGGCGCCCACCGCCACCGCACCAGCACCACGCACCCGGCGGCGACCGCGAGGAACATCGGCAGGAACACCGCGTACCGGGTGCCGAAGTCACGCGAGCCGTACATGGCCGCGGCGAGCAGGACCGCAGGCGCCGCCAGCAGATACGGGGCCGCCGGCCGCAGCGGGCGCAGGGCGACCACCGTCACCGCGCCCGCCGTCCAGAGCGCCAGGGCGCCCAGCGGCGTCTTCACCAGCAGCGCGGCCGGCAGGTAGTACCAGAGCGACCCCGTGTACAGCTTCCCGAAGAGGAAGCCCTGCCAGGGCCGGTTCTCCAGGCCGAACTGGAGCCGCATGCCGTCCCGGAACGGTTCGGGCAGCGGCAGCAACTGGACGGCGAGGCCGCGCAGTCCGCCGACCGCGGGGATGTGCTGCGGCGGCCCCCACCGGAGCCGCGGATCGACGGCCAGATACGCCACCCACACGGCGGCGCACGCGGTCAGCGCGAACACCGCGGCCCCGGCGACCGCCCGCGCCACCCGGCGTGATCCGGCGCACCACACCGACACCGCGGCGACGGCCACCAGCACCGGCAGCGCGGGCAGCACGCTCATCTTCGTGGCCAGCGCCGCCCCGAAGACCCCGCCTGCCAGGGGTACGTACAGGCGCGGCCGCGTCCGGGCCCGCCACAGCAGCCACGCCGACGTCAGCACCAGACCGGCGGCCGGAACGTCCAGCGTGGCCAGCGATCCGTGCGCGATCACGTCGGGGGAGAGGCAGTAGAGCGCGAGCGCCGGCAACCCACCCGCGCGGCCCGCCAGTTCGCGCGTGAACGCGTACACCACCAGTCCGAACGCGAGCGTCAGCACGATCACCGGCAGGCGGGCCCAGAACATCACGCGCCACGGGTCGTTGCCCGACTCGTACAGCAGTCGACGCCCCAACTCCGTCTGGCCGCCGTCGAATCCGGACTCCAGGTGGGGGTCGGCGACCAGTAGTCCGGTGGCGATCACCAGCTTGCCGAGCGGCGGATGCTCGGGGTTGAAGCGGAGGCTGTGCTCGTCCAGGTAGACCGCGGCCGTCCCCACGTACACCGGTTCGTCGATCGTCGGTGTCTGCCGCAGGGCGGCCGTGACCATCGCCAAGGCCATCTGCCCCAGCAGCAGGACGACCAGGACGGGCACCGCCCACCTCCGTGCCCACACCGTCGCCCGACGCCTCATGCGCCCCACTCTCGCACCGACGCATCCCCGGCGTGCGTCACCGTGGCGTTCCCGTGAAGCGCGGTACTCCCACGGCCGGTTGCTCCGGCGCGCAGCGCCGTCAGGCCAGATCCTCCACCGGCACCACCAGATCCGCGCGGTCACGGGTCGCCGCCACCAGGGCCGCGTTGCGCTCGTCGGAGCGCTCCACCCAGGCGACCGCCTCCTCGTGCGACTTGCCGAACCTTTCGTGACGGGCGATCAGCCGCCGCACCCGCCGCTCCTCGTCCGCCGCGCAGAACCACACCTCGTCCAGCAGCGGGCGTACCCGCGTCCACGCCCCGGTGTCGAGCAGCAGGTAGTTGCCCTCCGTGACCACGAACCGCGCGGCCGGGGGCACGGGGACCGCCCCGGCCAGCGGCTGCTCCAGCTCGCGTTCGAAGGCGGGGGCGTACACCACCTCACCCGCCTCGGACTCGTCCCGCAGCCGTCGCAGCAGCGCCGCGTACCCGGCCGCGTCGAAGGTGTCGGGGGCGCCCTTGCGGTCCCGGCGGCCCAGCCGCTCCAGTTCCGCGTCGGCCAGGTGGAAGCCGTCCATGGGCACGTACGCCACCCACGGCTCGCCCGTGCCGTTCAGCTCGCGTACCAGGCGTTCCGCGAGCGTGGACTTGCCCGCGCCGGGACTTCCGGCGATGCCGAGGATCGCGCGCCGCCCGTCCCGGGGCAGGGAGCGGGCGCGGCGGAGGAGGTCGTCGAAGGTCAGCGCCACACGGCAGAGTCTGTCACCCGGGAAGCCGCACCCCGCCACCCGTGTGGCCCGCGCCACTCAATGTCCCGGCCCGTACGGGGAACCGTGACGGTATGACGGATCTGGGTCTGCCCGAAGACATCGAGGCGTGCCTCTTCGACCTCGACGGCGTGGTCACGAGGACGGCCGTGGTGCACGCCGCCGCGTGGAAGGAGATGTTCGACGCCTTCCTGCGCGAACGGGACGGCGAGGGCTTCGCGCCCTTCACCGCCGCCGACTACGACGCGTACGTGGACGGCAGGCCGCGCGCCGACGGGGTGCGCACCTTCCTCGCCTCCCGGGGCATCGAGCTGCCCGAGGGCGGCCCTGACGACCCGCCCGCCGCAGCCACCGTGCACGGGCTGGGCAACCGCAAGAACGAGCTGCTGCTCGCCAGGATCCGCACCGACGGTGTGGAGCCCTACGACAGCACCCTGGCGTATCTGCACGCCGTCCGCGCCCGCGGCCTGCGCACCGCGATCGTCTCCTCCAGCGCCAACTGCCGTGACGTACTGCGCTCCATCGACGCCGAGGACCTCTTCGACGTACGGATCGACGGGGAGGTCGCCGCGGAGCGGGGTCTGCCGGGGAAACCCTCGCCCGACACCTTCCTCGCCGCCGCCCGTGAGCTGCGGGTGGAGCCCGCGCGGGCCGCGGTGTTCGAGGACGCGCTGGCCGGCATGGACGCCGGACGCGCCGGGAAGTTCGGGTACGTCGTCGGCGTGGACCGCGTCGGACAGGCGGACGCCCTGTACGCGCACGGCGCCGACACGGTCGTCACGGACCTGTCCGAGCTCGGGGGTGACGCGTGACCCGGGGCGACCGCCGGTACGACATCGACCCCTGGACCGTGCGGGAACGTGGTCTGGACCCGGAGCGGCTGCCGCAGAGCGAGTCGGTGTTCGCGCTGTCCAACGGCCACGTCGGCTGGCGCGGCAACCTCGACGAGGGCGAGCCGCACGGCCTGCCGGGCTCCTACCTCAACGGCGTCCACGAACTCCACCCGCTGCCCTACGCCGAGGCGGGCTACGGCTACCCCGAGTCCGGGCAGACCGTCATCGACGTCACCAACGGCAAGGTGATCCGGCTCCTCGTCGACGACGAGCCGTTCGACCTGCGTTACGGGCGGCTCGTCCACCACGAACGCACCCTCGACCTGCGCCGGGGCGTGCTGACCCGGGTCTGCGAGTGGACCTCGCCCGCCGGCTCCACCGTCCGGGTGCGCTCCACCCGGCTGGTTTCCCTCACCCAGCGGGCCGTCGCCGCCGTCGCCTACGAGGTGGAGCCCGTCGACAGCCGCACCCGGGTCGTGGTGCAGTCCGAACTCGTCGCCAACGAGTCCCTGCCCGGACCCGACGGCGACCCGCGTGCCGCCCGCGCCCTGCGCTCCCCGCTGGAGCACGAGGAGGACTTCGCCCGGGGCGGCCGGCTGCGGCTGGTGCACCGGACCCGGCGCAGCGGCCTGCGGGTCGCCGTCGCCGCCGACCACGTCGTCGACGGACCCGGACGGACCGTCACCGACAGCGAGAGCGACGTCGACACGGCCCGGCTGACGGTCACCTCCGTGCTGGAGCCGGGCGAGCGGCTGCGGGTGGAGAAGTTCGTCGCCCACGGCTGGTCCGGCGTCCGCTCCCGGCCCGCGATGAGCGACCAGGTGGAGGCGGCGCTGGCGGCCGCCGCGCACAGCGGCTGGCAGGGCCTCCTCGACGAACAGCGCGACTACCTGGACACCTTCTGGAGCCGCGCCGACGTGGAGGTCGACGGCGACGAGGAGATCCAGCAGGCCGTGCGCTTCGCCCTGTTCCACGTCCTCCAGGCCGGCGCCCGCGCCGAGCGGCGCGCGATACCCGCCAAGGGCCTCACCGGCTCCGGCTACGACGGGCACGCCTTCTGGGACACCGAGGTGTTCGTGCTGCCCCTGCTGATCTGCACGGTGCCGCAGGCCGCCGCCGAGGCGCTGCGCTGGCGGCAGAGCACCCTGCCCGTCGCCCGTGAGCGCGCCGCCCAGCTCGGCCTGCGCGGCGCCGCGTTCCCCTGGCGCACCATCGAGGGCCCGGAGGGCTCCGCGTACTGGCCCGCAGGCACCGCCGCCTTCCACGTCAACGCGGGCATCGCCGACGCCGTCGTGCGGTACGTCCAGGCCACCGGCGACGAGCGCTTCGAACGCGACACGGGTGTGGAGCTGCTGGTGGAGACCGCCCGGCTGTGGCGCTCCCTGGGCCACCACGACGACCGGGGCGTCTTCCACATCGACGGGGTCACCGGACCGGACGAGTACAGCGCCGTCGCCGACGACAACACGTACACCAACCTCATGGCCCGCGCGAACCTGCTCGCCGCCGCCGACGTGTGCAAGCGTCACCCCGACCGGGCGGCCGAGCTGGACGTCGACGAGGAGGAGAGCGCGAGCTGGCGGGACGCCGCAGAAGCGGTGCACCTGCCGTACAACGAGGAGCTCGGCGTGCACGAGCAGCACGCGGGCTTCACCCGTCACCAGCGCTGGGACTTCGCCTCCACCCGCGCCGAGCACTACCCGCTGATGCTGAACTTCCCGTACTTCGACCTCTACCGCAAACAGGTGATCAAACAAGCCGATCTCGTGCTCGCGATGCACACCCGCGCCGACTGGTTCGAGGAGCGCCACGACGAGGAGCAGATCGCCCGCAACTTCGCCTACTACGAGCCGCTGACCGTCCGCGACTCCTCCTTGTCCGCCTGCGTCCAGGCCGTGATGGCCGCCCGTACCGGTCACCTGGAGCTGGCGTACGCGTACACCGCCGAGGCCGCGCTGATGGACCTCGCGGACCTGGAGCACAACACCCGCGACGGACTCCATATCGCCTCCCTGGCGGGGGCATGGACCGCGCTGGTCGCCGGCTTCGGCGGCATGCGCTGGGACGACGACGGCCTCCGCTTCGCACCTCGCCTGCCTCCCGGACTGCGCCGGCTCGCCTTCACCCTCGGCCACCGCGACCGGTGCCTGCACGTGGAGATCACCGCGGAGCGCACCACGTACCGGCTGCGCTCGGGACCGCCGCTGACCATTCGTCACCACGGCAAGGAGCTGACCGTCGGCGTGGACGCGCCCGTGGAGGGCCGGGTGCCGGTGCCGGCTCCGCGAAGGTCGCCCGAACAGCCCCCGCACCGCCGCCCCCACGCGCGCTGACGAGGCGTTCAGACGATTCCCGGCCGTGTACCGCCTGCGCGGCCGACCGGTCCGGGTTAGCTTTGGCCGTGATCCCCTCATATCCGGCTTCCTCGAGATGTGGGGCCCATGAGGCCCATGACGGGGATGGCACTCCGAACCGGCGGCAGCGAAGGACGGACGATGACCCACGGCGCCGGCGCTCCGCCGACCGTCACCCGGCGGAGCGAGGACCGCTCACGGCCCGCCGGCCCGAGGACGACCCACGGCGCACGGCCGCTCGCGGTGCTCGCCGCCGTCTTCACCCTGGCCCAACTCGCTCTGATCAGACCGACGTTGGGTCTGGGCTGGGACGAGATCGTCTACACCAGCCAGGTCACCACCCACCACCCGGCCGCCTTCTTCAGCGCACCGCGCTCCCGTGGCGTCTCCCTGCTGGTCGCGCCCGTCGCGTCCTGGTCCGACTCCACCGTGCTGCTGCGGATCTACCTCGCGCTGCTCTCCGGACTGGGCCTGTACCTCGCCCTGCGCGTCTGGCGCGGCCTGTTCCCCACCCGCGTGCTGGTCGTCGCGGGCGCCTTCTTCGCCTCCTTGTGGGTGACCCTCTTCTACGGTCCCCAGGCCATGCCCAACTACTGGGTGGCCGTCGGCGCGCTGATCGCCGTGGGGGCGTTCCTGCGCCACCGCGAGGACCCCTCCTCCACGGGCATGCTGTGGGCCGTCGTCGCGGGGGCCGCGCTCATGGCGTGGATGCGGCCCACCGACGCCGTGTGGGTCACGATCCCGCTGCTCGTCCTCGCGGCGGTGTGGCGACGCCCCCGCCTCCTGGCAGCCGTCGTGGGCGGACTGCTGGCCGGCGGGGTGCCCTGGGTGATCGAGGCGTACGCGTCGTTCGGCGGCCTCTCCGAGCGGCTGGCCGAGGCGTCCCGCATCCAGGGCGGACTCGGCCTCCACATGGCCGTCGACGACCAGCTCCGCAGCCTCGGCGGACGCGCCCTGTGCCGCCCCTGCACCGGCGAGATGCCCCACCCCGTGATCACCCTGTGGTGGTTCGTGCTGCCGGTGCTCGCCGTGCTCGGCCTGGTCGTCGCCGTACGGGCCGGCCGCGCCCTGCGCGCCGCCGTGCCGCTGGCGTGTGCCGCCACCGCCGCGCTGCCGTACCTCTTCACCATCGCCTACGCGGCGCCGCGCTTCCTCCAGCCCGCCTACGCCCTGCTCGCGATTCCCGTCGCCGTCGCCCTGTGGTACCTGGTCACGGCGCCGCGCGGGCGGTGGCGGACGGTGCTGCGGACCGTGGTCGCGGTGGGACTGGCGGGCCACCTGGCGGTGCAGCTGACCGTGGCGGTGCACACCGCGAACCGCTCCGCCGCGAGTCGCGTGGACTGGGCCCGCACCGCCGGGGGACTGCACCGGCTCGGTGTCACCCCGCCCTGCCTGATCACCGGCCACGAGTCCATCCCGATCGGCTACTACACGGGCTGCTCCTCCGGCGCGACCACCGGGAACAACGAGAACATGACGGCCGAGGACATCCGGCGCACCGCCGCACGCGTCCCGGTCGCCGAGATCACCCGCGTCGGCAGCAGGCCCAACGCGTACGCGCGGACCTGGCCCGTCCACCGCGTCGAGGACTACGACGTCCGCGTCGCGCCCGCCCCGGGGACGCCACGGGAGTGAGATCCGGCGGTTCGCCCTCAGGTCCGGCCGATCACGGGGTTAGAGACCGCCTCACGGGAAACGCGGACCGGACACCGAGACGGCGCGAGCCGACGCAGCACGACAGGGAGGACGCCATGGGCTCCGAACCGATGGGGGACGACGTCTACCAGCCCACCGGGACCAACGAGCAGCAAGAGGATGGCGCCCCGCTCGACATGCAGGACGCCCTCGACGAGCGGGACTACGACGACATGCTCGACGAGGGCTACTCACCGCCGGAGAAGGCGGTGGGCGTCACCAAGCACGGCGTGACCGCCGCCGAGCAGCACGACGGGGAGACGCTGGACGAACGGCTGGCCCAGGAGGTCCCGGACCCCTCCGCCGAGGCCGGCGACGGAGTGGGGGACCTGCCGGGCGGCGAAGGCGAGCCGGTCGACCCGGAGGCGGGCACCGCCCGCGCGGGACGCCTGGTCGCACCGGACGAGGGCGTTCACACCGACACCACCAAGGAGTCCGTCGCCGACGACGTGGGCATCGACGGGGGCGCGGCGGGCGCGGAGGAGGCCGCCATGCACGTCGTGGAGGACGAGACGGAACTGCCCGAGGACCGGTAGGCGCCCGGGACGACAGGGCCCCCTGGTGATGCGGTTCGGTCTCGCGACCTCCGGATCCCGAGGGGGCCCTCTTCCGTGCGCCGACGCGGGGTGAGTCCTCGTCCTCGGCGGCGCCATCCCGACGGCCTGCCGTCGTACCTGTCTCAGCCGTCCTGTACGGCGGAGCCGACGCCGGCCGTGGTCAGTACATCGAGAGGCGCCTGCGCCGGCAGGCAGCACTCTTCCCGGCCGGCATTCGGCGTCGAGCGGTCGCATGCCGGCGGGCAGCCGCGTGACGACGTCTTCGGGCCCGGTGCCCAGGGCGTGCACCGGGCCCGAAGACGTCGTCCTGCCGAGGGAGCGACGGGGTGACTACGGAAGGATCTTCTCCATCGCGGAGGGACCCTCCTCGGCCAGCTTCCGCCTGGCCCACTCGATGTTCTGCGGGGTGAGGTCCTTGCCGCTGGCGAGAACCAGGTCTTCCGGCGACACCTCGTTGCCGGTGCGGGTGTGGAGCAGGCTGTCGGGGGTGGCGCGGTCCTCGCTCTGCCGGGACGCGTCGGGCTGGGACGTCGACATCTTCGGGCTCCTCGGGTCCGGATCGCTGGTACGGCCCGGCGCCGGGCGCCGGGTCCGGTACTCAGCCTTCACCGAGGAGGCCCGCCGTGCATCCGGAGCGCCCCGGCGCCCGCCGTCGGGCACCCGGGGCCCCGGGTGCGGGGCCTCCCCGTGCATGCCGGAGTACCGTGCCCCGCCCCGGGGAAACCTGCTCCCCGCGCTCACTCGAAGGGCGTGAGCGTCAGCCGCATGGCGGTGGGCGCCGTGTCCTGGATGTACGAGGCGAAGTCCGCCACGTCGTCGAAGGCGAAGCCGTACGCCCTGCCGTCCTCGGTGGCCGCGTGCATGGCCTTGGAGTAGTGGTTCGTCAGCTCGGTCAGGTAGAACTCCGCGGGGTCGGTCGTCGGCTGCTCGGGATGGCTGAGCAGCGTCGAGCGGTTGAAGCCCGCGCCCAGGATCGCGGCGACCGGGCCCGTGGTGCCGTCGTTGGGCGCGGCCAGGGCGCCGTCGCAGAACAGCACGTCCCGGGTGGACGGCTTGTCGAACGCGACCTGCGCGGGCCCGTCGAAGGTGAACCGGTCCCCGCGCACCCGCCCGGTGAAGGTGCCGGCGTTGGTGGTGACCTTCAGGTCCCGGCCGGTGTAGGTGCTCCACACCTCGTCGATGTACGGGGCGAAGTAGTCCTCGGCGAACAGTCCGGCGTCCAGGCCGTGGCCGGGCGCGATGATCCGGGTGTCGTCGACCACCAGCCGGTCGAAGCCCTCGGTCCCCTTGACGGCGGCGAACGCGGCCGCGCGGCCGCCGGGGCCGACCCTGCCCGTGGTCTGGTCGTCGGCGCCGGTGAGGCGGATGCTCAGCGGCACGCTGAACATGTCGACCATGGTGGTGTTGCAGAACAGACCGGCGGAGTTGTACGTGAACTCCGCGCAGTCGTGCAGCACGCCGTAGTTCGGGTCCGAGGAGACCCATCCGGCCGGGTACTGCAGGGCGGCCGCGCCGCTTCCGTCCGCGACGGCCTTGAACTTCAGCTTCTCGCCGAGCGCGACGTAGATGCGGCCGGACATGTGCGGCAGTGACAGCGTTGTCTCGTTGCCGGTGAGGCTGATCGCGTAGTCGGTGAAGCCGTCCTCGCCGTTGTCGGCCAGGTCGACGGGGGCGAGCGTGCCGTCGGGGGTGAGCCGGACCTGGCGGCCGTCGGAGTTGCCCACGACGTACAGGTGTACCGAGGCGTTGTCGAAGGAGCCGCTGCCGTTGACGAACGTCAGCGGGAGCGAGGCGGCCGCCTTGGTGCCGGACCCGTCCTGACCGGACTGGTCGGCGAGGGCGTGGGGGGCGATCGCCGCGGCCGCGGGCAGCGCGACGGCGGCTCCGCCGAGGGTGAAGAGCAGCTTGCGGCGGCCGAGGGTGCGCTGGTGCCGAGGAGTCATGTGGGGGGTCTCCAGAGTGCTCGTGCGGTTGCGGTGGGGCACACCGGCCCGACCGGCCGGGAGCTTCAAGAGAGCGCTCTCAGGCTGTGCGTCGGGACCGGCACGCGGCACCGATGGTAGGGACCGGGACCGCGCCCGCCAACGGGTCCGACTTGTCCCCGACGCTTCCTGACCTGCGCCTACTTGAATGCACGACAAAGCGCGCACGATCGCTTAACCGGTCCTTAAGGATCGTTTAAGCCGACGGGAGCGGGCCGTGTACGCAACGCACCGGCCGCACTCCGCAGGGTGCGGGAACGGGGCCGCCCTCGGACGCCAAGCGCGCCAGGCCTCTTCGGCAGGTCGCCGACCAGCCGCCCGGGGAGGGGTTCTCAGCGGGTGCCGCTGTGGAGCAGGGTCTCCGCGTTGGCGAGGATCCGGGTCACCGTGAAGGCGAACCGCGCGTCGCACGGGTGCGGTTCCCCGGAGCCGGCCGCGGCGATCAGCGCGTCCGCGGCCCGGCCGAGCGCCGGGACGACGTCGCCGCGGGCCTCCGGAAGCACGGTCACGCCGGACTCGCCCCGCAGCTCCACCATGGCGCCCGCCGCGGCCGGGGGAGCCGTCAGACTCAGGGTCGTACTGCTCGACGCGCCGCCGGAGTGGTCCAGCACGAGATGCACGGTGTCGCCGGGCCCGTACGCCGCCGCCGTCACCCGGCGCGGCTCGCCGAGCACCGGCAGCAGTACGGACAGGGCGTGCGGGCCGACGTCCCACAGGGCGCCCTTCTCCTGTCGCCAGGGCGAGGCGGCGAAGGGGTTGTCCTCGGAGGTGAAGACCGCGCCGAGCCACTGCGCCCGCCCGGTGAACCAGCCGCCCACGCGCGCCTGCTCCTCGATCCAGGCCTGCGGTTCCGGCTGGAAGCGGGTGGTGAAGAAGACCACGGAGGCCACGCCCGCCGCGTCGGCGGCCTCCACGACCGCGCGCCCCTGGGCCACCGTCGTCGCGATCGGCTTGTCGAGCAGCAGATGGCGGCCCGCGCGCGCGGCCCGCACCGCCAGGTCCGCCTGCACGGCCGGCGGCAGCGCCACGGCGACGGCGTCCACGTCGGCGAGCAGCGCGTCGACGTCGTCGTACGCCCGGACACCGTGCACCGCCGCCAGCTCCGCGGCGGCCTCGGGCCTGCGGCCCCAGACACCTACGAAGTCCAGGCCGGGGTGTTCACCCAGCGCGGGGGCGTGTGCCGCCCGCGCCCAGGGTCCGGTGCCGAGCAGTCCGATCCGCATGCCGCCGCCTCTCCCCGGGTCGCCTCGCGCCGCCGGGCCGGTGTCCGCGCCGCGCCCCGTCGGCGCGCGCCACGCTGCACGATGATCCTCGCCGGAATGCCGTGTCAACCACCTGCCGTGCGGGCCGCCTCAGCCTTCGCGCGTGTTGATGTTGACCATCCACGGCACGCCGAACCGGTCCGTGCACATCCCGAAGATGTCGCCCCACATCTGCCGCTCCAGCGGCACCGACACCTGGCCCCCGTCGGACAGCTTCTCCCAGTAGCGGCGCAGCGTGTCCTCCTCCTCGCCGCTGAGGCTGACGGCGAAGTTGTTGCCGGAGGCGTACTCCATGCCGGGAGGCCCGTCCGAACCCATGATCGTGAAGCCGTCGGGAGTGGTGAGCATGCCGTGCATGATCTTGTCGGCGAACTCCTCCCCGGCGCCGCCGGCCTCCCCGAAGGTGTGCATGTTCAGCTCGCCGCCGAAGACTTCCTTGTAATACTCCATCGCCTGCCGGGCGTTGCCGTCGAAGTTGAGGTACGGGTTGAGGAGCGGGGCCATCGGAACCTCCGGGACAGGGGCATGAGGGGTCGATTTCGCGCAGCGTAACGCCGGGGGACGGGGGGCGCGCGGTGAAGCGGACCGGAGGCGTACGGGAACGATTCAGCGAACGGCCCGATGAATCCGTTCTGATTTCCCTGTTGGATTTCCGGGCACCCGGCGACGAGGCTGGTATGCGCTTTCCACGATCGCCAGCACGACAGCCGGAAGGGGCTTCGCGCACATGCACATGCGACGAATCGGTGAGGTCGAGGTGTCCGCGATCGGACTGGGCGGCATGCCCATGTCGATCGAGGGACGGCCCGACGAGTCCCGTTCGCTGGCCACCCTGCACGCCGCCCTGGACGCGGGTGTCACCCTGATCGACACCGCGGACGCCTACCACCGGGACGCCGGGGAGGTGGGGCACAACGAGAGCCTGATCGCCAAGGCGCTCTCCACCCACGAGCGGGGCGGCGACGTACTGGTCGCCACCAAGGGCGGACATCTGCGCCCCGGCGACGGCAGCTGGACCCTCGACGGGCGCCCGGAGTACCTGAAGCGGGCCTGCGAGGCGTCCCTGCGCCGGCTGGGTGTGGAGGCGATCGGCCTCTACCAGTTCCACCGGCCCGACCCCGACGTCCCGTACGCCGAGTCCGTCGGCGCGATCCGTGACCTGCTCGACGAGGGGAAGATCCGCATGGCGGGCATCTCCAACGCGAACCCGGAGCAGATCCGCCAGGCCCAGGAGATCCTCGGCGGGCGTCTCGTCTCCGTGCAGAACCAGTTCTCGCCCGCCTTCCGCTCCAGCGAGCCGGAGCTGGAGCTGTGCGACGAACTCGGTGTCGCCTTCCTGCCCTGGAGCCCGTTCGGCGGCATCTCCAAGGCCGGTGAACTCGGCTCCACCTACGCGCCGTTCGCACGCGTGGCGCAGGAGCACGGGGTGAGCGCGCACCAGGTGTGCCTCGCCTGGATGCTCGCCAAGTCGCCGGTCGTCGTGCCGATCCCGGGCGCGAGCCGCCCCGAGTCGGTCCAGGACTCCGTGCGCGCCGCCGACCTCGAGCTGAGCGCCGAGGAGATCGCGGAGCTCGACGGGGCCTGAGCGGCCGTTCCCGCGCCCGGCACCCCCAGGAGGGGCGCCGGGCGCCGTTCGTGCGCCGCGATCCGCCCGGGCGGCGCTTCACAGGGGGAGGACCACCGCCCATGGCATCGCCGCAGACGAGACCGCTCGACCACCGCTACCGGGGCGAGCATCCCGTGCGCACCCTCGGCTACCTGTTCCGCGCGGACCGCGGCAGGCTGTCCGCGGCCGTCGTCGTCTTCACCGTCAAGCACAGCCCCGTCTGGCTGCTGCCGCTGATCACCGCGTCCATCATCGACACCGTCGTCCAGCACCAGCCCATCTCCCGGCTGTGGACCAGCACCGGCGTCATCATGTTCATTCTGCTGGTCAACTACCCGCTGCACGTGCTGTACGTCCGCCTCCTCTACGGCAGCGTCCGCCGCATGGGCACCACCCTGCGCTCCGCGCTGTGCACGCGCATGCAGCAGCTCTCCATCGGCTACCACTCCCGGGTCAGCGCGGGCGTGCTCCAGGCCAAGGTGGTCCGCGACGTCGAGACCGTCGAGCAGATGGTTCAGCAGACCGCGGAGACCGGGCTCGGCGCGTTCACCGTGCTGGCCGGCGGACTTGTCATCATCGGTGTGCGCACCCCCGAGTTCCTGCCCGTCTTCCTCGTCGTCGTGCCCGCCGCGGCCCTGCTCGTGGCCCGGCTGAGGGCGCGGCTGCGCACCCACAACGAGCACTTCCGGCACGAGGTGGAGACGCTGTCCTCCCGCGTCACCGAGATGACCCGGCTGATCCCCGTCACCCGCGCCCACGGCCTGGAGGGCAAGGCGCTGCACCGCATGCACGGCACCCTCGACCGGCTGCTCACCTCCGGGATGCGCCTCGACCTGGTCAACGGGCGGTTCGGCTCGCTGGCGTGGGTGGTCCTCAACGTGGTCGGCGTGATGGTGCTGGCCGGAGCCGCCCTCGTGTCCTACTACGACGTCTGGGGTGTCACCGCCGGTGACGTCGTGATGCTCAGCGCCTTCCTGACCACGCTCACCAACTCCACCACCACGCTGGCGGGTCTGGCCCCGGTCATCACCAAAGGGCTGGAGTCGGTGCGCTCGGTCGGCGAGGTGCTGCAGGCGCCGGAGCTGGAGGACAACGAGGGCAAGGCCGAACTCACGGCGCTGCACGGCGCGGTGACCTTCGAGGGCGTCGGGCACGCCTACGACGGCGACGACCGCCCAGCGGTGCAGGACTTCACCCTCGACGTCGCCCCGGGCGAGACCGTCGCTCTGGTCGGCGCTTCCGGGGCGGGCAAGTCCACGGTGCTCAACCTCGTCATCGGGTTCATCCGCCCCACCTCCGGCCGGCTGCTGGTCGACGGCACCGACATGAACACCCTGGACCTGCGCACCTATCGGCGTTTCCTGTCCGTGGTGCCCCAGGAGTCGATCCTCTTCGACGGCACCGTGCGGGAGAACGTCGCCTACGGCATGGACGACGCGGACGAGGAGACGGTGCGGGCCGCGCTGCGCGACGCCAACGCGCTGGAGTTCGTCGACCGGCTGCCGCAGGGCCTGGACACCCTCGTCGGGGAGCGCGGGGCGCGGCTGTCGGGCGGACAGCGCCAGCGGCTGGCCATCGCCCGCGCCCTCATACGGGACCCCAAGGTGCTGGTGCTGGACGAGGCGACGTCCGCCCTGGACACGCGTTCGGAGGCGCTGGTGCAGGAGGCGCTCGCCCGGCTGCTGCGCGGGCGGACCACATTCGTCGTGGCGCACCGGCTGTCCACGGTGCGCGGTGCCGACCGGATCGTGGTGATGGCCGACGGGGCGATCCAGGAGGTCGGCACGCACGAGGAGCTGCTGCGGCGGGGCGGCGCGTACACGGCGCTGCACGGCGGACAGGTGGCCTGAGCCGCCGTCCGCTCCTCGGGGCCGGGGTGGCCTGCTGGCCCGGTGGTCCGGTGGCCCGGTGGCCCGGTGGGTCCGAGTGGCCGGGACGGCCAGGCGGGCCGGTCGCAGTGCGACTGTTTTCGGTCATTTTCGATCAACAGGGCGCGGGGTGTGTGTGGTTTCGTCGTCTTCGGGCATGCGCACCGAAAAGACGAAAGGGGCGCTACGTGCTCGTACCGGATCCGAAGGTCGTCAGGCAGCTGCTGACGCGGTATGCCACGCTGCGGATCGCGCAGGCGGAGCGACAGACTCCGGCGGTGGTCGGGGAGCTGGAGGACGTCACCCGCAGGCTCTGCGTGACGATGGGCACGGCAGGCATCCACGACGCCATCGCGCGCGCCGACGACCTGCTCACCCGTGCTCGGACGGACCGTCGCCGGTCACCCGAGGCGGACGGCGATAGCGGCCTGTCTCTGGCCGTCTGAGCCCGCGGCCCGGCCGTCCGCCGGGACGGCCGCGGCGCGCTCGCCCCTGAACGACCGGCGATAGGCGTACGGGGTGGTCCCCACCACCTTGCGGAACCGCTCGCGGAACGCCGTGGGGGAGCCGAACCCCGCCTGCTGCGCGATCCGTTCGACCGTGTGGTCGCTGTTCTCCAGCAGGTACTGGGCGCGCCGCACCCGGGCCCGCAGCAGCCACTGCAGCGGTGTGGTGCCGGTCTGCTCGCGGAACCGGCGGCTGAAGGTGCGCTCGCTCATCCCCGCCCGCGCCGCCATCGCGGCGAGCGTCACCTCGTGCGCCACGTTGTCCTCGATCCACTCCAGCAGCGGCTCCAGGTCCGAGCCGCGCGGCACCGGCGGGTGCTCGTGCACGATGAACTGGGCCTGTCCGCCCTCGCGTTCCAGCGGCATCACCGACATCCGCGCGGCGTTCGCCGCCACCGCCGACCCGAAGTCACGGCGGATCATGTGCAGGCACATGTCCAGCGCGGCGGCCGCGCCGGCCGAGGTGAGGATCCGCCCGTTGTCCACGTAGAGCACGTCGGGCTCCACCTCCACCCGTGGATACGCGTGCGCGAACTCCTCGGCGGCCACCCAGTGCGTGGTGGCGCGCAGTCCGTCCAGCAGGCCTGCCTCCGCCAGCACGAAGGCGCCCACGCACACCGACGCGACCCGGGTGCCCGCAGCGGCCGACCTCCGCAGCGCCGCGAGCACCGCGGGGGAGGGCGGCGGGGAACCCGGGGCGCGCCCTGGCACGATCACCGTGTCCGCGTCCGCGAGCGCCTCCAGACCGCGGCCGACGCGCAGCGTGAAGCCGCCGTCCGCGGCCACCTCCGGCCGCTCGGCGCACAGCCGGACGCGGTACGGACGCCGGCCGTCGGGCAGCCGCGTGAAGTCGAACACCTGCATGGGGGCCGCCATGTCGAACGGCACCACACCGTCCAGTACGAGGATCGCCACGGAGTGCATGAAGGCCACCTTAGACAGATTCCCGCCACCCGCCCCACCCGGTCCTCGTCACGCCGTGCCTGGTCACCACGGTTGGCGGGAATCCGTGGGGAACTGTCGATCCAGCCGCTGTCCGGCCGCTGTGACGGCTCCTAGCGTGAACCCGGCATCCCGCCGAACAGGCCGGCTGCGCCGATCAAGCTATGCCGATCAAGCTATGTCGATCACGTCAAGGAAAGAGCCCCGGTGACCAAGCTGCTCCTGTCCCTCCACGTCCTGGCCGCCATCGTCGCCGTCGGTCCCGTGACCGTCGCCGCCAGCATGTTCCCGCCGGCCGCGCGCCGCGCCGCCCCGGCGGACGGGACCGACCCCGGCCCGCGCGCGGCCGGCACCGTGGAACTGCTCCACCGGATCTGCCGTGTCTACGCCCGACTCGGTGTGCTCGTGCCCGTTCTGGGCATGGCGACCGGTCTCGCGATGGGTGTCCTCGGCGACGCCTGGCTCATCGCCTCGGTCGTTCTCACCGCCGTGGCCGCCGGTACGCTCATCGCCCTCGTGCTCCCCCGCCAGGAGGAACTCGTCGAGCAGGTGACCGAGCGACAGCTCGTCGATCACCGCAGTACCGTCCAACTCGCCATGTTCACCGGCGTGTTCAACCTGCTCTGGGCGACCGTCACCGTCCTGATGATCGTCCGGCCCGGCTCGACTACGGGTGCCTGACGTCCGGAACGCCCACTTCACCCCCGTTGGCCGCATACACTCGGCAGTCGCGGCCCCGCACCGGGGACGCCGAGCAGAAAGGCACGTTGTCGGGTGTTCCAGGATTCCCCCATCTACGACCGACTCATCGCGGAGTGCGGCGACGTGCCCGCACAGGTCCGCCGCGAGGCCGAACGCGTGAACAGGGAACTGGAGTCGGTCATGCGGCCCCTGCAGTCGCCCGGCTACGGCTCCGGCCTCGACCGGCCGCACGGAGCCCCCGGCAACGGCTGGCAGCGCGCCGCCCTGCTGCCCGGCCCCCGGCCGCACTGACGCTCGTAGGCCCCTGGCCGGAGCGGTGACCGGGGCTCACCGCTGCGGGCTCACCGCGCCGTGGTGACCGAACCGGCCGGCTCCGCCGGCTCCTCGGGGACGGGACGGGAGAGCCACTCCGCGATGGTCCGCGCGATCGGCTGTTCCGTCTCCACCTCGACGAACCCGAACTGCCCCGACTGGTTGCACTCCAGGAACCACCAGGTTCCGTCCGCGTCCTCCGCGAAGTCGAAGGCCCCGTAAGCCAGTTGGGCCCGGCGCATGTAGTCGAGCACGGCGTCCGCGGTGCGCGGCGGGACCCCCACCGGCTCCCACGGCGGGCCGGGCGCGGCGAACCGCACGTCCACCACCTGCGGGTCGGCGTCCGGCGCCGTCGTCTTGCGGGCCGCCAGCAGCACGTCACCCACCACGGTGAGCCTGATGTCCGCCTGCTTGGCGATCCGCCGCTGAAGCAGCGTCGGCCCGTAGGCCACCGCCGAGAAGTCCGTGTCCGGCGCCACCCTGCTCGTCGGCACGGCGCGCGGCGGGTCCTGCGGATGCGCGCCCGACACCGGCTTCACCACCAGGTCCGGGAAACGCTCCGCGAACTCCCGCGCCGCACGCGGGAACGTCGTGATCACCGTCGCCGGCACGGGCAGCCCGCAGCGCTGGGCCAGGCGCAGCTGCCACGGCTTGTGGCGGGCCTGTCGTGCGGCGTCCGGGTGGTTCATCCATCGCGCGTCGCAGCTGCGCAGCATGCCGTAGAGGGCCTGCGACGCTTCTTCGGTCAGCCAGGCGGACGGCTGCGGGGCGCGCTCGGCCGGAGCGCCGGGGCGGCGCACCCACACCGACCGCAGCCCGCCTATGCTCACCAGCCGTCCGCCGGCGGACAGATGGCCGCGGAACCGGCCGTGGACGTACTCGCCGGACAGCGAGACGCCGCCGGTGAGATCGGCGGGGTCGAGACGGACCACCGGCACCCCTGCGCCGTTCAGGTGGACCACCACCATGTCGGCGGTCACATCCTCCTCGCAGGTGAGGATCAGCACGGTCATGGTCTACGGTCCGCGTTCAGTCGTCGAAGTGGGTCTTGGAGCCCGCGGTGGACGTGGTCGTCCCCACCTCGCGCAACAGGGCGTGGTCGCAGGCCGCGATCCGCCCGTCACCGAGGACGTTCAACTGCAGTCCGGAGTCATACGCATACGGAGTGGCAACGGCCAACTCCACCGCCGGACGGGCGTAGTTGAGCGCGAACGGTTGCATCGTCTCTCCCTCGTCGGTGCTGCGCCGATCAGGCAACGGCCCTCTGTGCGCCGCCGCTTGGTCCGCCGACTTGCGTTGGCTTCCAGAGACTTATACGAATCGAACGGGTGGTTGGTTTCCTCACGGAGCGTAATCATCGGCGGGTTGTCGTCCCGGGTGCCTTCCGGGCACTCCGGGCGCTCCCGCGCCGAGGGAACCACGCATGGTGCGCAGAGCGAGCAGCAGGACGCCGATGTCGTCCAGGTACACCGGATCGGGTAGCAGATCGGCCGGTAGCACCAGGTAGAGCACCGCGCCCCAGAACACCCAGCGGGGCCCGGTGGGCAGCCCCGCCCGCCGCAACTCCCGCCGTGTGCGGACCAGACGGACCAGCACGGCCACGGCGCCCGCCAGCACCAGGGCCGCGAGGACCGCGAGGCCCCACACCACGGTCGTTGTGTCCAAGGTCACAGCCCTCCTCCCGATGGCCGCGCGACGCGGCCTCGCCCCCCGACACAGTCCTCGAGGAAACGGATTCCCCTTCCGGGCCCCGGTATGGCGGCGGGGACCGGCCATGCGCCGGTCACGACCGCTGCCCCGTGAACAACACCCGAAACACGGAATCGTCGCAGGTCATCCCTGCGGCTCAGTCAAGTGGCAGCCCGCGGTGGGGGAGCCTAGTAATGGTCATCAGTCTTCCACTGGAGTCGATCATGACCACTTTCTCCTCGTCCTCCTCCAACGAACCGGGCATACCCGTGGATACGGCCGCGGCCCCGCCCGTCGGCACGACGGGCACCGCGACCGGCGCGCACCGGCCCGAACCGGCCTGGGCGCGCAACCGGACGGCCGACCGCACGGCCCAGGCCGACGCGCGGTACGCGGCCGGCGCGGACGTGGGCACGGCGCCACCGCCTGACCCGTCCGGGACCGGCCGCACGGCTCGTCAGGCCGACACCGGCCACCCACGTGATCCCGTGCACGGCAACCATCCGCGCGATCCGGTCGACCGGCCGCGCGAACCCGCCGGGGTGGAAGGGCCCCGGGACCCGGTGGCGACGGTCGATCTGGTGGATCCCGTCGACACCACGAGGGAGCCGGTGAGGGAGCCGGGAGCGCCACGCCGCCTCGGTGACGCGCCGGACCCCGCCGGTCCGCCGGGCAGGGCCACCGGGGCGACAGGACGCGTGTACGCCGATCCGGTCACCGATCTGGTGCACGCGGCCGTGTCCGACCGTCCCCTCGAGGAGGTCGTCGACCTCATCACCGCGCTCGAACGGTCGCCCGAGCACACCCGCGCCGTGGTCGACGCGCTGCGCGCCGCCGGTGTCGACCGGTCCGTGGAGGACGTCACCCGGCTGGTCGCACTGCTGACCCGCCCGCCCCGTGACGCCGCCAGCGCGGACGAGACGATCCGCGCGGCCGCCGCCCACCGGTCGGTCGAGGACGTCACCCTCCTCGTCGCGCTGCTGCACAACGAGCCCCTTGCACCGCACTGTCGTGAGGAGGCACTGCGCGCCGCCGCCACCGGCCGGTCCGTGGACGAACTCGTCGAACTGATCGACCGTCTGGCCGCCCAGCGTCCCCCCGAGCACCTCCTCGTCGCGGCACAGGCCGAGACCGGGTGCGCGCACGAGCCGCGCCCCGGGGAGCAGCAGGAGGACGTCCGGCCCGACAACGCGCGCGCGGCGGTCCCGCGTGACGGTCTGCGCGTCGCGCGCCGGAAGCCCGCCGCGCGGAAGAACAGCCGCCGCACCCCCCGGCCGGCCCGGCGTCCCGGCACCGTCGCCAGGTCCGCGATCTGGACGAGCTGGCTGGCCGCCGCCGCCCTCGCGGTCTGCGCGGTCACCCACTTCCCGCTGCAGCGTGACGGCGTGTCGCTCAACGTGCACGCCCTCGCCGTCGGCCTGTCGGTGCTCTGCACGGTGCTGGCGCTGATCCTGGTGGTGCGGCCCGCGGTGGTCGTGCTGGTGGGAGCGGTCGTGGTGCCGTCGGCGCTGGCCGTCGCCCACGCCTACGGCGGGTCGTTCTCCGACGCCGCCCTGCCCCGGGCGGCGGATCTCGCCCTCGCACCCTCCTGGCTGGCCACCTCGGCCGCCGTCGCGGCGGCGCTGCTGGCCCTGACGGCCCTGGTGGTCCGCGTGGCCACCCCGGTCCCAGGCGGCCGCTGGGCCCCCTGGCCTCCGGTCGAACCCCACCACGCGACGGACTGACCGCCGCGCACCCCGGCCCCGGAGGGCCCACCAGGCCGCCCCCCGGGGCCGACGCCTGCCCCCGACCCGGCTGCCTCGGCCGGCGGCCGCCGCGACATCCGGCACGCCAATGGCAGGACACCGGGCGACGCCTCGCAAGGGATCGCGGCCGAGGCCTGTCCGACCTCCGCCACCGGTGTCATGTACCCAGAGGCCGCCGAGATCACGGTCGGACCCACCCCGGGGAACGCCGTGCCCCTCAGGGACCTCCTCCTGGGCTCGATCAGCACCGCCGAGAGGATCGCCACACCGCTGCTGACCTGGCGCACCGTCACCTGGACGCCGCGCCGACCCCGCGCCGCGCCCGGACGCCGGCTCACTGCGGCAGGGGGTGTGGCGCCCAGCCGGCGGTGGCGGGGTCACGCACCCGCCTCCAGCCGGAACCCGCAGCCCTGCCGGCGTCGGCGGAGCCACCGGCCGTGGCCGGCCACCACGATCGCGCCCGGTCCGCTGCCCAGTGCCTCCTCCAACTCGCCGCACAGGCCGGGCGAGGGGTGGTCGGTCGGCTCGTCGAGCAGCAGCGCCGGGGGCCGCCGGACGGTCCGTGCCGCGTCCGCAGCGCGGCCAGGGCCAGTCGGCCGCGCTGCCCGCCGGACGGCTGCCCGAGCGTGCGGTCGCGGCCGACCCCGGTCAGGCCGACGCCGTTCTCCCCGATCCGGCCGACGCGACGGCCCGGGGAGGCGGTCAGGGTGATGCCGTCGAGCACCCGGCGCCCGCCGAGGTCGTGGGTGAGCAGAGACGGTTGGGCCACGGGTTTCCGTCCGAGGTGGCCGGCCCGCCGGGCGCGGGCCAGGCCACACGTCGGCGGCTCACACCTCGGGGGCTCCTGTCTCCGCCAGCAGGCCGTCGGCCAGCCGCAGCCAGCGGCTGATTCCGATCTCGGCGAGGAACCGCTCGTCATGGCTGATCACCATGAAGGCGCCCTGGTAGGAGTTGAGCGCGCTCTCCAACTGGCCGGCGCTCACCAGGTCGAGGTTGTTGGTCGGCTCGTCGAGCAGCAGCAGGTGCGGGGCCGGTTCGGCGCACAGTACGCAGGCCAGGGTGGCGCGCAGCCGTTCACCGCCGGAGAGCACCCCGACCGGCAGGTGGGCGCGCGGCCCCCGGAAGAGGAAGCGGGCGAGCAGGTTCATCCGCTCCGCCTCGGGCCGCTCGGGAGCGAACTGCGCGAAGTTCTCCGCCACGGTTCGGTCCAGGTCCAGCAGGTCGAGCCGCTGGGACAGATAGGCAATGCGGCCGTCGTTGCGCTTGATGTCGCCCCTGTCGGGGGTGAGGTCGCCGGTGATCAAGCGCATGAGGGTGGTCTTCCCGGCGCCGTTGGGTCCGGTGAGCGCGATGCGTTCGGGGCCGCGGATCGTCAGATCGACGCCGCCCGTTCCGAACACGTTCGTGTCGCCACGGTTCACCTGCATGCCCACGCCGAGGAACAGGTTGCGGCCGGCCGGCACCTGGGTTTCGGGCAGCTCCAGGCTGAGGCGCACCTCTTCGCGCAGCGCCCGGCCGGCCTCGTCCAGGCGGGCCCTGGCCTCGCTGACGCGGGCGGCGTGCAGGATGCCGGACCTGCCGGCGGCCTCCTGCGCGCCCCGCTTCATGTTGCCGGCGAAGATGCGGGGCAGACCGGCGCTCTTGAGGTTCCTGGCGGCGTTGCCGGCGCGGCGCTCGGCGCGCTCGCGGGCCTGCTGCGCCTCGCGCTTCTCGCGCTTCAGCTCCTGCTCGGCGTTGCGGATGTTCTTCTGCGCGACCTCCTGCTCGCCCCTGACGGCCTCCTCGTACTCGGTGAAGTTGCCGCCGTACAGACGCAGTTCGTTGCCGCCGAGTTCGGCGATGCGCTCCATGCGGTCGAGCAGCGCGCGGTCGTGGCTGACCAGGAGCAGGCAGCCGTTGAAGTCCGACAGCGCGTCGTACAGCTTGTGCCGGGCCTGGGCGTCCAGGTTGTTGGTGGGCTCGTCGAGCAGGAGGACGTCGGGACGCTTGAGCAACTGGGCGGCGAGGCCGAGGGAGACGACCTGGCCGCCGCTGAGCGTGCTCAGGCCGCGGTCCAGGGCGAGGTCGCCAAGGCCCAGGCGGTCGAGCTGGGCACGGGTGCGCTCCTCGATGTCCCAGTCGTCACCGATGGTGGCGAAGTGCCCTTCGTCGACGTCGCCGGACTCGACGGCGTCCAGCGCGCGGATCACCTCCGCGACGCCGAGCACCTCGGCGACCGTGAGGCTGTTGGTCAGGGGCAGGTTCTGCGGCAGGTGGCCGAGGGTGCCGCTGACGGAGACCGATCCGGTCGTGGGTGTGAGTTCACCGGCGATCAGCTTGAGCAGGGTGGTCTTGCCGGAGCCGTTGGGCGCGACCAGGGCGGTGCGCCCGGGGGTCACGGAGAACGACAGGTCGTGGAAGACCGGGGTGTCGTCGGGCCAGGCGAAGGAAAGGTTCGAGCAGGCGATGGCTGCGTCGGACATGGGACGACCTCGGAAGCACGGAGGGCGGAGCGTGAACATCCGCCCTGGGCAGACGGTGGAGAAAGGGGAACGACGAAACAGGCCACCCCGGCAGCGCTCCTGAGCGCCGGCCGGTGGCCGTCATGTCCGGATCTCACCCGGAGATGTCGTCTTCACCCACCACGTCTGTGACTCCTCGATCGGCGACCTGCCTTCATCCCAATTTAACAGCTCGGGCAGACCGCGCTGCGTCGGAAGACGGTCCGGGGCCGCAGCGGGCTCTAGCCGTCGGACGGTGCCTTCGGTTCGCCCTCCGGGGCCGTCTCCTCCGGGGAGGGCCGGCCGCGACGGGAACCGCCCGGCTTCAGGCGTTCCAGGGTGCGCGTCAGGTGCTGGAGCGGGGCCGGGGTCCGGGGGCGGGGCGGCTGTGCGGCCGGGGGCGGTGGGGCGAGTCCCGTCTCCCGGTAGGCGGCCAGCGCCTCGTGGGCGCGTTCGGCGGCCTCCCGGTACAGGTCGCGGGACTTCGTCATCGCGTCCAGCGCCTCGGCGTACATCGCCACCAGCGCCCGCTCCCGCTCCAGTTCCTCCGCGACGGTGAGCAGGTGCCAGTCCTCGCGCAGCGCGGTCAGCGCCTCCTCGGCCCGCTCCGGGAGCTCCCTCGGCAGCGCGTCGTACCGCAGCACCGCGTCCACCAGGTCCGTGGGCTCCGTGCCGTCGAGGAACACCGCGCGCACCGCGAAGGCGTCCGGCTCGTACCCCTCGGGGACCGGGCGGCCGGGCAGCACCGCCGCGCCGCCACGGGGGACCTCCACGTCGAACTCCCGCAGCGCCCAGTTCGTCACCCGCGCCTGCTGCGGGGTGGCCCGGTGCTCGACGACCCGGTCCCGCAGACCCGGCGGCAGCCAGTGCGCGAGCGGGACGTGCCCGCGCTCGTCCGGGGTCATCGCTTCGTGGACGACGACGTGGACGTACCAGGGGTCGCGGGCGCAGTCGCGCAGCCGGCGCCGTACGTCCTTGTCGTCCTCCGGGAGCGGGTTGATCTCGCCGGGGCGCAGTCCCGATACCGGGTCGTGGTTCCAGGCGGCGTCCGGTTCCTGCGGCCAGAACATCGTGACCGGGGACGGCCAGGAGGGGTCCCAGGGGTGTTCCGCCTCGGCGACCAGGAGCCAGTCGCGCTCCGGTCCCTTCGCCTTGGCGGGGGAGAGGGCCAGGCGGGCGCGGACCGTGACGCCGTCCCCGACCCGCGTTCGAGACTCGAACACCAGGTCGGGCTTGGTGTCGTCCGCCGGGAGCTCCAGGAAGTCGTCGATGGTCCCGGCGTCCTTCAGGGCGGAGAGGCTGCGCCGGAGCGTCTCGTCGGCCCGCTCCCCGACGTGGCGGCCGCGGGTCGTCCGGACGGTGGGAGGGACGGTGGGGCGGGCTTTGGCAGAGATCGGCATGGGTCCAGTCGTGAGCGGGGGCACGTGCTGCCTCTCAGTATCGTCGCCCGCGCAGGACGACGGGACGCCGGGTTCCGCCGTACGGCGGCCCTGCTCGCGGACATCCCGCCCGGACGGCCGACACCCCGGGCCGCGGGGACCGCCACCCGCACATCCGATCCCCCGCACCTTCCGGACCACCCGCGCGGGCCCCACGCCCCGCCTCGTACAGAGGGCGAAAACGGCGGACTCTACCAGCGCCCCGACCCTCATGTCGCATATTCCACGGGAAAACGCCAAAGCCCTCACCACGGTCGAGCACACACCGTAGCGTCGACGTCACGTTCGCGGTACAGCCGTGCGAGGAGGGGGATCCGGCGTGCCCGGAATCGACGAGAGTCTGTTGGAAGCCATGCGACTGCCCGGCGCACGTGGCGCCCTGGTGGTCGACTGGATCAGCGGGCTCGCCCTGGGCGCGGTGGGGGAGGCGCCGGGCGGCGACGTGGAGGCGACCGCCGCCGAGACCGCCGAACTGGCCCGACTTGCGATGGAGAGCGGCGCCCTCGCCCCCGCGCACGCCGGCCAGGGGAAGGAGCCGCCCGTCGAGGATCTGATCCTCACCACCACGGACGCCTTCCACCTGCTGCGGTTCGTCGTCACCACCTTCGACAGCACGGTCTTCCTGTTCCTGTCGCTGGACCGCGCCGACGGCAACCTCGCCCTGGCCCGCATACGGCTGGCCGAGATGGCGGACCGGATGGTGCTCGGATGACCGCTGCCGCCGCCCGCGCGGACGGATCCGCCCCCGAACTGCTGGACACCCTCGCCGCCGACCATGCCACCGGGGCGCTCACCACCCGCTCCGGCGTCTTCTACCTCGCCGCCGGACACGTGGTCCACGTCGAGTCCGCCCACAGCCCCGCCCTCGGCGACCTGCTCACCCGCAGTGGCGCCCTCGCCCCGGCCGGCTGGTGGGAGGCCGTCGAGCGTGCCGGGGCCCGGCAGCGGGTCGGCCGCCAGCTCGTCGACAGCGGACGCCTCACCGCCGGGGCCCTGGAACTGGCCCACCTTGGCGCGCTCTTCGACGCCGCCTACTTCGCGCTCGCCCACGACGGCACCGACCTGCGCTTCCGCCCGGGCGTCGCGCACTGGCTCGGCGCGGTCCGTCCCGTGACCGTCGCGACTGTGCTGCGCGAGTCGTACCGCCGCCGCGCACTGCTGGACCGCATCTGGCCCGACGCGGCCGTCGACACCGCGCCGCTCGCCCGGACCCCCGCCGCCGACCCGGCCGCGCTGCCGCCCCGCAGGGGCCGCGCGCTCGCCCTGGTCGACGGCGGGCGCACCGCGGCGCAGATCGCCTCCGCCCTCGCCCACCGCACCTTCCACACCCTCGTCGAACTTCGCAGGCTGGCCGCCGACGGACTGGTCGCCCCCGCACCCCCCGCGCCCGCCCCGCCCGTCCACCCCGTCCCCGGCGCGGGCCGCGCCGACTGGGACGAGCCCGACACAGCGCTGCTGCGACGGCTCCTGGACGCCTTGGAGGCACTGTGATCCGCACGCGCCGGCAGCGTGCCGAAAGGAGACTGCTCATGGCCGTCGAGACCGACGTGCTGGACGAACTGCGTCGGCTCCGCACCCGCGTCCCGCGGCTGGCGGGCTCCCTCGCGGCCACCGTCGACGGACTCGTCCTCGCCCACGACGTGCCCGGCACCGAACCCGAAGGGCTCGCCGCGCTCACCGCCGCCGCACTGGGCGTCGCCCACCGGATGACGGACGCGGCCGGACGCGGCGACTTCCGCGAACTCATGGTGCGCGGCGCCCACGGCTACATCGCCACCTACGCCGCCGGCACCACCGCCGTGCTCACCCTCCTCGCCGACGACCGGGTCAACGTCGGCCGGCTCCACCTGGAGGGGCGGCGCAGCGGGACCCGGATCGCGGAACTGGTCGACGCCCGCATCGGCCCCGGCGGCGGACGCCACGCCGACCGGCCCGCCCCTGCCGACGGCGCCCCGGACCCGGCCGACCGGTCCCGGCCCATCGGCACCCTCCCCGTGCGGACCCCGCAGCGTCCCGCCCACCGGCCGCGGACCGGGGGCTGACCCGCACCCACCGAACCCACCACCCGGCCGGACGCCCGCACACCGCCGGCGCCGGCCCGTACCACCCTTCACGATCCGGAAAGGACACCACTCATGGCCAACACCGAGACCTCGCTCAAGGAATGCCTCAGCTCCATCGACGGCGCGACGGCCGCCGCGCTCGTCGACTACACCAGCGGCATGGCCCTCGGCACCCTCGGCGGCGGCAAGGACCTCAACCTGGAGGTCGCCGCCGCCGGGAACACCGACGTCGTGCGGTCCAAGCTGCGCACCATGGAACTGCTGGGGCTGAAGGAGGAGATCGAGGACATCCTCATCACCCTCAACAGCCAGTACCACCTCATCCGCCTGCTCAAGGGACGTGGCGGCAACGGCCTGTTCCTCTACCTGGTGCTGGACGCCGGCCGGGCCAACCTGGCCATGGCGCGCCACCAGCTGCGCCGCATCGAGAACGAGCTGGAGGTCTGACACCGCGCACGTCCGCGGCCCCGCGCCCCACCGGTGCGCGGGGCCGCGGACGTGCCCGACGGGCGGTCCCCGCCGGGTGCGCGGCCCGCCCGATGCCGTACCGTCACGTTTGCCGGACCGTTACCGACACCCGCCCCGGAGGACGCCGGGCGGGCGGTGCCGGAGTGTGGGGACAGGAGGCACGCGGGTGACCGACGCCGGGCGGGAGACGGCCCCGGATCGCGCCGAGGACGCGCGGGTACGTCTGCCGCAGCTCAGGCTGGACGAACTGCTGGAGGAACTGCAGGCGCGCATCGACGCGGCCCGCGGCACCCGCGACCGGGTGCGCAGCCTCCTCGAGGCGGTCCTCTCCGTCGGCCGCGAGCTCGAACTGGAGCAGGCGCTGCACTCCATCGTGGAGGCCGCCGCCGCGCTGGTGGACGCGCGGTACGCCGCCCTCGGCGTGATCGGCCCGGACGGCAAGCGGCTGTCCGCCTTCCACACCGTCGGCGTCAGCGACGAGGAGATCGCCCGCATCGGCCACTACCCCGAGGGCCACGGCATCCTCGGCGAGCTGATCCGCCACCCGCGGCCGCTGCGGGTGCCCAAGCTCTCCGAGCACCCCGCCTCCTACGGCTTCCCGCCGCACCACCCGCCGATGAACACGTTCCTCGGCGTCCCGATCCGCGTCCGTGACCAGGTCTTCGGCAACCTCTACCTGACCGAGAAGCGCGGCGGGGCACAGTTCGACGAGGAGGACGAGTCGGTCCTGTCGACCCTGGCCGTCGCCGCCGGCGTCGCCATCGACAACGCCCGGCTCTACGAGGACTCCCGGCTGCGGGAGCGCTGGCTCCAGGCCAACGCCGAGATCACCCACGCGCTGATGTCCGGCAGCGAGCGCGGCGAGGCGCTGCTGCTCGTCGCCGAGCGGGCCCGGGAGATCACCGGGGCCGCCCTCGCCGTCGTCGCGGTGCCCATGGGGGGCACCGACTCGCTGACCGTGGAACTGGCCCTCGGCCGGGACGCCGAGACGCACCGCGGCCTCGTCGTGCCGGTCGGGGGCAGCCTCCTCGGCCGGGCGTTCGCATCCGCCACGCCCGTGACTTCGGCGGACATCGCCCACGACGAACGCGTGTTCCAGGGCCCGCAGACGTTCACCGGCCTGGGGCCCGCCGTGGCGGTGCCGATCGGCGGTGAGAACGGCGTGCGCGGCGTCGTGCTGCTGGTTCGCGCGGCCGGCGGCCACGCCTTCACGGACAAGGAGATCGAACCGCTGCGGGGCTTCGCCGCCCAGGCCGCCGTGGCGATGGAACTGGCCGAGCGCCGCCAGGACGCCGAACAGATCGCCGTCCTCGAGGACCGCGACCGTATCGCCCGCGACCTGCACGACCTGGCCATCCAGCGGCTGTTCGCCACCGGCATGACCCTGCAGAGCGCCGGCCGGTTCATCGAGCACAAGGGAGCCTCCGAGCGGGTCCTTCGGGCCGTCGACGACCTCGACGAGACCATCAAGATCATCCGGTCGACCATCTTCGGCCTGCGCTCCCGCGCCGCGGGCGGCACCGGGACCGGCCTGCGCGCCCGCGTCGTCCGGCTCGTCGGGGAGGCCGCCCCGCTGCTGGGCTTCGCGCCCAGCGTGCGGATGGAGGGTCTGATCGACACCCATGTGTCCAAGGAGGCCGCCGACCACCTGGTGGCCGTGCTCTCCGAAGGGCTCACCAACGTCGCCCGGCACGCCCGCGCGAGCCGCGCCGAGGTGGCCGTGGAGACCGACGGGCGCGAGGTGCGGCTGACCGTTGCGGACGATGGCGTGGGCATGCCGCCGGGCGGGCGCCGCAGCGGTCTGCGCAACATGGCCGAGCGCGCCGGGCAGCTCGGCGGTGCCTTCGAGGTCACGGACACCCCGGGCGGCGGCACCACCCTGGTGTGGCGGGTGCCGGTGGGCGAGCGGTAGCCCTCCGTCCGGGCGGTGTGTGTTCCGCTCCGGCCGGGGGTACTCGGAGCGCCGTTCCGGTCGCGTCGTGACCGCCCGGCCCCGCCGCCGGGAGGACTCGCCGCCGGTGACGGCGCCGGGCCGGGCCGCTGACGGCCCCCGGCGCTCTCGTACGGGCCGCACGGCCGCGTGCGCGGCGGTCGTCGGCGGGAGGAGCGGCGAAGTGACGGGCTGGACCTGGCAGTACGAGGGCTACGAACCCGCCGACGAGCGCCTGCGGGAATCGCTGTGCACCCTCGGTAACGGGTACTTCGCCACCCGTGGCGTCCTCGCGGAGTGCGCCACCGACACCGTGCACTACCCCGGCACCTACGCGGCAGGCGTCTACAACCGGCTCGTCTCCTCGGTCGGCGGCCGTCAGGTGGAGAACGAGGACGTCGTCAACCTGCCCAACTGGCTGCCCCTGCGTTTCCGCAGGCCCGGCGGCAGCTGGCTCACCCCCGACACCACGCCCGTCCTCGACCACGCCGTCACCCTGCACCTGTCCTCCGGCCTGATGGAGCGCCGGACGCGGTTCGGACTCGGGGCGGACGGCGCGCTCCTGGTGCGGCAGCTGCGGTTCGTCCACATGGCGGACCCTCACCTCGCGGGTCTGCGCACCGAGTTCACAGCCGAAGGGTTCTCCGGGCCGCTCGAGGTCGAGGCGGCCCTCGACGGCGGCGTCACCAACTCCGGGGTGCCTCGCTACGCCGACCTGGACGGCCGCCACCTCACCCACGTGGTCACCGGCACCTCGCAGCAGGACGCCGTATGGCTGCACTGCCGCACCCGGACCTCCGACATCAGGGTCGCCTACGCCGCCCGGCTGACCTCGCCCGCGTCCGTCACCGTCCGCCACGAGCTGCCCCGCGCGGTGCAGACGACCCGGCTGGACCTGACGGACGGAACCACCCTGACCGTCGACAAGGTCGTCGCTCTGCACACCTCACGCGACCCGGCGATCAGCGACCCGCTGCACGCCGCCGTCGACCGGGTGCACCGGGCAGCCCCCTTCGACGAGCTGCTGGCGCCCCATATGGCGGCCTGGCAGCAGCTGTGGCGGCGGGCGGAGCCGGACGTGCCCGACGATGTGGGGCGCATCCTGCGGCTGCACCTCTTCCACGTCCTGCAGACCCTCTCCCCGCACACCGCCGACCTGGACGTGGGGGTGCCGGCCCGCGGCCTGCACGGTGAGGCGTACCGGGGGCACGTGTTCTGGGACGAGCTGTTCGTCCTGCCGTACCTGAACCTGCACTTCCCGGAGGTCTCCCGGGCGCTGCTGCACTACCGGTACCGACGCCTGGAACGCGCCCGGACGGCGGCGCACGACGCCGGGCGGCGCGGCGCGATGTACCCGTGGCAGTCCGGCAGCGACGGCCGTGAGGAGACCCAGCAGCTGCACCTCAACCCGCGGTCGGGCCGCTGGCTGCCCGACCACTCCCACCTCCAGCACCACGTGGGCTCGGCGATCGCCTACAACGTGTGGCAGTACTGCGAGGCCGCGGGCGACGAGGAGTTCCTGCACACCAAGGGCGCCGAGATGCTGCTGCAGATCTCCCGCTTCTGGGCCGGCTCCGCCTCCTTCGACGACCGGCTGGGCCGCTACCGCATCAAGGGCGTGCTGGGCCCCGACGAGTACCACGACGCCTACCCGGAGGCGGACCGCCCGGGCCTCGACGACAACGCCTACACCAACGTCACCGCCGCCTGGGTGCTGGCCCGCACCCTGGAGGTGCTGCGCCACCTGCCCGAACCGCGCCGCCGTGAACTGGCCGAGCGCACCGGCCTCGACGAGGCGGAACTCGACCACTGGGACCACGTCTCCCGCACCCTGCACGTCCCCTTCCACGACGGCGTCGTCAGCCAGTTCGAGGGGTACGGCGGCCTCGCAGAGCTGGACTGGCGGGGCTACCGGCGCCGGTACGGGGACATCAGGCGGCTCGACCGGCTCCTGGAGGCCGAGGGCGACACCGTCAACCGCTACCAGGCGTCCAAGCAGGCGGACGTCCTCATGCTCGGCTACCTGTTCTCACCGTCCGAACTCCAGGGCGTGTTCCGGCGTCTGGGGCTGAGCCTGGACGAGCGGACCTGGCGGCGCACGGTGGACTACTACCTGCACCGCACCAGCCACGGCTCCACCCTGAGCGGCCTGGTGCACGGCTGGGTCCTGGCCCGGGCGCGCCGCAGGGACGCCTGGAAGTTCTGCCAGGAGGCCCTCCAGTCGGACATCGCCGACATCCAGGGCGGCACCACGGGAGAGGGCATCCACCTCGGGGCCATGGCGGGCACCCTCGACCTGGTGCAGCGCGGCCTGACGGGCCTGGAGACCCGCGGCGGGGCCCTGTGGCTCGACCCCGTGCCGCTGCCGGAGCTGTCCTCCTACGGCATCACCGTCCGCTACCACGGCCACTGGGGCGTGCGGCTGCGGCTGGAGAGCGGGTCGGTGGAGATCACCGTGCCTTCCGCCGGCCGCTACCCGATCGAGGTGCACCTGCCCGGACACCGCGCGGTGCGCGTGGACCCGGGGGAGACGGCCCGGCTCACCCTGCTGGAATGACGACGCCGGGCGTCCGGCCGGTACGGAGTACCGGCCGGACGCCCGGCGGACGGCCCCATTCCGGGGCCGCGGATGTCAGGCGCCGCTCTCGCGGAGCATGTCCTCGCGCTCGACGATCTTCACGCGCGCGCGGCCCTGCGGCTCGCCCAGCGCCTTCTCCGCCGCGTCCAGGCGGTACCAGCCGTCCCACGTGGTGTAGCGGACGCCGCGCTCGGCCAGGAACGCGTCCACGGCCTCGGGGTCCGGGGAGCCCGGGGTGCCGAGCCGGTCGTTCTTGTAGTCGTCCAGCAGGTTGGCCACCGTCTCGTTGGCATCGCCCTTGGTGTGCCCGATCAGGCCCACGGGACCGCGCCGGATCCAGCCGGTGACGTACGTCGACGACAGGTGATCGCCGGTCTCCTGGACGACCCGGCCGCCCTCGTCCGGAACCGTGCCCGAGTCGATGTCCCAGGGCAGCTTGGGCAGCTTGTCGGAGAGGTAGCCGACCGCGCGGTACACCGCGGTGACGTCCCAGTCCTTGAACTCGCCGGTGCCCTTGACGTTGCCGGTGCCGTCGAGGGCGGTGCGCTCCGTGCGCAGGCCCACGACCTTGCCGTCCTCGCCGAGGATCTCGGTGGGCGACTCGAAGAAGTGCAGGAACAGCTTGTGCGGGCGGTCGCCGACGTCGCGGATCGCCCAGTTCTCCAGAGTCTTGGCGACCATGTCGGCCTGCTTGTTGCCGCGCCGGGTGGCGATCGAACCGTCGTCGTAGTCGATGTCCTCGGGGTCGACGATCACCTCGATGCTGGGGGAGTGGTCCAGCTCCCGCAGCTCCATCGGGCTGAACTTGGCCTGCGCGGGGCCGCGGCGGCCGAAGACGTGGATCTCCATCGCCTTGTTCGCCTTGAGGCCCTCGTGGACGTTCGGCGGGATCTCCGTGGGCAGCAGCTCGTCGGCCGTCTTGGCGAGGATGCGCGCCACGTCCAGGGCGACGTTGCCGACGCCGAGCACCGCGACCTTCTCCGCCTCCAGCGGCCAGGTGCGGGGCACGTCCGGGTGTCCGTCGTACCAGGACACGAAGTCCGCGGCGCCGTACGAGCCGTCGAGGTCGATGCCCGGGATCGGCAGCGCGCGGTCGGCCATGGCGCCGGTGGCGAAGATCACGCCGTCGTAGAAGGCGCGGAGGTCGTCCAGGTGCAGGTCGGTGCCGTAGTCCACGTTGCCGAAGAGCCGGATCTGCGGCTTGTCGAGCACCTGGTGGAGGGCCGTGATGATGCCCTTGATCCGCGGGTGGTCGGGGGCGACGCCGTAGCGGATCAGTCCGAACGGCGCAGGCATCCGCTCGAAGATGTCGATGGACACGCCAGGGCCGGCGGCCACGTCGGACTTGAGCAGGGCGTCGGCGGCGTAGATCCCGGCGGGGCCGGATCCGACGATGGCTACCCGCAGGGGGCGGGGCATGGTCAGGTTCCCTTCGAGCGATGACAAGCGTCTCGTGGGGAAGCCTAAACTCAGGCTTGCCTTACCTGGTACGCGGGTCCGGCCTATGGACCCATAAGCCGACCTTATGCCATGTCCCGAGGGGATCTTATGACATGGCGCCAGGCGTCTCCGGAAGGTTCTGCTCCGCCCAGATCACCTTGCCGGCGGGCAGATAGCGGGTGCCCCAGCGCTCGGCGAGCTGCGCCACCAGGAACAACCCACGCCCGCCCTCGTCCGTCATGGTCGCGTACCGCAGATGCGGGGCGGTGCTGCTGCTGTCGTAGACCTCGCAGATCAGATGACGTTCGTACAGCATCCGCACCTGGATGGGGGCCCCGCCGTGCCGCATCGCGTTGGTCACCAGCTCGCTGAGGATCAGCTCCGTGCCGAACGTCAGCTCGTCGAGACCCCACTCGGCGAGCTTCCGCGTCACCGCCGCCCGCAGCTCTCCCACCGCCGCCGGGTCCGGCGGTACCGGCCACTCGGCGATCCGGTCGGCGGACAGCGCCCGGGTCCGCGCCACGATCAGCGCGACGTCGTCGGCGGCCCTCCCGGGACGCCGCGAGTCCAGCACGGCCCGGCAGGTCTCCTCCGGGGACCCCCCGGCGCCCGCCAGCGCCTCCCGCAGCCGCTCCAGACCGACGTCGATGTCGTGCTCGCGGTCCTCGACCAGCCCGTCGGTGTACAGCACCAGCCTGCTGCCCTCCGGCAGCTCCAGCTCCGCCGACTCGAACGGCAGCCCGCCCAGGCCCAGCGGGGGACCCGCGGGCACGTCCGGGAACTCCACACGCCCGTCCGGCCGGACCAGCGCCGGCGGCGGGTGACCCGCGCGCGCCACCGCGCAGCGCCGCGACACCGGGTCGTACACCGCGTACAGACAGGTCGCCCCGATGACCGGGGCGACGTGCTCGTCCTGCGCCTCGTCCTGGTCGATCCGGCCGACCAGCTCGTCCAGCAGGGCGAGCAGCTCGCCCGGCGGCAGGTCCAGCGCGGAGAAGTTGTGCACCGCCGTGCGCAGCCGGCCCATGGTGGCCGCCGCGTGCAGACCGTGCCCGACGACGTCGCCGACCACCAGCGCCACCCGGGCGCCGGACAGCGGCAGCACGTCGAACCAGTCGCCGCCCACCCCGGCCTGCGCCGGCAGATAGCGGTAGGCGATCTCCAGCGCGTTCTGCTCGGGCAGCGTGCGCGGCAGCAGGCTGCGCTGCAGCGTCACCGCCATGCTGTGCTCGCGCGTGTAGCGGCGGGCGTTGTCGATGGACACCGCGGCCCGTGCCACCAGCTCCTCCGCGAGCGCCAGCTCCTCCTCGTCGAACGGCTCCGGCTTGCGCGAACGCCAGAAGCTGACCACGCCCAGGGTCAGGGAACCTGCCCGCAGCGGCACCGTGATCAGCGAGTGGATGCCGTACTCGACGACCTGGGCGGAGCGCTCCTTGTCCTGCGCCTGCCAGCCCGGCGCCTCGTCGAGCCGTGGCTCCAGGACCACGCGGCCGGTGGCCAGGCTCCGGCCCTGCGGGGACGACTCCACGAACCGGATCTGGTGGTCCCGCGGATAGAGGGGGGCGATCTCGTCGACGCCGGTCCGGGCCGTGCGGCGCAGCGCGGCGGCCGCGTCCGGCTGCCCGCCCGCCAGCACCGGCTCGAACAGGTCCACGGTGACGAAGTCGGCGAACCGGGGCACGGCCAGGTCGGACAGCTCCTGCGCGGTCCGCGCCACGTCCAGGCTGGTGCCGATGCCCACGCCCGCGTCGTAGAGCATGTTGAGCCGTTCGCGGGACTCCTCGGCCCGGCCGGACAGCGCCCGCAGCTCCGTGGTGTCACGGACGCTGGTGACGCTGCCCCGGTGCCGTCCCGCCGGGTCGGTGGGCCGCTGGTTGACCGCGAGCAGCCGGTCGCCCACCGGAAGCACCTCGTCCGTGGCCGTGCGGCCCGAGGACAGCAACTCCGTCGTGGCCGGATCCAGACCCAGATCCCGCACGTGCCGGCCCTCGGCGTCCTCGGGGAGGCTGAACAGACGGCGCGCCTCGTCGTTGGCGAGCAGCAGGGTGCCGTCGTCGTCGAGGATCATCACGCCCTCGCGCACCGCGTGCAGCACGGCGTCGTGGTGTTCGTACATCCGGGTCATCTCGTGCGGGCCCAGGCCGTGGGTCTGGTGCCGCAGACGTCTGCTGATCAGGGCCGCGCCGCCGGTCGCCAGGGCCAGCGCGGCGGCGGCCGCGCCCAGCACCAGCGGCAGCTCCGCCTCGGCCGCCCCGCCGACGTTCTCCAGCGTGATGCCGGCCGACACCAGGCCGACCACCTCGCCGTCCGGTTCCTCCACCGGCACCACGGCCTGCACGAGCCGCCCGATGGTCCCGTCGATCTCCTCCACGACCGGCTCGCCCGCCAGCGCGGGCTCGAGGGTGCCGACGAACTGCTTGCCGATGCGGTCGGGCCGGGGGTGCGTGTAGCGGATGCCGTCGGTGTTCATCACCACGACGAAGTCGACGTGCGACCGCTCACGGGCGGCCTCGGCGCGCGGCTGGAGCACGGCCGTGGGGTCGGGCGACTCCAGCGCCTCGATCGTGCCGGGGGCGTTGGCGAAGGTCTCGGCGACGGCGAGGGAGCGGTTGCGGGCCTCCTGGCTGCTGTCCCGCTGCACCTGCAGCACCAGCGCGACGACGGCCGCGACGACCAGCAGCAGCACCATCACCAGGAGCAGGAGGAACACCTGTCCGGCGACGCTGCGCCCGCTCAGCACCGACCGCAGCCCCGCCATCGGATGCCACCCGGAACGGCCGCTCTCCTGCCGCCGGCGCCGCACCGAAGCGGCCGCGCCCGCCCGCTGGGGCGACCGGGTCCGGGATCGACCCATGAGTCGGACCATGTGCCATGTCTACACTGCCGGGCCAATCGAGGCGAGGGTAGGCCGCTGCCGCGAGGGCTCGGAAGGGGGCGCCCCTCTGCGGCGAGGGGGCAGGCTGACGCGCCTCGGGGCGCACCCGCGCGCGGGGGTGACTTGAACCTGCCGTTCGCTCCAGTGCGCCAGGCGCACGGGGCACCGAGGGGCGCTCTGAAGCGCGGGTCAGCCGAGTGCGCCTTCCAGAGGGCGGGGAAACTGCGCGATCAACCCCGATGGCGCGGCACCCGCTCTCGCACCGATGTTTCTCGCGCCCGACCACGAGGCCGCCGCCTGCGGTGAAGGGGCGGCTGCGTCGCCGTCGGGGCCGGTCGCGCAGTTCCCGGCGCCCCTGGAAGGGCGCACGTCCGCACCGGCGCGGGAAGCAGTGAGGTGCCCCGGACGCAGGGCGCGAAAAGGTGTGCTTCACATACATAAGCGGGTCGCGCGCGGCCTTCCCCCTCGGCCGCGCGCGACCCTCCCCCCGACGCGCGACTCGTCCCCCGAGCAGTCGCGCGTCTTCTTGACCGGGCCCGCCCCGTGCGGGGGCGTCCCGGAGTGTGCGGGCCCGTGGTGATGCATCCCGTCGCCCCGGGCAGGGGAGGACAGGGCCCTCGAGAACCCGGCCGCGCCCGACGGCGCTCAGTCGGCCAGCGCCCGTGCCAGCTCCGTGCTGGCGCGCGCGATCTCCGTGTCCGGCTCCGACAGCAGCCGGTTCAGCTCGCCGCGGCGGGCGCGCACGGCCTGCCGGGCGGCCCGCTCCCACACCACGGGGTTCTCACGGCGGTTGAGCAGCTTGGGGTACGCGGCCGCGGTGCTCTCCCACTGCCGGGCGTCGGCGATGGCCTTGAGCAACTGGATGATCCCCGCCCGCACGGTGACGTGGGGCAGCTGGGCCAGCTCCCAGAGGAACGGCACCGTCGCGGCGGTGGCCTGCTCCGTGACGAAGCCGTACTGGCAGATCCGTTTCCGCAGATCCTCGAGGGCGGCCCGGGCGGTGTCGGCGTCACCCCAGGCGATCCCGTTGAGCAGCAGGGGAATGGCGGCCGCCGATCCGGTGGAGTCCTGCATGTCGGCCCACGGCACCTGGGACAGGGCCGTGAGGGGTGTGGACCGGGCCACTCCGGTGGGGGACGTGTGGCGCACTGGGCGCTCGCTGCTCGGCTGTTCCGTAGAAGCGCTGCGCATGGCGTGGGTGCCTTTCCGCGGCAGTCGTGTCAGGTGGGCGGGCGGGTGGACAACCGGGCCCACACCGTCTTGCCTGCCGGGACGGCGGGGAACCAGCCCCAAGCGTCCGACAGGGCGTCGACGATGCTCAGCCCCCGGCCGTGCTCCTCCAGGTCGGCGTCGCCGCCGCGAGGCCGGCGCACGGGCGGGCGGTCGTCCGGGTCGGTGACCGTGAGCAGCAGGTGCGCCGGCTCCAGACGGAACCCCAGCCGTACGTCCGGCTCACCCGGGCAGCGCGAAGCCGCGTGCAGTACGGCGTTGGCGGCCAGCTCGGTCATGACCAAGGCGGCGTCGTCGCCGCACCGGTGCAGCGACCACTCCCCGAGGGTGTGGCGGGTGAAGGACCGCGCTCGCGCGAGGCCCTCCCGGCTGCAGGCGATGCTCACCGCCGCGTGGGGGGCGGCGGCGGGCACCGTCTGCAGTGGCGACCCGTCCTCGTGCGGCACCGCGGGCAGCGGGCCGAACGAAGCGGCGCCGCCACCACCTGCCGGTAAGACGGCCGAGGCCGTCGGCCGGAGCGTCAGGTGCACAGGTGATGACACGGCATCTCCTCGATGCGACGTCAGGACGGGGCGCTCCCAGGGGGGTTGACGCCACGGCTATTATCCACGCTGTCAGCGCTCCCGTGCAATTGCACGGGAAATTGCGCGAGAATTTTCGCCAAGTACGGCAGGGCCGCACGGGGCGGGACAAGATCCACAGCAAGGAGACAGGGGTGCCTGGAGTGCGGAACGGAGTGCGGGCCAGCCAGTTGGACGCCCGCTGGATCAAGAGCCGGCACAGCAACGCCGAGGGCAACTGTGTCGAGGTCGCGCCGCTGTCCGGCGGTGACGTCGCGATGCGCAACTCCCGCGACCCCGACGGCCCGGCCCTGGTGTACACCGCCGCCGAGCTGGCCGCCTTCCTGGCGGGCGCCAAGGACGGCGAGTTCGACCACCTGGTCGGGTGACGGGGCCACCTCGTCCGATGGAGGGCCACCGCGCCCGCCGGCCACCGCGCCCGCCGGGCGGCCGGTGCCGGACCCTGTGTGTACCGGCGCCGGTGAAGCGGAGCCCAACTGCCCCAATTTGATCGGCATTTCGCATCCGGGTGCGGTGAGGCGGCGTCAGGTGCGATAGTGTGAATCGCCCTTGTGTCGGTCTGCTGGGAGTCAGGATGTCCGCCGCGTCGCATCGTATCTCCCGTCTGGAACCCTACCTGGACAGGCCCGAGCCCGCGCCGACCCTGCTGAAGATGCTGGTGGGCGTGCAGCTGGCCGGTTTCCGCGAGGACGCCGGACTGTCCCAGGACCAGGCGGCCCGCTCCGTCGGCTTCAGCGGGGCCAAGCTGTCCCGCATCGAGTCCGGCAAGGGCCGCCGCCCGCCGACCGAGACCGACGTCCGGGCGCTGCTCGAGCTCTACGGCACCGACGACTACGAGGCCTCCGTCCTCCTCAAGCTGCTCCGGAGGGCCGGCGAGCCAGGCTGGTGGCAGCGGTACGACAAGCGGCTGATGCCCGAGTGGTTCGACCGCCTGGTCGGACTCCAGGAGGCGGCCGCCACCATCCGTACGTTCGAGATCCAGTACGTCCCCGGGCTGCTGCAGAGCGCCGACTACACCCGCGCGGTCGTCGAACGCGGACTGCCCAACGCCCCGGCGAGCGAGGTGCAGCGCCGGGTCGAACTGCGCATGCGACGTGCCCAGCTGCTGCTCCGCGAGGACGCCCCGCAGCTGTGGGCCGTCATCGACGAGTCGGTCCTGCTGCGCGTCCTCGGCGACCGCACCGTGATGCGCGACCAGCTCGAGCACCTGGCGCAGATGGCCGAGCGGCCCAACGTCACCCTGCAGATCGTCCCGTTGGGCGTCACCAACGCCTCGGCCCCCGCCATCCCGGTGACCTATCTGCGCTTCGGCGGACTCGACCTGCCCGACGTGGTCTACCTGGAGCACATCAGAAGCGCCAACTTCCTCGAGGACCGCGACGAGACCGAGGAGTACCGGATCGTGCTCGACCGTCTCGCCGACGAGGCGCTCACGCCCCGCGAGTCCGTCGAGATGCTGCGCCGCACGATCGACGAACGCTACGCGCTCTCCTCCTGAGCCGGCACGGCTTTCCCTGGTCCCGTCCAGCGCGACTTCCCGGGACCAGGAACGGCCGACGCCCCTCCCGGGACCCGGGAGGGGCGTCGGCCGTTCGTGGACGGTTACGAGGGAAGCCGGCCCACGCCGCCGAACTCGATCCACTCCTGCGTGAGCTGACGGGGAGCCACCTCGGTGTCCGGACGCCAGGTGGACACCTCCACCAGACCCGGCTCCAGGATCTCCAATCCCTCGAAGAGGACCTCGACGTCCTTCTCCGTGCGGACCCGGCCCCAGTGCCCCTGGGTCGCCTGGTCCATGAAGTCGGTGACGAACTCGCGGACCTTCGGGTCCTCGCTGACCAGCTGGCACATCACCATGAAGCTGCCCGGCGCAAGCCGCTCCCGCACCCGCTTGGCGACGGCCAGCGGACCGTCGGTGTCGCTGTCCGGGATGCAGTGGAAGACGGAGTTGAACAGCACGCACACCGGCTCGTCGAAGTTGATCAGCCGCTGGGTCTCGGGGTGGCCGAATATCCCGTCGGTGTCACGCATGTCCGCCTGGATGACCACCGTGCGCTCGTCCTGCTCCAGGAGGGCCCGTCCGTGCACCAGCACCATCGGGTCGTTGTCGGCGTACACGACGTGGGTGGTGGGGTCGATGCGCTGCGCCACCTGGTGCACGTTGTCCTGCGTGGGCAGGCCGGAGCCGTGGTCCAGGTACTGGCGGATGCCGTACTCCTGGGTGAGCGTGCGGACCACGCGCTGCAGGAAACGGCGGTTGTTCAGGGCCAGGCGGCGGGTGCTCGGCACCACCTTGTCGAGCTCCTCGACCGCGGCACGGTCAGCAGCGTAGTTGTCCTTGCCGCCGAGGTAGTAGTCGTACATCCGCGCGGCCGTCGGCACGGTCGCGTCGATCTCGGTGGACAGCTGCTTACCGGAATGCATCGTTCCCCCTGCGGAGTGCCGCGCCAACTGGACTGGCTGGACAGGAAATACATCCTAGGGAGGGCCGTACGGCCCTTGCCAGCCCGTCGGCGAACATGACCCCGAAGGAATGGTGAAGGAGTGTCAGGCTGTCACGTTGAGTGGCGTGGCGTGTGCGCGGTGTGATGGTGTGACCCGTGGAGGGCGGGTACCCGCCTCCGCGGTATCCCCGCACCGAGGAGGTCGGACCACCATGCACGGCCCGCCGGACCGGATCACCAACCCCTGGGGCGCACGCACCCCGTACGCTCCCGGCGACCCCTGGCCGGTCCGCACCGACCTGCACCTCGCGGACGGGGTGACGGAGGAGGACGTCGAGCGGTGGGTGCCGTCCGCCTCGATCCTGCACTCCAACGGCGACGCGATGGACATCGCCGTGCGCGGCGGACGCATCGTGGGCGTCCGGGGCCGTGCCGCCGACCGGGTCAACCGCGGCCGGCTCGGTCCCAAGGACCTCTACGGCTGGCAGGCCAACCACTCCCCGGACCGCCTCACCCGCCCCCTCGTCCGGGAGGGCGGCCGCCTGGTCGAGACCGACTGGGACACCGCCATGGACCGCGTGGTCTCCCGCACGCGCACCCTGCTCGACGACCGCGGCCCCGGATCCGTCGGCTTCTACACGAGCGGGCAGCTGTTCCTGGAGGAGTACTACACCCTTGCCGTCCTCGCCCACGCCGGCGTCCGCACCAACCACCTCGACGGCAACACCCGGCTGTGCACCGCGACCGCCGCCGAGGCCCTCAAGGAGACCTTCGGCTCCGACGGCCAGCCCGGCTCGTACGAGGACATCGACCACGCCGACACGATCGCCCTGTTCGGGCACAACATGGCCGAGACGCAGACCGTGCTCTGGGCACGCGTCCTGGACCGGCTGGAGGGCTCCGACCCGCCCCGGCTGCTGTGCGTGGATCCCCGGTACACCCCGGTCGCCCGCCACGCGGACGTTCACCTGGCGCCGCGCCCCGGTACCAACGTCGCCCTGCTCAACGCCCTGCTGCACGAGATCATCCGCACCGGCCGCATCGACCGCGCCTACCTCGACGCCCACACCGTCGGCTACGACGAACTCGCCGCCGGCGTCGAGCGCCGCACCCCCCGCTGGGCCGCGGAGATCTGCGGTGTCCCGGCCGCCGAGATCGAACGCGCCGCCGACCTCCTCGGGGACGCGAAGCGGCTCACCTCCACGGTTCTCCAGGGTGTCTACCAGTCCCACCAGGCGTCCGCCGCCGCCGTGCAGGTCAACAACCTGCACCTGATCCGCGGCATGCTCGGCCGACCCGGCTGCGGGCTGATGCAGATGAACGGCCAGCCCACCGCCCAGAACACCCGCGAGTGCGGGGCCGACGGCGACCTCCCCGGCTTCCGCAACTGGCAGAACGACCGGCATGTGGCCGAACTGGCCGGGATCTGGAACGTCGAACCGGACGGCATCCCGCACTACGGCCCGCCCACCCACGCCATGCAGATGTTCCGCTACGCCGAGCAGGGCTCGCTGCGCATGCTGTGGATCTCCGGCACCAACCCGGCCGTCTCGCTGCCCGAACTCGGCCGGATCCGTTCGATCCTCGCGCAGGAACGCCTGTTCGTGGTGGTGCAGGACCTGTTCCTCACGGAGACCGCCCAGCTCGCCGACGTCGTCCTGCCCGCCGCGACCTGGGGCGAGAAGACCGGCACCTTCACCAACGCCGACCGCACCGTCCACCTCTCCGAGAAGGCCGTTGACCCGCCCGGCGAGGCCCGCGCCGACCTCGACATCTTCCTCGACTTCGCCGCCCGCATGGACTTCCGTGACAAGGACGGCGGCCCACTGGTCCACTGGTCCGACCCGCAGGGCGCCTTCGCCGCCTGGCAGCGGTGCAGCGCCGGCCGCCCCTGCGACTACACCGGCCTCAGCTACGACAAGCTGCGCGACGGCGGCATCCAGTGGCCGTGCACCGAGGACGCCCCCGACGGCACCGCCCGCCTCTACACCGACGGCTTCGACCACGCCCACCCCGACCGCTGCGAGAGCTACGGCAAGGACATGGTCACCGGCGCGACCGTCACCCCGGTCGAGTACCGCTCCCTGAACCCTGACGGCAAGGCCGTGATCAAGGCCGCCGAGTACCTCCCGCCGCACGAGGACGCCTCCCCGGAGTACCCGCTCCGGCTCATCACCGGCCGGACCGTCCACCACTTCCACACCCGCACCAAGACCGGCCGCGCCCCCGAGCTGAACGCCGCAGCCCCGGACGTCTGGGCGGAGATCTCCCCGGCAGAGGCGGCCACGCAGGGCCTGGCCGACGGGGACCTGGTCCAGGTCACCACCCCGCGCGGCGCGCTCCGGGCCCGGCTGCGCACCGTGGCGATCCGCGACGGCGTGGTGTTCGTGCCGTTCCACTACGGCTACTGGGACCTCCCCGAGGGACACCGGCCGCCCGACGGCCGCCCCGGCCGCGCCGCCAACGAGACCACGATCACGGACTGGGACCCGCTGTCCAAACAGCCCCTGTTCAAGACGGCGGCGGCCCGCGTCACGCTCGTCGCCCGGCGCGGGACCCCGCCACGGCAGGACACGGACGACGCGAGCACGGGGAGCACGGCATGAGCGGCATCGGCATCACCCTGCGCGCCCTCCACGACGGCGAGCGCGACCTGGAGACGGACCTGCTCGCCGTCGCCGAGCGGCACCGCACCGAGCACGAGGTGCACCACGTCGCCACCGACGTCGCCCGCTGGTCCCGCGAGCACGCGGCCCGGCTGGCCGCCCTCGGCCCCGGTCACGGCGTCGAGTTGTCCGGCCCCCGCGACCACACGGCGCCCGGTGCGCTGACAGCCCTGCGCGAGAAGGCCGCCCAGGCCCTCGGACGACGCCCGGAGACCGGGCTGCTCCTCCTGGAGGACCTGCGCGACCTGCACCTGGCCGCCGTCCGCAACAGCCTCCACTGGGAGATGCTCGCCCAGACCGCACAGGCCACCCGCGACCGCGCCCTCCTCGACCTGGCGACGGACTGCCACCCCCAGACCCTGCGGCAGATGCGCTGGACCAACACGATGATCAAGGTGCTGTCCCCTCAGCTCCTCGTGAGCGTCTGACCTGGCCCGGGACGGGGTCCGCGGCGCGCCTGCGCGACCGTCCGTGCCCCGCTATCGTCGGTTTCGTCCCCACGGGACGTCGGCCGCCGGCGGGCGGCGGCCGGCCCGGCCGGACCCCCCGGGAGGCGGGCACCATGGACGGCTACTACGACCTAGGCTCCTACGGACGGCCCGTTTCGACGACCTCTCCCGAGGCGCAACTCTGGTTCGACCGCGGGCTGATGTGGACGTACGCCTTCAACCACGAGGAGGCGGTCGCCTGTTACCAGAAGGCCGCCGACGCCGATCCCGGTTGCGCGATGGCCCACTGGGGCATCGCGTACGCCCTCGGCCCGAACTACAACAAACCCTGGGAGGCCTTCGACTCCGAGGACCTCGACCGCACCGTGGAGCGAACCCACGCCGCCGTCGAACGCGCCCATCGGGCGGCGGAGGCCCGTGCCACCCCGGTCGAACGCGCCCTCGTCGAAGCCCTGCGCGCCCGCTACCCGCAGGACCGCCCCGCGGAGGACTGTTCCGTATGGAACGAGTCGTACGCGGACCGCATGCTCGCCGTGTACGAGAACGCCCCCGGGGACCCGGACGTGGCCGCGCTCTGCGCGGACGCGCTGATGAACCTCACGCCGTGGCAGCTGTGGGACCTGAGGACCGGGAGCCCCGCCGACGGCGCCCGCACCGTGGAGGCCAAGGAGGTGCTCGACGGCGCCCTAGCCGCCGAGGCCGGCGCCACGCACCCCGGCGTCGTGCACCTCTACGTCCACCTCATGGAGATGTCCCCGACCCCGGAGGCCGCCCTCACCGTCGCCGACCGGCTGCGCGGCGCCGCCCCCGACGCCGGCCACCTGCTCCACATGCCCTCGCACCTCGAGGTGCTGTGCGGCGACTACCGCCGTGTCGTCTCGGACAACACCGCCGCGATCGCCGCCGACGAGAAGTACCTCCGGCGGGCCGGCGCGATGAACTTCTACACGCTCTACCGCTGCCACAACCACCATTTCAGGATCTACGGCGCCATGTTCGCCGGACAGTCCGGGGTGGCCCTGGACGCCGCCGCCCGGCTCGAGGCCGCCGTGCCCGAGAAGCTTCTCAGGGTGGAGAGCCCGCCCATGGCGGACTGGCTGGAGGCGTTCCTGGCGATGCGCTTCCACGTGCTGATCCGCTTCGGCCGCTGGGACGACATCCTCGCGCTGCCGTTCCCCGACGACCCCGAGCTGTACTGCGTCACGACCGCGATGCTGCACTACGCCCGCGGCATCGCCCTCGGCGTCAAGGGTGACATCGACGGCGCCGACGCCGAGCGGGAGGAGTTCCGCGCGGCCGTGGACCGTGTGCCCGGGAGCAGGATGCTGTTCAACAACACCTGCCACGACATCCTCGCCATCGCCTCCGCGCTGCTCGACGGCGAACTCGCCTACCGCAAGGGCGACTACGACACCGCCTTCGCCGCGCTCGAACTGGCCGTCGAACGGGACGACACCCTGCCGTACGACGAGCCGTGGGGCTGGATGCAGCCCACCCGGCACGCCCTCGGCGCGCTCCTCCTCGAACAGGGCCGGGTCGCCGAGGCGGAGTCCGTCTACCGTGCCGACCTGGGCCTCGACGACACCCTGCCCCGGCCGCTCCAGCACCCGAACAACGTCTGGGCGCTGCACGGCTTCCACGAGTGCCTGCTGCGTACCGGCAAGACCGGCGAGGCCGCGATCGTCGCCCGGCAGCTGCGGCAGGCGGCGGCGCTGGCTGACGTACCGATCGAGGCGTCCTGCTTCTGCCGGCTGGACACGCACAGCCCGGAGCCTGGGGAGCACACCCACGGTCCGGAGCAGCACACCCACGGTCCGGGGGATCCCGCCTGCCACTGAAGCGGAGCCGGCGGATGCCACTGAAGCGGAGCCGGCGGATGCCGCTGAAGCGGCGCCGGCGGACCCGGACGGTGCCCGGGCCCGCCGACGCCGGCGGGGGCGGCCGTGGCTCTCAGCGGGACGCCACGACGGTCTGGAACGACTTCATGCAGGTGAAGCAGTGCCGGTCCGTCGTGTCGCGCCGTGGCGATTCCTCCTCCTTGTCCACCCCGCACAGCGTCGAGGTCTTGTCCGGGGTGAGAACGTGCCAGACCGGCTCCCCCGAAGTGTCTGCACCGCACCACATCTCGTGCATTCCCAGCTCCCTCCGGGTAGGCATGGAGGCCGCTTCCATACCAGCACGGCGGGCGTCCGTCCGGCTCGTCCGGCGGTCCAGTCGGGTGACACGCGGTCCCGGCGTGCATACGCGACGGCACGGACGGACCCTGGAGGGATGAGGAAGCCTCCGATCGTGGTGCACCCGCCGCTCGGCTCGGGCGGCCGGCGCGTCACCGTGCGCGGAGAGATCGTCGGCCTCGCCTACTCCGACCGTGACGTCGTGGAGTTCCTGCGCCGTGCGGGGCTCCCGGAGGGCGAACAGCTGCTGGACGACGCCGCATGGGTGAAGTGGGTCGGCGGCCGGGCCCACGTCTACGACGCCGCATAGAACGACGGCGCCCCGGAAACCGGAGCGCCGTCGCCGCCACCGTCGGCGCCGACTCCGACGGTGACCGTAGCAGCCCGGGTACCCCGGTCGGACACCTCCATGCAGGGCAGGCCGGGGCGCGGGAAACTGCGCGCTCAGCCCTCACGGGTCCGCGGCTCGACGCCGGCATCAGCCCTCTCGGGAGCGCCCCCGCTCAGCCGCCGCGAGACGGCCCGCAACAGTGCGTCCAGCACGACCTCGTCCCTCCGCCGCCGTGGCCGCGCCAGCCCCACCCGGGACGGTGAGAGCCCGTGGACCGGCCGGAACACCACATCCGGGCGGGAGTGGTAGCGGGCCGCCGACGCGGGCGCCAGTGCCACGCACCCGCCGGCCACCGCTCCCAGCCACTCGTCGGGACGGCTCGTGACGGCGCCGATCCGGACAGGGTGCTCGCCGTCCCGTTCCTCCGTCCCCAGCCAGTGTTCCCTCCAGGCGCCGGTCTCGGCCCCGGCCGCGACGAACGGCTCGTCCCACAGCTCGTGGAATTCCACCGTCTCGCGCGTCGCCAGCGGATGCCGGGCCGGCAGCAGCACGCCACGCTCCTCGGCGAACAACTCCCGCACCGTGTAGTTCTCCTGTCCCGGGAACGGCAGACGCACCACTGCGGCGTCCACCTCCCCTCGGCCCAGGCCCGCGCTCGCGTCCGACCAGTCGAACTGCCGCAGTTCCACCCGCCACTCCGGCCGCGCGCGACGGAAATCGGCGATGACCTCGGGGACGGCCCCCGCCGCTCCCGCGTCCAGGAAGCCCAGGCGCAGCACGCGCGCCGCCCGGCCGGTCGCCCGCACCGCCTCGTCCCATCCGTCCAGCAGCGCGGGCACCCGGGAGGCGAACTCGCGGCCGGCCTCGGTCAGCGCCATCCCGGAGCGGGAACGCGCGAAGAGCCGTACGCCCAGATCGTCCTCCAGGCGCCGGATCTGCTTGGTCAGCGCGGGCTGCGAGACGAACAGCCGCTGCGCGGCCCCGGTCAGGCTGCCCTCCTCCGCCACGGCGGCGAAGTACCGGAGGAAACGCGTGTCCACATCCATGCCTCCAGGTTATAGAAGCAGGTATTGGACGGTGCCGAGCTGCCCGCGAACCCTGGAGACATGACCGGTGTCCCACTCGCCCTCCTCGTCGTCACCGCGCTGACCGCCGCCGTCAACGTGGCCATCGCCGCCGCCGATCTCGCCGGGGCACGCTTCGTGCTCGCCAACTCGGCCCAGGTCGGTGTTCCCCGATCGTGGCTCCCCTGGCTGGCCGCCCTCAAGCTGGCCGGCGCGGCGGGCCTCCTCCTCGGCGTCCTCGTCGGCGCACTGCGCCCCCTCGGCGTGGCCGCGGCCTGCGGTCTCGTCCTGTTCTACCTGGGCGCGACCGCCTTCCACCTACGCGCCCGAGTACTGCACAACCTGGCGTTCCCCGCCTTCTACCTCGCCACCGCAGCCGCGTCGCTGGCCCTGACAACTTCCTCCTGAGGCAACACCTTCCGGGGGCGCGGGGAACTGCGCGCTCAACCCCCACCGGCCCGCAGTCGACAGCGGCGCGGGGAACTGCGCGCCAGGCCCCCACCACCCGGCGGTGAACGAACCCCCGCACAGCCACCCCCGACCACAAGACCGGTGATTTCACCGATCCCCACCCACCCCCTCCCCACCGACAGTGGCACCGCCAGTCAAAAGGCGCCGCCAAGGCCCGAGCACGGCTCCCCAGCCCACGCAGTGACCCCGTGCACCGGCCGGCCCGGCGGCCGCCATGACAGAGAGGACCACTCGTCGTGCAGCAGCACCCCCACACCAGCAGGCGCAGGACCGGCCGCCTGGCCGGCCTCACCGCGGCGCTCGCCGCCGTCGTCGGCCTCAGCACCCTCACCGGCCCCGGCGCCCACGCCGCCGACAACCCCTACGAGCGCGGCCCGGCCCCCACCGAGTCCAGCATCGAGGCCCTGCGCGGCCCGTACTCCGTCTCGCAGACCTCCGTGTCCCGTCTCATCGCGACCGGCTTCGGCGGCGGCACGATCTACTACCCGACGTCCACCGCCGACGGCACCTTCGGCGCGATCGCCATCTCGCCCGGTTTCACCGCCCTCGAGTCCTCAATCTCCTGGCTGGGCCCGCGCCTGGCCTCGCAGGGCTTCGTGGTGTTCACCATCGACACCCTCACCACCGTCGACCAGCCCGGCTCCCGCGGCGACCAGCTGCTGGCCGCGCTGGACTACCTCACCCAGCGCAGCTCCGTCCGCAACCGCGTCGACAGCAGCCGACTGGGCGTCATGGGCCACTCCATGGGCGGTGGCGGCTCCCTCGAGGCCGCCAAGACCCGGCCGTCCCTCCAGGCAGCCATCCCGCTGACGCCCTGGAACCTCGACAAGACCTGGCCCGAGCTGCGGACCCCCACCCTGATCTTCGGCGCCGACGGCGACAGCATCGCGCCCGTGGCCAGCCACGCCGAGCCGTTCTACAACAACCTGCCGTCCTCCCTGGACCGGGCGTACATCGAGCTCAACAACGCCAACCACTTCGCCCCGAACACGTCGAACACGACGATCGCGAAGTACAGCATTTCGTGGCTGAAGCGCTTCATCGACAACGACACCCGGTACGAGCAGTTCCTCTGCCCGCTGCCGCGGCCCAGCCTGACCATCGAGGAGTCGCGGGGCAACTGCCCGCACACCTCCTGACGACAGCCAACGGTGGCGGTCCGCGTACGGCGCGGGCCGCCACCGCCGTTGTGCGCGGGCACCGCGCCCCGCCGCCGCGCTTGGGCCACGGCACAGTCCGAGATGGACGTCACACCGCAAAAGCCGCTGGTGGCGCGGCCGTTCATGTTTCATCCGGTCCCGGACGTATACCTTCCGCGTGACCTTACGCGTGAGTAAGGTCGCTGGAATGAGCGGACACACGACCGCGCGGCAGCGGCTGACCGCCGAGCTGCTGGACGCGCTGCGCACCGACGGCGGCGTCCGCGTCGTGACCGGTGAACCCGGTTGCGGCCGCACCACGTTCCTCGACCACGCCGCCCGGCTCTTCCGCGCGGGCCCGGTGCGGTACGTACGGGCCGACGGCGTGCGCGAGCTGGACGAGGCCGTCCGGACCGCCGGCCCGCTCCTGGTCTGCGTGGACGACGCCGACCTGTGGGACGCCCCGTCCCGCGCCGCGCTCGCCCGCACCGCCACGCGCATACGGGCGACGGCCGTACGCACGACGCTCCTGCTGACGGTCGCCAACCACCGCCCCCCGCCGCCGGAACTGGCGGACCTGCCCTTCCTGCGCCTCGGCCCGCTCACCCCCGGCGACGCGGCACTGCTGATCCGGGAGCGCGCCGACAGCCCCGTCGACCCTGCCGTACGGAATGAGCTGATCACGGCGGCCGAGGGCAACCCGGCGCTGCTGCTCGCCCTGGTGCGGCGGCTGTCGCCGGACCAGCTGGGCGGGCGACGCGCCCTGCCCCGGCCGCCGGCCGACGGTGAGGTGCTGGCCGACGTGGCCGGCGACCGCCTCCCCGACGACCCCGGCGGCCTGCTCCTGACGACGGCGGCCGCCGCTCGGGCGACGGGGGAGGAGGAGGCGGACGCGGCACTCGTCCTCCGGGCTGCCCACGCGGCGGCGGACGCCCCGCTGCCCGACCTGCTGACCCGCAACGAGGGCCGGCTCCGCTTCCGCAGCGGGCTGATGGGCCGGGCGGTGTACGCGACCGGGTCCGTGGAGGGCCGCCGTGCCGCGCATCTCGCCCTCGCCGAGGCCGCGACGGGCCAGGAGGGCCTCCTCCCGCTCCTCCACCGTGCGTGGGCGGTCACCGCCCCCGCTTCCGCGGTGGCGGCCTCCCTGGCCGCGGCGGCGACCGACCCGTCCTCCTCCGCGCCCCCCGCTCTCCGCCGCCGGGCCCTGACCCGCGCGGCCGACCTCACCCCGGACGAGGCGGAACGGGCCCGCCGCCACCTCGCCGCCGCCGAGCAGGCACTCCTCGCCGGCCACGCCGCCGACGCCCTGCGCCTGCTGGACCGGGCACGCGGCCGTTCCGCACCGGCCTCGGTGCGCGGGGGCGCGGAACTCCTGCGGGGCGCGGTACTGCTGGCGGACGGTCCGGTGGAGGACGCCCGGGAGTCCTTCCTGCTCGCGGCCGACCTCCTGCCCCCGTCCGCCGCGGCCCGCGCGACCCTGGGCGCGGCGGACGCGGCCTGGTCCGCGGGCGACCCCACCGCCTGCCTCTCGGCCCTGGCGCCCACCCGCACACCCCCGACCCTCCCCTTGGCGGAAGCCTGCGTCCGGGTTCCGGGAAACGGGACGGCCACGGCTCCGGGCGACAACGCCGGCCGCGGAGTCGGGGAATCCCCCCGCCACGGACAGTCGTGCCTCCCCCGGAGCCCTGAAGGCTCGGGGGGACCCCCAGCGGCACGGGTGGGCGCACCGGCACCCCGCACGGCGTGCCCCCCGCCCACCGACGCCCAGCCGAGCGGCACCCCGCCCACGATCCCCCCGCCGGACGGCGACCCCTCCCGCGACCACCGCGACGGCATGCGCGCCGTCCTCCTCGCCCGATTCGACCTCGCCGCCACCCCCCTCCGCCGCGTCGTCGACAACGGCCTCCACGGCACCGACCCCGACCACCTCCTCCGCTCCGCCGCCGCAGCGCTGATGCTCGGCGACGTCACCTCCGCCCGCCGCGCGGGCGCCCGCGCCCTCGCCGCCGCCCGAACCTCAGGCTCCGCCGCCCTCGAACCCCGCGCCCTCGAGTACCTCGCCTACGCCGAACTCCGCGCAGGCCGCCACCAGCTCGCCCGCACCCACGCCGAGGAGGGCCTCCGCGTCGCCGAGCGCGCCGGGCTGCGCAACACCGCCGCCCACCACCACGCCGTCCTCGCGCTCGCCGCGTCCATCGAGGGCGAGACGGACCTCGTGGCGGAGCACGCCGAGGAGGCCCTGCGCACCGCCCGCCGGCACGGGCTCGCCCAGGCCGCGACCCTCGCGCACTGGGCCGCCGCCCGCGCCGACCTGGGCGCCGGCCGTCCCCGCGAGGCGGCGCAGCGGCTCGGCCCGTTGGTCCGCCCGGGCGCCCGCCGCGGGCACTTCGCGGTGTGGATGCTCGCCGTCCCCTGTTTCGTGGAGGCCGCCGCGTCCGCCGGACGCCCCCAGCACGCGGAGGCGGTCGTGGAGGACTTCGCCCTGTGGGCGGCCTGCGGCGCCGACCCCCAGGCTCCCTCCCAACTCCTGCGCTGTCGTGCCCTGCTGGCCGGCCCGGACGCCGCCGACGAGCTGTACCTCAGCGCTCTCCACCGGCACGACGACACCGTCGGTGACTTCGAACGCGCCCGCACGGAACTCCTCTACGGCAAGTGGCTGCGCCGCAGACGCCGTCTCCGCGAGGCCCGCACCCGGCTGGAGGAGGCCCGCCTCGGCTTCGAACGCTGCGGAGCCCCTCTGTGGGCGCAGCAGGCCGCCGCCGAGCTGAGGGCCGGCGGCGCCGCCCCGAACGCGGCCCCCGCCGCGTCGTCCGGCGTGGGCGGTCTCGCCCGCCTCACCCCGCAGCAGCTGCGGATCGCCCGGTACGTGGCGGCGGGCGCCACCAACCGGGAGGTGGCCCTCAGCCTCTCCGTGAGCACTCGGACCGTCGACTACCACCTGCGGAACGTGTTCGCCACACTCGGCCTCCGTTCCCGGGTCGAGCTGGTGCGTCTGGTCGAGCAGGAGGAAAAGACCGGCGCACGACTCTAGGGACCGACCGGACGGTATGCCATCCTTCGGGGCAGGACGAGTCCGACGGCGGCCGGCCCGCGGGCTCCCCGTACCTGCCGGGCGCCGGTACGGGGCCGCCGCACGGGCACCGCCCGGAAGCCCGACCCTGGGGGGAATGCGCGATGCCTCACGCCGTACGGCCACGAACCCTGCTGCGTCCCGGACCCGTGCCCGCGCCTCGGTCGCGGACGCCACGCGTGCGGTCACTGATCGACGCCGACGCGCTGCGCGTGCTGCACCGGGCCGCCCGCATCCTGCTGGACGACCTGCCGCAGCTCACCGACCGGCTGGTCGCCGTGCTCCAGGAGCAGGAACCGGCCTACCGCACCGCCGTCGAGGGCGACGCCGTCGCCACCTGGCAGGAGGTGCACCGCTCGCTGCGGCACAGCATCTCCTCGCTGCTGGACCCGCGGGGCGCCCGCGAAGCGGCGCGCCGCTGCTCCTGGAAGATCGGAACCACCCGCGCCGAACAGGGACTGCCGCTGGACGCGGTGCTGCACGCCTTCCGGCTGGGCGGCTCGCTGGTGTGGCAGGGCCTGGTCGACGAGACGTCCCGGGCGGCGCCGGAGGACGTACGGCTGCTGGTGCACGTCGCGTCCGACGTGTGGGAGTACGTCGACGAGCACAGCACGATCGTCGCGGACGCGTACCGGCAGACCGAGCGGCAGATGGCATGGCGGAGGGAGAACAGGGTGCGCCTGCTGGCCGCGGCGCTGCTGGACGGCACCAGCAGGATCGCCGACCTGCCCGAGGCGGCCGAGGCGCTGGAGCTGCCCGAGCACGGCCGGTACGTCGTCGTCGCCGTCGAGGGGGCGCGGTCCGCCGGCTGTACGGGCGCCCAGGCGGCCCTCGCCCCGGGTGTGCGTGTGCACTGGCACACCGGTGTTGACGCCGACCACGGCATCGTCCTCGTCGAGGGCGACCCGGCGGTGCTCGTCCCGGACGAGCAGCCGCCCGGCGTGCGGGTGGGCGTCAGCGGCACCGTCGACGGACTGGCCGCCGTGGGGGAGGCGCGACGGCTGGCGGACACCGCGCTGCGGCTGTGCCCGGAGGCGGGCGGCACGGTCAGGCTGACCGAACATCTGCCGGCGGCGCTGGTCGCGTTGAACCCCGACCTCGCCGCGGCGCTGGCCGACCGGCTGCTCGGCCCGCTCGCCGCCCTGGAACCCGCCGACGCCGAGGTCCTCCTCGACACCCTCGCCACCTGGCTGGCCTGCGACGGCTCCGCCCAGCGGGCTGGCCGCCGCCTCTACTGCCACCGCAACACCGTCCTCAACCGCCTGCGCCGCTACGAACAACTGACAGGCCGCAACCTCTCCCGCCCCACCGACCTGGTGGAAACCACCCTGGCCCTGACAGCCCACAACCTCCTCCACCGCCGGGGCACATGAGACGCCGCCCCGGGACACACCGGAAGGGGCGCGGGGAACTGCGCGCTCGCCCCCTACCGGCCGGCACTGGTGACACAACAGGAGCCCCCCGCCCTTTGTGCCGACGGAACGGCTGTCCGCTCGCGGCGCATTCGCGCCGGAAGGGGCGCGGGGAACTGCGCGATCACCCCTCACCGGCCCGCACCGGCGACACGACAGGAACCCCCCGCCCTTTGTGCCGAAGCAACGGCTGTCCGCTCGCGGCGCATCCGTGCCGGAAGGGGCGCGGGGAACTGCGCGATCACCCCTCACCGGCCGGCACCGGTGACACGACAGGAGCCCTCCGCCCTTTGTGCCGAAGCAACGGCTGTCCGCTCGCGGCGCATCCGTGCCGGAAGGGGCGCGGGGAACTGCGCGATCACCCCCACCGGCCCGCACCCGCGATACGACAAGTACCCCCCGGCCCCCTGGCGTACCGATCAGCAAGCCGCCCGCATGGGCACCCGCACAACCCACCCCCACCCCCGTTGGTACACCGCAGCGTGCGGCCCCGGACCGCTGTACCCCCTCCGCACCTCCGTGCTGTCGTAAGCACCCCTTCCCCCGAAGCCGTCGCAGACCCACGCGACGACCCCGAGGAGTCGTGATGCCCGAAGCACCACCGGACGGTGGCCCCACCCTTCACGTCGAGGACGTCGACGTGACGTACGGCCGAGCCCTGTCCGCCCTCCGCTCCGTGTCCCTGACCGTGCCCCCCGCCACGGTCGTGGCCCTGCTCGGCGCGAACGGCGCCGGCAAGACCACACTGCTCCGCGCCGTCTCCGGCACGCTCCGCCTGCACCGCGGCGCGGTCACGGCGGGCAGCATCCGCTACGGCGACACGGTGCTCGACGGCAAGGACCCGGTCGCCGCGGTCCGCGCCGGCGTCGTCCAGGTGCCCGAGGGACGGCGGGTGTTCGCCGGGCTGTCGGTCGACGAGAACCTCCGTTCCGGCGGCCTGGGCCTCGAACGGCGCGGACGCGACCAGGTCCAGGAGGCGCGCGACCGCGTCTTCACGCTCTTCCCCCGGCTCGCCGAACGCACCCATCAGCCGGCCGGGCTCCTGTCCGGCGGCGAGCAGCAGATGCTGGCGATCGGCCGCGCCCTGATGGCCGCGCCCCGCCTGCTGCTCCTGGACGAGCCCTCCCTGGGCCTCGCCCCCCAGATGGTGCACCGCATCGCGGAGGTGGTCCGCGAGATCAACACGCAGGGCACCGCCGTGCTGCTCGTCGAGCAGAACGCCGGCATGGCGCTCTCCCTCGCGAGCCACGCCCACGTCCTGGAGGTGGGGGAGACCCGCCTGTCCGGGCCCGCCGACGAACTCGCCCGCACCGACGCCGTACGCCGCCTGTACCTGGGCGAGTCGGCCCAGGACCAGGGGGCCGCGTGAACGACCGCACCACCAAGGCCCGCGCCGGCGAGCCCCGCACCACCACCGCCCCGCCGGAGCTCGCCGTACGGGACGTCACCGTCCGCTTCGCCGGGCTCACCGCGCTCGACGGGGTGTCCTTCACCGTGGCCCCCGGCTCCGTGCACGCGCTCATCGGCCCGAACGGCGCCGGCAAGTCCACGTGCTTCAACGTGCTGTCGGGACTGTGCCGTCCCGCATCCGGCACCGTCACTCTCGGCGGCACCGAGCTGACCCGGCTCGCCCCGCACCGCATCGCCGCGCTCGGCGTGGCCCGTACCTTCCAGAACATCGTCACCACCCAGGGCACCGTCGCCGACAACCTGATGCTCGGCCGGCACGCCCTCACCCGCGCCGGGTTCACCGCGAGCGCACTGCGGCTGCCCGGTGCCCGGCGCGAACAGCGCGAACACCTCGCCCGTGCCCGCGAGATCGCCGAACTCACCGGCCTCGGCTCCCACTTCGACTCACCGGTCGGCCTGCTGTCCTACGGCGACCGCAAGCGCGTCGAACTCGCCCGCGCCCTCTGCCTGGAGCCCCGTGTGCTGCTGCTCGACGAACCGGTGGCCGGCATGAACGCCGCCGAACGCGCCCGCACCGCCGAGGTGGTGGCGGAACTCCGGGCCGAACTCGGCCTGTCCGTGGTGCTCGTGGAGCACGACATGGGCCTGGTGATGCGTCTCGCCGACGAGGTCACCGTGCTGGACTTCGGCCGGCCCATCGCGCACGGCACGCCCGACGAGGTCCGCCAGGACCCGGAGGTCCTGCGCGCCTACCTCGGCACCGACGCGACCGGGGAGGACGCGGCATGACGGATCTCCTGGACAGCCTGCTGGGCGGGCTCGCCCTCGGCGCGGTGTACGCGCTGGTCGCCCTCGGCTTCGTCGTCATCTTCAAGGCCTCGGGCGTGCTCAACTTCGCCCACGGCTCCCTGCTGCTGTTCGGCGGCTACCTGGTCGCCGTCCTCCACGACGCCCTGGGCTTCGCCGGGGCGCTCGCCCTCGCGGTCCTCGTCACGGCCGCCCTCGCCGGGGCGCTGGACCGGTTCCTGCTGCAACGCGGCGGCACCGACGCCCACTCCGCGCACGTGCAGACCATCGTCACCATCGGCATCGACATCGTGCTGCTCACCGAGCTGGCCCGGCGCATCGGCGGGGACCTGCTGTCGCTCGGAGACCCGTGGGGCGACGCGGTGACCGAACTCGGCCCGGTCACCGTCGCGGACAGCCGGCTCGCCGCGATCGCCGTGTCGGCCGTCGTCATCACCGGGGTCTTCGCACTGTTCAGGTTCACCCCCTGGGGCCTGTCGCTGCGGGCGGCGGCCGAGGACATGGAGGCCGCGGCGCTGATGGGTGTACACCTCGGCCGGGTCCGGGCGGGCGCCTGGTGCCTGGCGGGCGCGCTCGCCGCCCTGGCCGCCGTCTTCCTCGCCGCGTTCCCCGCCCCCGGTCTGGAGCGCACCACCGGGCAGATCGCGCTCAACGCCTTCCCCGCCGCCATCCTCGGCGGGCTCGCCTCCCCGACGGGCGCCCTCGCCGGCAGTCTCGTCATCGGGCTGACCGAGGCGCTCGTCGTCGGCTACCAGTCCGAACTGCACGTGCTCGGTGACGGCTTCGGCGACGTCGCCCCGTACGCCGTGATGCTGCTGGTGCTCCTCGTGCGGCCCAACGGGCTGTTCGGCGCGAAGGGAGCGGCCCGTGTCTGACCGGATCCGCGCGCTGCTGACCCGTCGCCGCGCCACCCTCCTTACGGTCGCCGTGCTGCTGTGCCTGCCGCCGTTCTACCTGGACGCCTTCTGGCTGCGCATCGGCCTGTTCTCCATGGCGGCCGCCATCGGAGCCGTCGGCCTCGCCCTGCTCAGCGGCACCGCGGGGCAACTCTCCCTCGGCCACGCCTTCTTCCTCGCCGTCGGCGCCTACGGCTACACCTGGCTGGCCGGCGACCCGGGCCCCGGCCTGCCGACCGCCCTCGCCGTGCCCCTCGCGGTACTGATGGCGGGGATCGCGGGCGGGCTGTTCAGTCCCGTCGCCGGCCGCGTCAAGGGCATCTACCTCGGCATCGCCACCCTCGCCCTGGTCTTCCTCGGCCACCACGTCCTGCTCACCGCCGAGTCGGTCACCGGCGGCTTCAACGGCCGCTCCGTGCCGCCGCTGTCCCTCGGCGGCTTCACCTTCGACGCGGGCGACGAACTGACCGTCCTCGGCGTGCCGTTCGGCGCGGAGGAGCGGCTGTGGTTCCTGGGCCTGGCGCTGTTCGCGCTCACCTGGTTCACCGCCCGCGGCCTGCTCCGCTCCCGCCCCGGCCGTGCGCTGGCCGCCCTCCGGGACAGTGAGACCGCCGCCGCCGTGATGGGCGTCGACGTGGCCCGGCACCGCTCCGCCGCCTTCGTGGTGTCGTCGATGTACGCGGGCCTCGCCGGGGTGCTGCTGGCGCTCGCCTTCCGCCGCGTGGTGCCCGACTACTTCGGCCTCGTGCTGTCCGTCGACTACCTCGCGATGATCGTCATCGGCGGCCTGGGATCGGTCGCCGGGGCCACCGCCGGCGCCGTGTTCGTCACCGCGCTGCCGCTGCTGATGACCCGCTACGCCGACCAGCTCCCGCTGGTCGCCGCGCCCGGCTCCGCCGAGGGCGCCGTCGGTCCCACCGAGGCCGCCCGCTACCTGTACGGCGCCGCCATCGTCCTCGTCCTGCTGTACGCCCCCGACGGGCTGCACGGTCTGGCCCGCCGGGCCCGCGACCGCCTGCGGCGCCGCCGCACCCCGACCACCGCCCCGGACACCGCCCTTCCCTCGCCCCCGCCGCCGGCCGCGGCCGCACGACCCAAGGAGCACACCCCGTGACCACCAGACACACCCGCCGCCCCCGCACCCGCGCCGCCGGAGCCGTCCTCGCCGGCACCCTCGCGCTGCTGCTCGCCGCCACCGGTTGCAGTTCCAAGGCGGAGGGCGACGGCAAGGGCGACGCAGCCGACGGCGTCCGCACCGGCCCGGGCGTCGACGACGACACGATCAAGCTGGGCGCCCTCACCGACCTGACCGGCCCCTACGCGACGCTCGGCAAGAGCATCGTGCAGGCCCAGCAGATGTGGGCCGACGAGACCAACGCCGAGGGCGGCATCTGCGACCGCAAGGTCGAGATCGTCGTCAAGGACCACGGCTACGACGTGCAGAAGGCCGTCACCGCCTACGCCGACATCGCCCCCGACGTGGTGGCGCTGCCGCAGGTCATCGGCTCCCCGGTGGTGGCCGCCCTGCTCGACGACATCCAGCGGGACAAGATGCTCACCTTCCCGCAGGCCTGGGCGGCCTCCCTGCTCGGCAAGGACGCCGTCCAGGTGCTCGGCACCACCTACGACGTCGACATGATCGCGGCCGTCGACTACCTCACCCGCACCAAGGGCCTGAAGAAGGGCGACACCATCGGCCACGTCTACTTCGAGGGCGACTACGGCGCCAACGCCCTGGAGGGCTCGACCTGGGCGGCGGAGCAGGCCGGGATGAAGGTGGCCGGGCAGAAGATCCAGGCCACCGACACCGACCTCTCGGCGCAGGTGTCGGCGCTGCGCAAGCAGGGCGTCAAGGCCGTCCTGATCAGCGCGGGCCCGGCGCAGACGGCGTCCCTGGTGGGCGTCGCCGCCTCGCGTGGCCTGAAGGTCCCCGTGGTCAGCAGCGCGCCCGGGTTCGCGCCCCAGCTGATGGAGACTCCGGCCGCGCCTGCCCTCGCGGCCATGCTGAGCGTGGTCAGCGCGGCGCCCGCCGTCAGCTCCGACCTGCCCGGCGTGGAGAAGATGGTGGCGTCGTACAAGAAGAAGTACCCGGACTCGCCCGTCGACTCCGGCGTGCTGTCCGGCTACAACGCCGCGAAGCTCACCGGCGAGGACCTCGCCAAGGCGTGCGAGGCAGGCGGGCTGACCAGGGAGGACGTGGTCAAGGCGCACCGCTCGCAGTCGAACGCCGACACCGGGCTCGGCACGCCGCAGGACTTCTCCGACGTGAACCGCCCCGCGAGCGTGCAGACCTACGTGCTCAAGCCGGACGCGAAGGCGGTCGGCGGTGTGGTGAACGCCGAGGACGCGCACACCGCCCCTGGCGTCGAGGACTACCTGTCCTCCCGCTGAGGCGGCAGGCGAAGCCCCGGCGCGCGTGCGAGGCGCGCCGGGGCTCAGCCGGCCGCCGCCTCCGGGTCGCGGTCGGAGGACGGCCAGAAGTACGGCAGGTCGTCCGGCTCGTCGGGGAACAGCTCCCGGTACACCCCGGGGTCCTTCCGGACCAGCGCGGAGCGGTGGCTGCGGTGCACGGCCTCGTCACCGAGCCAGGGCGGCAGCTCACCGGCCCCGGCCAGCTCGTCCTGCTCCCGCACCGGCGCCCCGGGCCGCACCGTGGCCAGGTCGGCGACCAGGGTGGCCGCACAGCTGTCCTGGTGGCCCCGCTCGCGCCAGACCCGGCAGATCTCCAGGCCGTAGCGCACGAGCGCCTCCTCGTACCCGGTCCACATGCGCACGGCGGGATGACGGCGCCAGCCGTAGCCCGGCACGATCAGCCCGCGCAGCACCTGGAGCGCCTCCACCCGCTGCTTGCCGAGCCGCTTGCGGTCCAGGACCAGCGCGGTACCGCAGAAGTCGGGGTAGGGGAGGAAGGTCTGCACGAGGGGCCGTCCAGGAGGTGGGGGGCCGAGCCGTTCAGAGCACCTCAGTTCCCAGAACCGGGCGGGGCACACCTCGCCCCGTCCGGCCAGGCGTCAGCCCAGCGCGCCGAGGCGGGCATCCCGCCACAGGTCCACGTTGCCGTCCGTGGCGTACGAGTCGATCTCCGCCAGCTCCTCGGCGGTGAAGTCGAGGTTCTCCAGCGCGGCCACGTTCTGATCCAGCTGCTCGGTCCGGGAGGCGCCGATGACCAGCGACGTCACCCGCGGGTCGCGCAGCGCCCAGGCCAGCGCCATCTGCGCCAGGGTCTGACCGCGCCGGGCCGCGATGCCGTTCAGCGCCCGCAGCCTGCGCAGCATGTCGTCCGTCAGCCAGCCCGCGTCGAACGAGGAGCCCGCCGCGGCCCGCGAGTCCTCGGGCACGCCGTCCAGGTAGCGCCCGGTGAGGAGCCCTTGCGCCAGGGCGGTGAACCCGATGACGCCGAATCCCTCCTCGTCGGCCACGTCCAGCAGCCCGTCCGTCTCGATCCAGCGGTTCAGCATGTTGTACGACGGCTGGTGGATCAGCAGCGGGGTGCCCAGGTCGCGCAGGATCTCCGCGGCCTGCCGGCTGCGCTCGGCGTCGTACGAGGAGATGCCGACGTAGAGCGCCTTCCCCTGGCGCACCGCGGTGTCCAGGGCGCCCATGGTCTCCTCGAGCGGCGTGGTGGCGTCCAGCCGGTGCGAGTAGAAGATGTCCACGTAGTCCAGGCCCGTCCGCTTCAGGGACTGGTCCAGGGAGGCCAGCAGGTACTTCCGGGAGCCGCCGCCCTGCCCGTAGGGGCCGGGCCACATGTCCCAGCCGGCCTTGGTGGAGATCACCATCTCGTCCCGGTACGGGGCCAGGTCCCGCTTCATCAGCCGGCCGAAGTTGATCTCGGCGGAACCGTAGGGAGGGCCGTAGTTGTTGGCCAGGTCGTGGTGGGTGATGCCCAGGTCGAAGGCGCGCAGCGCGATGGCCCGCTGGCTCTCGAAGGACCGGTCGTCACCGAAGTTGTGCCAGTAGCCGAGCGACAGCAGGGGCAGGTCGAGACCTGAGCGCCCGGTGCGCCGGTAGCGCATGGCGCCGTCGTAGCGGTCGGGGGCGGCGAGGTGGTTCATCGGTGCGGTCTCCGGTGGTGCGAGCGGGGTGTCCCGTGGGACGGTGTTGATCCTGGGCCCACAGTGCCCCCGAGTGATCCGGAAGTCCAACCGGCACGTCGCATGGGATTGAGCAGCGGGACTTCTGAATCCGGGGTCCCGTGATTGACCGGCCGGGCGGCGGGAAGCCGCTCCGAAGCGGCACTTCGACCGTCGCTGTCCCCCCACAGGAGGTCGACCATGCGGATCCGTACGCTCACCGGCGCCGTGGCCGCCGTGCTCGTCCTGTCGGGCCCCGTGGTGGGCGGACAGGCCGTGGCCGTCAGGACTGCCGACTCGGCGGCGCCTTCGGGGGAGACCCGGGTGCTCACCTACGACACCGGCCGGGCCGGGGAGTTCGCGTCCGCGGTCGACCGGGGAGCGGCGGTCTGGAACGACAGCGTCGACGCGGTGGAACTGCGTCCGGTGGAGTCCGGCGAAGCGGCGGACATCCGGATCGTCGTGGTCGACGGCTGGCCGCGCACCGTGCCCGGCGGTCTGGGCAGCGGCACCGTGTACTTCGGCCGGGAGGCGGTGGCGGAGGGGCATTCCACGGTCCGGATCGCCGCCCATGAACTGGGCCACGTCCTGGGCCTCCCGGACCGTAAGCCGGGCCCGTGCTCCGAACTGATGTCCGGCGCCAGCGCCGGGCCGTCCTGCCGGTCCACCCAGCCGAACGCGGCCGAGCGTGCGGAGGTCGAGGAGAAGTTCGAACGAGCCCCGGCCGGGTTGTTCATGTGACCGATGTGACGGGTGAGCCGATCTCCGCTATGGTTTTCTCAGGTCACGGCGAGGACGAACCTCCTCAACCCGACTGTGCGTTGGTCGTCTAAGGAAAGACGCCCCGCTTCCTGCGGGGAAATGCAGGTGCAAGGCCTGCCCGGCGCTCCGCTCATGAGCCCCGTCCCGCAGCTGCGGAACGGGGCTCATGTCATTCCCGCGTGCTCACGGCTGCAAGGGCATGGTCCAGCAGTTGGAGCTCGCCGCCTTGCCCTTGAGCCGGTCGGTCAGCCAGTCCACCGCGTCTCCCTGGTCGGTCAGCAGCGGCGCCAGGTGGTTGGTGAGCAGCTTGTCGCCCAGGTTCGGCAGCATGACCGCCTTGTAGGTGACGTCGCCGCCCTTCTTGCACCAGTCCACGGCCAGTTGGCGCGCCTGTGCGTGCGGCACGATGTCGTCCTGCGTCCCCGTCGCCAGGCGGACCGGGCCGGTGGGCTTCAGCCGGCCGAGACGCTGGTCGTCCAGGACGGCCTGCGCGGCGGGTTCACCAGCGATGATGTCGCCGACGGACTTCCCGTTCTTCGTCCACTTCGTGCTCTTCGTGAAGCCGTAGCCGAGGATCGCGTCGCCCACGCAGGTGGTGGAGATGTCCTTCAGCGCCTTGCGCCCGGCGTCGTTCAGGTTCGCCTCGATGACGTCCCGCAGCGCCGGCGAGGTCTGCGCGAACCCGTTGATGGACCAGCCGAGCGCACCGGCCAGCGCGCTGCCGTCGATGCCCTTCGTCACCTCCGTCAGATCGGCGGGCGGAGCGCCGCTGTAGGTGCCGACCAGCGGGACGTCGGGCGCGTAGGTGCGCTGGAGTTCGGCCGCGGCGGCGCTGGCCCCTCCGCCCTGGCTGTAGCCGTACATCCCCACCCGGGAGGAGGCGGTGACGGAAGCGCCGGGCACGGAGCGCGCCGCCCGGGCCGCGTCCAGCATGGCGTGGCCCTCGTCGACGCGGTTGACGTAGGTGTGCAGCCGGTCGGTGGCGCCGAGGCCGACGTAGTCGGTGACGACGACCGCCGCGCCGGTGGCGAGCAGCCGGTAGACGGCCAGGGTCTCGTAACCGAAGGACACGGTCTCCCCGGTGAGGGTGAGCGGGTTCTCCAGGGCGAGGGACGGCGCGCACTGGTCGCCCTGGCCCATGGTGCCGGAGCCGACGACGACCAGCGGGCGTGGTCCGGAGCCAGTCCAGCCGGCGGACGGTTCGATGTAGGCGCCGGTGACGGCCACCGGCTGTCCGTCGGCGTCCGTGGACGTGTACATCAGGCGGGTGGCCGTGCCCGGCAGGCGGCGGCCGTCCAGGCCGGGCAGGCTCAGCCCGAGGCGCAGGGGCTCATGGCGGATCAGCTTGCCGTTGCCCGACGGGAGTTCGGCGGGCGGGGTGTAGAAGGCGGGGATGGTGACGCCCCGCGACACGACGGGGTCGGTCGCCGCGGCGGGCGACGCGGACGCGCACACACACGCCGTCGTCGCGACGACGGTGGTCAGCACGCTGCTGATACGGCTCACGGCTCTCTCCTTGCGGCGGCTGCAGAAGATGAATCCGAAAACTAACAGCGCTCACTTACCGGCGGTAACCCGCGAGTAAGTTACGGACCGGTAACTCTTATGGGCGGCGGACCGTGCGGCGTCCGGACAGCGCAAGGAGCGGGCCCCGCCGAGAAGTCTTGGGTTCAAGGGGTCGTCGCAACACCGCCTGGTTTCAGGTGGTGAGTAGATCACGTAGACGCTCGGCTGGGGTATCCCAGTCGAGCGTCTTGC